>DASXXB010000414.1:0-27281 GCA_036503355.1 Kribbella sp. | reverse complement strand
ACTACACTTGCCCACCTGAATGGTGCTCCTGAACCTGCGACCAATACCGCCTTCGACAAGCCGTATCATCGCAGCTCAGAGCACCATTCTCCTTTCACGGCACGCCGATCGAACCCTCACCCCATGAAAGCCCCGGGCTAGCGCCACCGCCCTCGAGCGTCTCCGACAGCCGGCCCGCCACGGATCGAGAGGAGCATGGACATCACGTACGCGGCTCAGGCCGGCCGAGGGCGGCATAGGTGAGGTCGGTCAGGTAGTCGTTCAGGGCGAGTGCCGCGGCGACTGCGGCCGTTTCGTCGCCGTGGGCGATCTCTCGCAACAGATCGCCGTGCAGCCGGGCCGCGGTTCGCAGGTCGTCGGCCACATCGGGCAGGTGAGCGAACCAGAACCGTCGCGACAGCGACTGCAAGGGCGCCATCGCCAATTCCAGGTACTCGTTTTGCGTGGCCTCGACGATCAAGGAGTGCGAGCGTTTGAGCAGTGCGGCGAACTGCCTGACGTCGGAGCCTTCGAACGCGCCCAGGTCGGCGACGAGCGCGAGCATCTGCTCTTTCTGCCGGGTTTGCGCACGGTAGGTCGCGAACCGCGCCGCCATTTCCTCCAGCCCTCGGCGCAGTTCGAGGAGCCGGAAGTGCGCTTCGACGGACACCGCCGCGACGAACACCCCGCGATGCGGGTGGATCTCGACCATGCGTTCCCTGGCGAGCCGCTGCAGCGCCTCTCGTACTGGCGTGCGGCCGAAGCCGGTGCGCGCCATCAACCCGGCCTCGGAGACGGCTTCACCCGGTGCAAGTTCCTGGAAGGTGATCATGTCCTCCAGCAGGGTGTAGACCTGCTCGGCCTTGTTGACCTGTTCTGTCACTCCCTCATCATCGCTCATCCGGCAGCAGGACTGGACATCGCCCACCGCCGCCGTGTACAACCAATATATGAGCAATATGTCGGTCGAGTTCCCGAACTGGCGCTTGGACGCCGCGGCATCGGAGGCAGCCAGCCTCCCCGTGCTCGCCGACGTCGACGCGGTGATCGTGGGCGGCGGGGCCGCGGGAGTCGCCGCCGCGACCGTGTGCGCCGAAGGCGGACTCTCCGTGGTGATCGTCGAGCGGTACGGCTTCTTCGGCGGCGCCGCGGTGGCCGGGATGTCGGGCACGATCTGCGGTCTCTACCTGGCCGCGGAATCGGGCGCGCCACGACAGGTGGTGCACGGGTTCACCGAGCGTTTCCGAGGAAGCCTCGCCGAGCGCGGCGGCGTCACCGGCCCCCAGCAATACGGGAAGACCTGGACGGTCGCCCACGATCCGCTGGTCTGGCGCGAGGTCGCCGACGACTTCCTCGAACGCGCGGGGGTCCGGATCCTGCTCCACACAGCGGTCACCGGAGTCCTCGTCGAGCACGGGCAGCACGCAGGCGTCGTGGTCGAATCGAACGCCGGCCGATCGGTGATCCGCGCCGCACGCACCATCGACGCGTCCGGGGACGCCGCGGTCGTCGCACGTGCCGGGCACGCGACACGGTTCGGGGACGGCGGCCGCATCCAGAACCCGACCATGTTCTTCCGGCTCGGCAACGTCGATCTGCGGGAGTTCCGCGAGGCGTACGGGGAGGACACGATCTGCCCGCCGTGGGTCAGCTCCGCCATCGAGACCGCCCGTGCGGACGGGCTCGACCTCCCCCGGTCGCACGTCTGGCTGTTCCGGACGACCCGGCCCGGTGAGCTGCTCGTGAACGCGACCCGGCTGGTCGGGCGCGACGGACGGATGCTGAACGTGATCAACCCCGAAGACTTCACCGAGGCCGAGATCGACGGCCGGCGCCAGGTCCGGGACTACGCCCGGTTCCTGCGGCAGCGGGTGCCGGGCTGCGCCGGCTCCTTCGTCGTCGACACCGGTGTCGAAGCGGGCATCCGCCAGACCCGCAGCATCGAAGCGGTCGAAGAGCTCACCAACGCCGACGTCCTCGCCTGCCGCAAACGGCCCGATGGAGTGGTCCGGTCGCCGTGGCCCATCGAGCTGCACTCCGGCGAGCGGCCGGCACTGCGCTGGCTCCTCGATGACTTCTACGAGGTGCCCTATCTCTCGCTGGTGCCGCGGACCGGCGAAAACATCATCGTGGCGGGGCGCTGCCTCGGTGCAGAACACGAGGCCCTCGCCTCGGCCCGCGTCACCGCCCAGTGCTTCGAGTACGGCCACGCGGCCGCTGTGGCGACCCTGCTGTCGCTGCGCGGCGACGTGCCGTACCGGTCGGTCTCCGGCGCCGACGTCCGCGCGGCGATGCACGCGGCCGGCAGCAGTCTCTGACCCGATCTCCGCGAAAGGACCACCACCGTGACCGGCCTGCCCGACTACGACCCCGTGCGCCCAGGCGCCCTGCGCAGCGAGTTCACCCCCGGCAGCACCCGCTGGGCCGTCCGCCGCGCCCAATGGACCGCGCTGGGCCTCGCCCCGGAAGACCAGGGACGACCCAAGATCGCGATCGTCAACACCTCCTCGAAACTCGGCATCTGCTTTTCCCACCTCGACGGGATCGCCGAACTCGTCGCCGAAGCAGTGTGGGAAGCGGGCGGGCTGCCGTTCGAAATCCGGACCACCGCACCACTGGACTTCGTGACCAGCGCCGGCCGGAAGGCACGCTACCTGATGCCCACCCGCGACCTCATCGTCAACGACGTCGAGGCCGCCGTAGAGGGCGCGGTACTGGACGGCATGGTGTGCCTATCGTCGTGCGACAAGACCACCCCCGCGCACCTGATGGCCTCGGCCCGGCTGGACCTGCCCTCGATCATCGTGCCCGGCGGCTACCAGCGAGGCGGCCGCTACGGCGGCTGCTCGGTCGACATCGACACCGTCTACGAATCGGTCGGCGCCGTGCGAGCCGGCACCATGACGGTGGGCGAGCTCGGCGAGCTGGCCGACTCGGCGATCCAGGGCCCCGGTGTCTGCGCCGGGCTCGCGACCGCCAACACCATGCACGTCCTGGCCGAGGCGATGGGCATGGCCCTGCCCGGAGCGGCGCCGATCCGCGCGAACTCCGACCGGATGCGCGCGCTGGCGGCCGATGCCGGCCGCCGGATCGTCGAGATGGTCGCCGAGGGGCTGACCGCGCGGAAAATCCTCACGGCGGAGGCCGTCGAGAACGGGGTCCGGGTGGCGATGGCGCTCGGCGGCTCGGTCAACTGCGTGCGCCACCTGGCGGCCGTCGCCAGCGAGGCGGATCTGGACCTCGACGTCGCGGCTTTGTTCGAGAGGCTCGGCGAGGACACGGCGCAGCTGGCGGCCATCCGTCCGAACGGGACGGACCAGGTGTGGGACCTCGAACGCGTCGGCGGAGTCCGGGCCGTGCTGCGGACGCTGCTGCCCCGGCTGCACGGCGACGCGCTGACGGTCAGCGGGCGAACCGTGGCCGAACTGTCCGGTGACGCCCCGGAAGCGGACGGGACCGTGCTGCGCCGGCTCGACGACCCGGTGCGCCCGGAACCGGGCTTGCTCATCCTCCGCGGCTCATTGGCGCCCGACGGGTCGGTCGTCAAGGTCGCGGGGGCCGGCAACGCGCTGCGCCGGTTCACCGGCCCTGCCGAGGTGTTCGCGGGCGAGGACGACGCGATCGCGGCGCTGGGCACCGGGGGCATCGCCGAAGGAACCGTGATCGTGTTGCGCGGCATGGGACCGCGCGGCGGCCCCGGCACTGTCTTCGCGGCGAGCTTCGTCGCCGCCCTCAACGGCGCCGGCCTGGGCGGCAAGGTCGCGGTGGTGACCGACGGCGAGCTCTCCGGCCTGAACCACGGGCTGGTCCTCGGCCAGGTCATGCCGGAAGCCGCCGACGGCGGCCCGCTCGCGGGCGTGCGATCCGGCGACACGATCACCATCGACCTCGACGCCCGGACCGTCGACACCGTCCCGCTCCGGCACGGGGAACCGGTCACCTCCGGCCGTCCCGCCGAAGAACGGGGCTGGCTCGGGCAGTACGCCGCGCTCGTCGGCCCGGTCCAGCAGGGCGCCGTGCTCCGCCGCCCCGCGCCCGCCACACCTCCGTCCGGCCGCTGACGTTCCCGTTCCCCAGACCGAAGGAGGACACCGTGTCCGCAGCGCCCATTGGCGCCACCCCGGGACAGTCACGGAAGGCGTCGCTCGCGGCGCTGGTCGGCACCGTGCTGGAGTGGTACGACTTCATCGTCTACGGCACCGCCGCGGCCATCGTGCTGAACACGCAGTTCTTCCCCTCGCACGACCCGCTCCTCGGCACCCTGGCAGCCTTCGCCACCTACGCCGTCGGCTTCCTCGCCCGGCCAGTGGGCGGCCTCGTGCTCGGCCGGCTCGGGGATCGCGTCGGGCGGCGGCGGATGCTCGTGCTGACCCTCGTCCTCATGGGCGCGTCCACCACCGCGATCGGCCTGCTCCCCACCTACTCCCAGGTCGGGGTCCTGGCACCGATCCTGCTGGTCCTGCTGCGGCTCGTCCAGGGTTTCGGCGCCGGCGGCGAGTACGCGGGCGCCGTGGTGCTTTCGGTGGAGCACGCCCGCCCGGACCGTCGCGGCTTCGCCGGCTCGGCCGCTCCGCTCGGCTACGCCGTCGCGACCCTGCTCGGCAACGGCGTGTTCACCTTGTTCCTGCTGCTGCCCGCGGACCAGTTCGCGTCCTGGGGCTGGCGGCTGCCGTTCCTGCTCGGTGCGCTGTGCCTGCTCGTCGGCTATCTCATCCGGCGCACCGTCGAGGAGCCGGCGGTCTTCGAGGACACCCGGACAGACTCGTCGGGCGGGCGGCCGGGCGGCATCTTCGCCGCGATCCGCCGGCACCCGCGCAGCTTCTTCATCGTCGTCGGCACCCGCATGGGCGAGAACGGCTTCGCCTATCTGCTCCCGGTCTTCGGGGTCGCCTACGTGGCCACGACGCTGGGCCTCGGCCGGTCGCTCGGTCTGGGAGCGGTCATGATCGCCTCCGCGGTCCAGGCAGTGCTGATCCCGCTCTGCGGGCTGCTCTCCGACCACGTCGGGCGCAAGCCTGTCTACCTGGTCGGCATCATCGGCTCCGTGTGCTGGATGGTTCCGTTCTTCCTGCTCAGCGACACCCGCTCGGCGGCCTGGGTGATCCTGGCCTTCGTGATCGGGCTCGGCGTGTTCTACCCGGCGATGCTCGCTCCGCAGGCCGCCTGGTACGCGGAGCTGTTCGACACCGAGTTCCGCATGTCGGGATTCGCGTTCTCCCGCGAGGTCGGCTCCGTCCTGGCCGGAGGTATGGCCCCATTCGTCGCCACCGCGCTGTACGCGTGGGCCGGGCACTGGTGGCCCATCCTCGTGTACATGGCGGCGATGGCGGCGCTGACCGTCGTGGCGCTGGCACTGGGCCCGGAGACCGCCCGGAACCGGATCGGCCGCGAGCAAGCGGCCCGGGCGCCCGAGCTCCGATGACGCGGGTATCGGCGATCGCCAGTACTCCAGGCGGACGCCGAGCAGGCTCAGGCCCACCGCGAGGGTGAGCAGTGGGACCCCGGCGGGCCTGCCGTCCAGGTCGATCCTCACAAACTGATCTCGAACATCGTTCGTCCATCTCCGGACACTGCCCGGACTCAGGACTCTCTCGTCCGGTCCCGCGTCATGACCTCGCTGATGGCCCGCATCCGCTCTACCCGGCCGCACGCCCCGCAGCACCGGGAACAGATCGGCGCCGGTGACGTCGGGGCGCACGACGCCTGCCGCCTGCGCCCGTTCGAGAACCTGTTGTGAGAGTGCGCAGATCTCCTTGTGCACGGCCTCGGCGGACTCGTCACCGGGGAAGCGCCGCGCCAGGAAATCTCCGAACGCCCGATCCCCGGCCTGGGCCGTGCACAGGACTTCGAGCAGCGTGCGGAAGCCCTCCCACGGGGTCGGCGAGGCCGGTCTCGGCCGCCACCTCGCCGACCACGCGGGCGCAGCTTCGGCTCCAGCACGGCGCGCGGGAGCTCGAGGAAGTGCGCACGTGGTCATCACGGGCAGGCACCAGGACCCGCCGGGCGCGGCGGCAGCCGCTCTCGGCCGCGACGCGACCGGTGTGGCGGGAGACGTAGGCGAGATCGCCGACGTGGTCTGCCTGGCCGACGTCTTCGCAGCCGAACTGGGCCGGGTCGACGTCCTCGTCGCGAGTGCGGGCGTCCGGACGTGGAACGAGCCGATCGGCGACGTGACCGAGGAGTCGTTCGCCGCGGTGTTCGGGGTGAACGTGCGCGGGACGTTCTTTGCCGCGCAGAAGCTGCTGGCGTTGCTGTCGGACGGCGCGTCGATCGTGCTCGTCGGATCGGGCGCGGCGGACAAGGGCGATCCGGCGACGACCGGCTACGCCGCGAGCGAGGCGGCGCTGCGGTCGTTCGCCCGGGCCTCGATCACCGACCTGAGGGACCGCGAGACCCGGGTCAACGCCCTCAGCCCCGCCGCGATCGAGACTCCCGCGTCCGCCGACCTCCCGCCGGGCTTCACGGAGAAGATCGCCGCGCGGGTGCCCATCGGACGGCTCCGCGCCGATCCTTGATCGCCTTCGACCACTGATCAGCCGGGACGTGCTCGCCCAGGGGCGGGATCAACGGCCGCCCAGGGATCGACGGGGACCACGCGAACGCTGCGGCCCAGCTCGTCGACGATGCGCCCGTGCACCTTCACCTGCTGAAGCACCACCCGTCGGTCGACGACCGCCGCCGACGGGTGCTCCCGCACGATGCGCGCCAGCAGCTCGTCGAGGTGCTCCAGCGAGTGCAGGCTCACGACCAGGGCCAGATTCGCCGGCCCCGGCACCCCCGAGCAGTGCCGCGTCTCCGGCATCGCCCCCAGCGCCCGGCCGACCGCCGGGAGATCGCCGTCGGGCACCGAGAGCCACAGGAACGCCATCGTGCCCCAGCCGGTGAGCGGGCGTGCGACGTCGCAGCGGAAGGTGATGTCGCCGTGGCGGCGCAGCCGGTCCAGCCGACGCCTGACCGCCTGCGCCGAGACCCCCAGTTCCGTCGCCAGATCGTGGTAGGAACGCCGCCCGTCGTGGCCCAGCGCCAGGAAAAGGCGCCGATCGCCTTCGCCGAACGGGCGAATTCGCTCCGGTGCCGGCCCGGCCGGTTCCCGTACCTGCTCGGTCCGGGCCCGGTTGATCACTCCCAGCCGCCACACCACGCCGCCGAACACCCCGCTGTAGAGGTGGGAGTGCAACGCCGTGACGTCGGCGGGGACCGGCAGTGAGCGCACCAGCACGTCGGCGATAGCCGCCAGCGAAGGCGCGAGGACCAGCGCGAACACCTGGAACCGGCCGGTGGTCACGCCCACGGTGCTCACGTGCGGCAGCTCGGCCAGTTCGAGCGCGACGGCCCGCGCGGCGCCCGGCCGGCACGACAGTTCCAGCACCGCCCCGCGCATCTGCCGGTCGCTCAGGGCGACCGTCACCCAAGCCGTGCCGTCGTCGACCAGCCGCTGCCATCGCCGCGCCAGCGTGATCGGCGCCAGCTCCAGCGCGTCGGCCAGGCTCGCCCAGCTGGCCCGTGGATTGAGCTGCAGGGCGTCGACCAGCGCGAGATCCGCTTCGTCCAGCACGTCAGGCCACGCAGACCGATCGGCACCCTAGAGCGTCCCAATCGAACATTTCCAGGGTGATCATCGGCTGTTTCCCACCTTTTCGACGCCAGGATCAACGATCTCCCGCACAGTACCGGCAATCGAACGACCGCGAGGAGGCCGCATGGCCATCGAGAAGGAGGGCGCGGCACCGCCGAGCGTCGCGCCGCCGAAGCTCTACCGCAGGATCGGGCGGCGCATCCTGCCGCTGCTCGTCATCTGTTACCTGTTCGCCTACATCGACCGGGTCAACATCGGCTTCGCCAAGCTGCAGATGGCCGAGGACGTCGGCATCAGCGAATCGGTCTACGGACTGGCGGCGGGCATCTTCTTCCTCGGGTACGTGCTGTTTGAGGTGCCCAGCAACCTGCTGCTGCGCCGGATCGGCACCCGCAAAACGCTCTTCCGCATCATGCTGCTCTGGGGGATCACCTCGGTGGCCATGCTGTTCGTGCACGACGCGACCAGCTTCTACGTCCTGCGCTTCCTGCTCGGGGTGTTCGAAGCCGGGTTCGCGCCGGGCATCATCTTCTACCTGACCTACTGGTACCCGCGGGCGCGCATGGGCGCGGCGATGTCGGTGCTGATGATCCCCGGCCCGCTGGGCTCGATGCTCGGCGGGCCGGTGTCCTCACTGGTCATCAGCGGCCTCGACGGCTCCGCCGGCCTGGCCGGCTGGCAGTGGATGTTCCTCGTCGAGGGACTGCCCTGCGTGGTGCTGGCCTTCGTCGTCTGGAAGGTCTTGCCGGACGGCCCCGGTGACGCCCGCTGGCTCACCCCCGGCGAGCGCTCGCTGCTCGCCCAGGATCTGGCGGGCTCGCACGAGAGCGGGGAGCACCGCTTCCGGAAGGTGCTCGCCGACCCGCGGGTCTACGGCCTCGCGTTCGGCTACTTCTGCCTGATCAGCGGCCTGTACGGGGTCAGCTTCTGGCTGCCGACGATCCTGTCGGAGAACGGCGTCCGGTCCGTCGTCGCCATCGGCCTGTGGTCCGCGGCGCCCTACGCGGTCGCGCTGGTGCTGATGCGGGTGCTGGCCCGGCACTCCGACGCCACCGGCGAGCGCCGCCTGCACACGGTCGTCCCGACGCTCGTCGCCGCGGCGGGCATGGCTGTCGCCGCCTTCACCGCGTCGGCCTTCGGCGTCTCGATGATCGCGCTGATCATGGCCACCGCCTGCATGTGGGGCGCCTACACCGTGTTCTGGTCCGTGCCGGCCACCTTCCTCAAGGGCGACGCGGCCGCGGGCGGCATCGCGTTCATCAACAGCATCGGCCTGCTCGGCGGGTTCTTCAGCCCCACGCTGATCGGCTACGTGAAGGAAACGACGGGCAGCACCGAGATCGGCCTGCTCACGCTCGTCGGCCTGCTCGTGGCCGGCGCGGTCTCGCTGACGGTCACGCGGGTGCGGACGGAGCCCGGCCGGACCGCGCCGGTCGCGAACGGTGCGGAGGCGGCCCGATGACGGACGGCACGACGAGGATCCTGGTCGCCGGGTTCCAGCACGAGACCAACACGTTCGCGCCCACCCCGGCCTCGTACGCCAACTTCGCCAACGGCGAGGGCTTCCCGGCCCTGCGCCGGGGTGACGGGGTGCTCGAACTCGAGCCGGTCAACCTGCCGGTCGGCGGGTTCCTCGGGCAGGCCCGGGCCCGGGGCTGGGCGGTGCTGCCGGTGATCTGGGCGGCCGCCAGCCCGTCCGGACCGGTCACCACCGACACGTTCGAGCGCATCGCCGGCGAGATCGTCGACGCCGTGCGCCGCGGCCGGCCGGACGCGGTCTACCTCGACCTGCACGGCGCCATGGTCACCGAGCGCCACGACGACGGCGAAGGCGAGCTGCTGGCCAGGGTCCGCGCCGCGGCCGGGCCCGGCGTGCCGGTGGTCGCGAGCCTGGACCTGCACGCCAACATGTCGGCCCGGATGTTCGACGCCGCCGACGCGCTGATCTGCTACCGCACCTACCCGCACGTCGACATGGCCGCGACGGGGGCGAGGGCCGCCGGTCTGCTCGCCCGGCTGCTCGACGGCGAACGGCTCCGGCTCGCGTGGCGCCGGGTGCCGTTCCTGATCCCGATCAACGCGGGGTGCACCGATCTGGAGCCGGCCCGGTCGGTCTACGGCGGCCTGGAATCCCTCGGCGGAGACCGCACGTCGGCGTCGTTCGCCGCCGGGTTTCCCGCAGCCGACATCCCGGACTGCGGACCGGTCGTGTGGGCGTACGGCACCGGCCCGGTCGAGGAGATCGTCGACCGGCTGTACGGCGAAGTGACCCGGGACGAGCGGAAATGGCAGGTCACCCTGCTCGACCCCGCCGACGCCGTGTCCGCCGGCCTCGAGGCCGGCGGCGCCGAGGGCTCCGGCCCGGTCGTCGTCGCCGACACACAGGACAACCCCGGTGCCGGCGGTTCCGGCCGCACCACCGGGCTGCTGCGCGCCCTCCTCGCGGCCGGCAGCGACGAGCCCGCCGCCCTGGGGCTCATCACCGATCCCGCGGCCGCCGCCACGGCCGCCCAGGCGGGCGTCGGCGCCACGGTGGACCTCGCGATCGGCGGTGATCCCGCGGTGGCCGGGGACGAACCGGTGCGAGGCCGGTTCGTCGTCGAGGCGCTGTCGGACGGACGCTGCCGCTTCGACGGGCCGATGCTGCACGGCACCGAGGTCAACCTCGGTCCCGCCACCTGCCTGCGCTCCGGCTCCGTACGGGTGGCGGTGACCACCGGACGCTCCCAGGTGTTCGACCGCAACCTCTTCCGCATGGTCGGCATCGTCCCGGAGGAACAGCGGCTCCTCGTCGTGAAGAGCTCGGTGCACTTCCGCGGGGATTTCGAGCCGATCGCCCGGGAGATCCTCGTCGCCCGCTCCCCCGGTCTCCTCTCGGCCGACCCCGCCGACCTCGCCTGGAGCCGGCTGCCGGCGTCGATCCGCGTTACCCCCGGTGACGGACCGCCGTGACGAGACGCCGGACGGCGCCCGCCGCCGGCCGGCCATGAGGCTGTCACTGGGCGGCTGTGGAGCGGCCGGCCCCCCTGGCTGCACGGCGATGCCGGTCTGTTCGGGTCCCGGCCTGGCACCCTCCGGACTCGCCGCCCGCGTGCACCGCGCCGGGGCCGCCTTCGCGATCCGGTGCGACCCGGCTGGCCAACGGCGACACGCGGCGGCCCCAGGCGGAAGCCATGAATGGCAGAAAGATCCACCGGCCCGGCACAATCGATTGCGCCCGTACACTGGCCACCATGCCCACCCTCCAGGACGTCGCCGACGCCGCCGGGGTTTCCCGCTCCGTGGCGTCGCGGGTGCTCACCGGGGACTCGCGGGCCCGGGTCAGCGAGGCCACCCGCGCTCGGGTCCGCGAAGCCGCCGAAGCTCTGCAGTACGTACCGAGCCACCGGGCCCGGGCTCTGCGCTTCCGGCGCTCCGGCGCGGTCGGGCTCATCGTCCCCGACGTCACCAACGCCGTCTTCGCGGACATGCTCGGGGGCGTGCAGGACCGGGCCGGCGAAGCCGGCGTGTCGGTGCTGCTCGGTCAGGTCGACCCGCCGCCGTCCGGGCACGGGCGCCTCCGGGAACTGGTCGCCGAGGGCCGGATCGACGGGGTGCTGCTGCAACGTCGCGAGGACCTCGACGACTCCGCTCTCGCCCAGGTGCTCGGCGACGACGTCCCCGTCGTGCTGATCAACTCCCGGCTGCCGGGCCGGCCCGGCTCGGTGGTCCTCGACGACATCGCCGGCGCCCGGCTGGCGACCCGCCACCTGATCGAGCTCGGCCACGAACGCATCGGCCACCTCGCCGGCGTACCGCACCACGACACCGCGGTCCGCCGCCACCAGGGCTACCTCGAGACGATGGCCGAAGCCGGGCTGACGATCGCGCCGGAGTGGGTAGTGCGGGCGGGCTGGGAGGCGACCGCCGGGGCGCAGGCCGCCCACCGGATCCTGGGCGCGCCGCGGCGGCCGACCGCCCTCGTCGTGTCCAGTGTGAACGCGGCGGTCGGCGCGGTGTCCGCGCTGAGCCGGGCCGGCGTCCGGGTACCCGACGACATGTCCGTCGTGACCGTCCTGGACACCTGGGTCGCGCAGGTCTGGAACCCGGCACTGACCACGGTGCGGCTGCCCCTGCGGGAACTCGGCCGCGCGGCGTGCGGAGTGCTGATCGAGCACCTCGGCGGCGCTCCGCTGCCCGATCTCGTGGTGGCCGACCCGGCGCCGCGGCTGATCCTGCGGGAGTCGACCCGCGCACTCTGACCCCGCCCGGGAACGCCCGGCGATCGCGGCCGCGATCTCGTTGTGGCACCGGCGGGATCGGTCGCGATCTCGTTGTGGCACCGGCGGGATCGGTCGCGCCGACCCCGCCGGCTGCTGTACCGGATCAGCGTCCGGTGAACTTCGGCGTGCGCTTCTCGACGAAGGCCGTGACGCCCTCGCGGCCGTCGGCAGACGCGAACAACTCCCCCAGCGCCGCGCGTTCGCGGCGGAAACCCGGGCCGTCGGATCCTTCGGGTCCACCGTGGACAGCTGCGACGACCGCGTCCCGGATCGCGGCCACGGCCAGCGGTGCCCGCCCGGCGAGCAGGTCCGCGACCTCCAGCGCCCGCGGGGCCAGCTCGTCCGCTTCGCACAGATGGGTCACGATGCCGGCCGCCTCGGCGGCCACGGCGCTCAGCCGGTCGCCGGACATCATGAGCCAGCGGGCGCGGGTGGGGCCGGCGTGCCAGGTCAGCCGCTGG
Source organism: Kribbella sp. (assembly GCA_036503355.1). GTDB lineage: Bacteria > Actinomycetota > Actinomycetes > Propionibacteriales > Kribbellaceae > Kribbella. Next base: position 15,003 of record DASXXB010000414.1, on the reverse strand, counting down.
GTGCCGCCCCAGCCCGGCAGCAGCCCGAGGGTGACCTCGGGCAGGCCGAACGCGGCGCCGCGTTCGGCAACCACCACGTCGCACGCCAGCACGAGCTCGAACCCCCCGCCGAGAGCCAGGCCGCGCACCGCCGCCGCCACGGGTACGCGGCACCGCGCGATCCGGTCGCACAAAGCGTTGCAGCGCTTGGTGAAAGCGGCGAACTCGTCGTGGTCCGCGCCCGCGTAGAAGGCGATGTCCGCGCCCGCGGCGAATGCCTTGCCGGCCCCGGTGAGCACCGCCGCCCGCACGTTCCGGTCGGCCTCGATCTCGTCGAGCGCGACGGTCAGCGCGTCGACGGTGGCGTGGTCGATCGCGTTGTACTTCGCCGGCCGGTTCAGAGTGAGGACCGCGACGGCGCCGAGGCGCTCGACGAGCACCGGCCCGGCGGCCCCGTCAGGCCTGGACACCGAACGCACCCCCCGCGACCAAGGCGTCGACGGTCTCCGGGCTGTAGCCGAGGTCGCCGAGCACCTCCCGGGTGTGCTCGCCCAGCGCCGGCGGCACCCGGCGCAGCCCAGGGCGCTCCCCGCCGTAGCGGATCGGGTGGGCCGGCACCCGGACGTCACCGGCCACCGGGTGCGGGATGGTCAGGATCGTTTCGTTGTGCCGAACCTGGGGATCGGCGGCGACGTCGTCGAAGTCGTGCACCGGCGCGTGCCAGACCCGGAACTCGGTGAACCGCTCGATCCAGTACTCCGTCGGGTGCTCGGCGAGCAGCGCGGCGACCCGCTCGTTGACCTCCTCGCGGCGCCCGTACTCGTCGGCGGGGGCGACGCCGGCGAACCACGGGTCGTCGAGCACCTTCGCCAGCACGTCGGCGCCCGTGAGCGAGATCGTCAGGTGCCCGTCAGCGGTGGCGAAGACGCCGTACGGCGCCTTGTAGAACCGCGACGAGACTCCGGACGGGCTTCGCTCGCCGCGAAACCCGTTGAGGTGGTAGGAAAGAGGCTCGACCTGCAGATCCAAGGCCGCGCTGAGCAGGTTGCTCTCCACCCGGGTGCCTTCGCCGGTGCGCGCCCGGCCGTGCAAGGCGGCCAGGATCCCGAGCGCCCCGAGCGCGGCGCCGTGCGCGTCGACCACGGAGGCGCCGACCGGGGTGGGCGGCCCACCCTCGGCCCCGGTCGCCGCGGCGAGGCCGGACAGCGACTGGATCAGGACGTCCTGCCCCGGCAAGTCCTTGTAGGGGCCGTCGGACCCGTAGCCGGAGAGCGAGCAGTAGACCAGCCGCGGATTGGTGGTCCGCAGCTCCTCGTAACCGAGCCCGAGCCGATCCATCACGCCCGGCCGGAAGCTTTCGATCAGGACGTCGGCGCCGTCCAGAAGCCGTCGCAGCACCCGGCGCCCGTCGTCGGATTTGAGGTCTACGACCATGCTGCGCGCGTTGCGGTTCGCGAGCAGGAAGAACACCGAGACTCCGCCGACGAAGGCGTCGGGGCCCGACCAGCCACGCTCGAAGGCGCCTCGCGGCGGCTCGATCTTGATCACGTCCGCACCCAGATCCCCGAGGATCTGGGTCGCGGAGGGGCCTTGCAGGAAGTGCGTGAAGCTCACGACTCTGGTTCCGGAAAGCATGTGTCGTCCCTGTCTGTACGTGCGATGTTCCACCGGCGGCGGAGGGTGCCCGCGAGCGCCGGGGTCCGGTCCGTTCCGGGTCTCGGGAACGAGCGAGTGCTCCGGGCACGCTACGGCCGCAGCAGTTCTCCGGTCAAGATGCGCAACCGATTGTTCCACTGTGAACAACCGGTTGCGCATCAGAGTGTCGGTGTGCTTCGATCCTCGGCGAACGAGCCTCCTCGCAGCCGAGGTGCTCCGCCTCGCCCCACGGCGAAGTGCGCGATGGATCGTCCCGGCAGGACATCGACAAAGGAGTCGTACACGATGCAGAGCACCGAAACCGCGACCGAACCCCCGTTGACCGGGCCTCGCAAGGTCGTGGCCGCGTCCATGGCCGGCACGGTCGCCGAGTGGTACGAGTTCCTGCTGTATTCCGCGTCGTCGGCCCTGGTCTTCGGCGCCGTCTTCTTCCCGGACAGCGGGAATCCGCTCGACGGCGTCATCAACGCCCTGCTGATCTACGCGGTCGGCTTCGTCGCCCGCCCGCTCGGCGGGATCGTCTTCGGGCACTTCGGCGACCGGGTCGGCCGGAAGAAGCTCCTTCAGCTGAGCCTGTTGCTGGTCGGTGCCGCCACCTTCCTGATCGGCTGCGTGCCCGCCTACTCGAGCATCGGCGCCTGGGCGCCGACGATCCTGGTGCTGCTGCGCTTCGTGCAAGGCTTCGCGGTCGGCGGCGAATGGGGCGGCGCGGTCCTCCTCGTCGGCGAGCACAGCCCGGACGCCCGGCGCGCATACTGGTCGAGCTGGCCCCAAGCCGGGCTGCCGCTCGGCAACCTGCTCGCCACGATCGTTCTGCTGACCTTGTCGTTCTCCCTCACCGAAAGGGCGTTCGCGGCATGGGGCTGGCGGGCGGCGTTCTGGGCATCGGCGATCGTCGTGCTGATCGGCTACTACATCCGGACCCAGGTCGAGGAAGCGCCGATCTTCCTCGAGTCGATGAAACGGGCCAAGGAACGCGAGCCGGAGCGCTCGTCCGTCGTCGAGGTCCTGCGGCGCTACCCGCGCGGTGTGCTGATTTCGATGGGGGCGCGGGTCGCCGAGAACATCCTCTACCAGGTCGTGGTGACCTTCTCGATCACCTACCTGGCGCTGCGCGTGGGCAGCAGCACCACCGACATCCTGCTGCTCCTGGTGGCCGCCCACGTCGTGCACCTGGCGGTCGTGCCCTGGTTCGGGCACCTCGCGGACCGGTTCGGCCGCCGCCCGGTCTACCTGACCGGCTCGGTGCTGATGATCGGCTGGGGCTTCGCCGGATTCCCGTTGATGGACACCGGGAATCCGGCACTGATCGTGCTGGCGCTCGTTCTCGGCGTGGTCGTGCACGGACTGATGTACGCGCCCCAGCCGGCGATGATGGCCGAGCTGTTCCCGACGCGGATGCGCTACGCCGGCGTCTCCCTCGCCTACCAGACGACGTCGATCTTCGCCGGGTCCCTCGCCCCGTTCATCACCGCCAGCCTGCTCAAGGCCTACGGTTCCGCGGTCCCGATCGCGGTCTACCTGGCCGGCGCCGCCGTGATCTCGACGGTCGCGATGCTGGCCGCCAAAGAGACCCGGGGCATCTCCCTGTCCGCGCTGGACGACCTGGACGAGGAGCCGCTCGACCGCGGCTGATCGCGCGGCACGAGGCCGTCAGCGCGAAGCCGGATCAGCTGTCCGGCCCCGGGCTTCTGCTTCCTGGCGGGCGGTTCGCCCCCATGAGGTTTTCTCAGCAGGGCTTTGGTGAGGGTGTGTCGCATCCCGACGTCCAGGAAGCCTGCGCCGTCGGCCTGCCCGACGACAAGTACGGGAACCGGATCCACGCGGTGCTCAACCTGACCGGCCCGGTCAGCGGCGACGAGCTGAGCGGCCACCTGCGCGCGGTCATCGCACCGTACAAGCTGCCACGCTCGTTCGAACGCACCGCAGAAGCGCTGCGGGACGAGGCCGGGAAGATGCACCGGAGCCGGGTCCGTGACAAAGCCGTTGCCCGCGCCGCCGAGACGGTGGACCGATCAGGTCCGCCGGGCCGGGAAACCGACGCTCCTCCGCAGGATCTTGCCCGTCGGCCCCTTGGGAAGGCCGTCGACGAGCCAGATCCGGCGGGGGTACTTGTAGTCCGCCAGTCGCTGCTTCACGAACTCGATGAGCTCGGCGGGCTCGGCTCGGGCCCCGCGCTTGAGCGCCACGGCAGCGCCGACCTGTTCGCCGAGGTACTCGTCGCTGATCCCGACGACGGCCGCCTCGGCGACGGCCGGGTGCTCGTAGAGCACTTCCTCCACTTCACGCGGATAGACGTTGTAGCCGCCTCGGATGATGACGTCCTTCTTCCGGTCGACGATGCGGTAGTAGCCGTCGCCGTCGCGTGTCGCGATATCCCCGGTGCGGAACCACCCGTCCACCACCGCTTCCGCAGTCGCCGTCGGCCGGCCCCAGTAGCCCTTCATGACGTTCTCGCCCTTGATCTCGATCTCGCCGGGCACGTCGACGTCGTGCACCTCGTTGCCCTCGTCGTCGACCAGGCGGAGTTCGCAACCACGCACCGGGACGCCGATCGTTCCGGCCCTCCTCGGCAGGGCCGGTTGGTTGAAGCACGCGATGGGAGCGGTCTCCGACAGCCCGTACCCTTCGAACACCTCACACCCGAACTTCTCCTCGAAGGACCGCAGCACCTCGACCGGCATGGGGGCGCCTCCGACGATGCAGCACCGCAGCTTCGACAGGTCCGCGACGTCTGCGTGCGGCGAGTCGAGGATCGCCGAATACATCGTGGGGACGCCTTGCAAGACGGTGACTGCGTCCCGCTCGAGCACGCGCAGCGCTTGTGCCGCGTCGAACCTCGGAACCAGCGTGAGCAGGGCCCCCGACTTCACCGCGGCGTTCAATCCGCAGGTCAGTCCGAAGACGTGGAAGAGCGGCAGGCAGCCAAGGATGACGTCGTCGGGTGACGTCTCGATGAGCCGGTCGACTGTCGTGGCCGCATTGGTCGACATGTTCGCGTGCGTGAGCTCCGCGCCCTTGGGGCGACCCGTCGTGCCGGAGGTGTAGAGCAGCACGGCAGTGTCGTCAGGGCCCCGAACGACAGGTTCCTCGACCGGGTGGCCGAGCAGATCCGCCTTGCTCGGGCCCAGGTCGTCCACCAGGAGCGCCGGAATCCCGGCGTCGCGCGCCGCTTCCGACACGACCTCGCCCGCGACCCGCGTGCCGTAGACGACGGACATGGCCGAGTCGTCCAGGTAGTACCTGACCTCTCGCGCCTTCAGCAGGGGATTCATCGGTACAGCAACGGCTCCCGCCATCAGCACGCCGTAGAAGAGGATCGGGAAGGCGGGGACATTCGGTACGACGATGCCGACCCGATCACCGGCCCGGATCCCCCGTGCCCGCAGGTCTCCCGCCACCGCGGCAGCCGCACGGTGGAGCTCCGAGTAGTCGATCGTGGCGCCGTCGAGCCTGACGGCCGGTCGATGGCCCCACGAGCGAGCAGTTGCCACCAGGTTGTCGGCGAGGTTGGAGGGCACAGCGTTTCCTTCTCTTGTCCTGAAAAGCTTCACGGTGCCGGCGTCGGGTGCCGGACTGCCCGGCGCGCGCCGGCGGATCCGTGGATCGGACGGGCCGCAGCTGCGGCGCCGCGTGCCGGGTGCGGCCCGTCCGCGGCCGTCGGCGCGCTCTACAGAGCGACCCGGAAGACCTGGAACTCGACCACGGGCCCGGGAGCGATGCGGCCCTGCCCCACGAAGATCGTCTGGTTGACCCAGGCGTACCTGGGGTCGCCGGACTCGAGCCGCGGAGTCGTCACGAAGTAGTGGTCGCCGAAGTCCGTGCCCGACCCGCCTCCGGCGAGGGCGGCCTGGGCTGCCTCGGTGACCTCGACCAGACCTTGGTAGCTCAGGTAGATGACGGCGTCGTCGTCGGTGATGAACTGAGCGCGCACGTCCAGCCGGCCGAAGCCGTCGTCGCCGGCCAGGAGCCAGTCGCCGCCGCCGATGGCGGCGTGGCCGCTGAGCCGGTCGCCGGTCACGGTTCCGCCCGTCACCGGCAGGACCTGCCGCAGGCCGTAGGGGCCGGGCCCGACCATCTGCGGCGCGGCCAGCTCGGCCGTGTAGGAGAATTCCGGAACGAGTTTCACCGGTCCACCGCCAGGCCCGCGGCGGCCATGACCTTCGACATGCCCTCGGCGATGAGGTCCCCGCCGAAGGCCTGTTCGACGATGTTCGGGTCGAAGTACTCGCGCATCAGGACGACCTTGCCGTCGCGGACCCGCATGTGGGTGCAGTAGGTGTTCGCGTAGATGTTCCCGTTCTGCTGCACAGTCGCCCGGCCGTGCAGCTCGAGGACGAACAGCTCGGGATCGGTCGTGTCGTGGACCACCAGCGAGTCGACGACCAGGTCGGGGACCGACGCGAAGAACCAGTCGACGAAGTGGCCGATCAGCGCGCGGCCGGGCACCGACTTCGCGAGCGGCTCGGGCGCGAACGGCATCTCCCACACTGCGTCCTGCGCGAACCAGTCCTTCCAGGCCTCGAGCTCGGCTCCCGTCGGCGGTCCGTCGTCGAGACCGCCCCAGAACCCGTCCACAACTTTGCGGTTCTCCGCTCGTGTACTCACTGTCATCTCCTTTGATGCAAGTTCGATGCAGCCTGTGCTGCTGCGGTCACGCTGCGACAGGTCCCGACATCGCCGCGGGACAGAGACTGCCCGATCCGTCGACGATAGTCAACACTGTGTCGACACTAGCCTCGACATCCGCCCAGGGGCGATCATCCCGGTTCGACACATCGTTGACTATCGTCGACTACATGTTTAGCCTGAGCCTTTCGCCGGGCCGAAGAAACCGCCGTCGCACATGTGCGAACAGGTGACCCGGCGGGCAGCATTTCCGACCACCGCATTTCGCCCTTGGCCGCCAGGAGACGCGATGAGCACATTGACCAATCGACTTTATCGGCTGCGAAGCCGACCGACCGGCGAAGTGACCGCCGACAATCTCGAATTGACGAAGGAATCAGTCCCTGACATTTCCCCAGGGCAAGCCCTCATTCGCACTCACTATTTGTCGGTGGATCCCACCAACAGGGTATGGATGAGCGACATGCGTTCCTACATTCCGCCCGTCGAGCTCAATGCGGTCATGCGCGGAGCGGGCGTCGGCCAGGTCGTCGCCAGCCTGCGCGAGGACCTCCCCGTCGGCGCGCATGTCGTCGGGCTGACCGGCTGGCAGGACTACTGCGTGGCCGATGCCGCGCGCGAGGACCCGCCCTTCACGGTGCTGCCCGATCCGTTGCCGGCGCCTCTCCCCGCGTTCGTCGGCGTGCTCGGGCACACGGGGATCTCGGCCTTCCTCGGGGTCGAGTTCGGCAACCCCCAGCCGGGCGAGACGATGCTGGTGTCAGCCGCGGCCGGAGCCGTGGGGTCCGTCGCCGGACAGCTCGCGAAGCGCCGCGGCGCCCGGGTGGTCGGCATCGCCGGCGGTGCGGAGAAGTGCCGGTACGTCGTGGACAAGCTCGGCTTCGACGCCTGCGTCGACCGGCGGGGCGACGACTGGAGGACCGAGCTCGATCTCGCCACACCGCAGGGCATCGACGTGGATTTCGAGAACGTGGGCGGCGAGATCATGGACCACGTGCTCGGCCGCCTCAACGTCGGCGCCCGGATCACGCTGTGCGGGCTCATCTCCGAGTACAACGACTACGACGGCACGAACGCGCAGCACGGCCTGCGCAATGTCAGCCAACTGTTGATGCAGCGCGCCCAGCTTCGCGGTTTCATCGTCTTCGATCACGTCGACCGCTATCCGGAGATCATCGGACAGTTGTCCCACGACCTCGCCCAGGAGGCCCTGGTCAGCGAAGACACCGTGGTGAGCGGCCTGGAGAACGCACGGGACACGCTCAACCGAAGCATCGCCGGCGAGTACCGGGGCAAGGTCGTGGTCAAGGTCGCCGACTGACGCGCGGGGCGATCTCGCGCGTGCCGCCCCGTCGATCGACGGGGCGGCACGCGCCAGTCATCTGCGTCACCGGCCCGCCGAAATCCCGAACAGCCGACATCGGCGGCCGCAGTCATTCGCGCACAAACGCCCCCGCGACCTGCATACCTTCGATCTGGTTTACCATGGAGGCATGGCGACTTCGTTTCCCAGCGGCCTCAACAATTCCGAGCCGCGCCCTGGCAGGCGAAATCTCAAGGGCGACAGGCGCGAGCAGGCAATTCTGCAGTGCGCCTACGAAGCGCTGCGCAACGGTTCGATGCGGACGATCTCGATCGATCATCTCGCGAAGGGAGCCGGTCTTTCCCGATCGTCGTTCTATTTCTATTTCGAATCCAAGTGGCAGGTCCTGTCCGCGCTCCTGTCCAGCGTCACCGACGACGTCTTCGCAGCCTCGTCGATGATCTTCGAGCGACCGGAAGGGATCCCGCCGGAGGTCGCCATCGAGCATGCGGTGTCGGAAGTGATCGCGGTGTGGGAGCGCCACGGTCATGTGCTGCGCGAGGTCGGCGACGCCGCAGCAGCGGAACCTGCCCTGCAGGCCCAGTGGGACCGGATCCTGGGCGGCTTCATCGACGCTGCTGCCGCCGCCATCGAGCGCGACCGCGCTTCGGGCGTGGCCATCGACGGCCCGCCTGCTCGGTCCCTGGCGGCGGCGCTCATGTGGATGGGCGAGAGGAATCTCGGCCTGATGAGCATCCGCAGCGCGAACGCGATCCGCATGGAGGACATGGCGGAGACGGTGACCACCGTGTGGCTGCGAACGGTCTTCGGCCTGGAGTACAAGGGTGCCTCCGCCAAGACCCGGGCCGAGCGGCGCGCCGCCGCTCGGCCCGCATCACGCCGATCGCAACGAGGCTGACCCCCGCGGAGAAGCTCGTTGCGATCGGTGCACCCAGACCTGCTACTGCTGCTGGTCGGCTGCCATCTTCGCCATGTTGAGCCCGGGCATGAGCATGTGCCCGCCATCGACCAGCATCTCGAGCCCGGTCGTCCAGCGCGCTTCGTCGGACGCCAGCCACAGGACGGCTTCGGCCATGGCGCGCGGCGGGAGCAGGCCCACGTCGCGCAGCACCGACCAGTACTTCGCGCCCTCGAGATCCTCCTTGACTCCCTGCCCGGGGCCTTTGCCCGAACATAGGTCGTAGCCGCCCTGCCAGTCGAGGGCAGGCGTGTCGGTCGGGCCCGGCAGCAGGATGTTCACCCGGATGCCGTACTGGCCGAGTTCGAGCGCTGCGCTCTTCGCGATCCCGATGGCGCCGTGCTTCGACGCGACGTAGTGGGCGTAATGCGGCGATCCCTCGACACCGTTTCCGGAGGAGGTGACCACGATCGAACCGCCGCCCCGCGCCTTGAGGGCAGGCGTGACCGCCTTCAGCGTCCGCCAGACTCCGGTGATGTTGACGTCGAGGACAGCGGCGAACTCGTCCTCGGGGATGTCCGCGAACGGATGGACCGTCCAGATCCCGGCGTTCGCGACGGCCACGTCCAAGCCGCCGAATGCCTTCACCCCGTCAGCGACGAGCTTGTCAAGCGAGGCCTGCTTCCGCACGTCGCCCTCATGGGCGATGATCCGCCGGCCCCGCGCCTCCACTTCCTTGACCGTGATCTGGAGGTCCGGGGCCGTTCCCGTCTGGTAGGGAAGCCCCGTGTCGGGCGGGCAGTCGAGCGCGAGAATGTCAGCGCCCTCCTCGGCGAGGCGGATTGCGTGTGCCCGCCCCATTCCGCGTGCCGCTCCGGTCACCAGAGCGACCTTTCCGTCCATTCGTCCCATCGCCTTCTCCTTCGTGGATCGGGAAACTTGATTCGTTGCCATGGCCGCTGCGCCCTACCGGCGCGCGGCGGTCGAGGTGATCAGCTGCAGGAGCACGTCGATCCCGGGCGGCTCGGTCCAGACGTGCTCCGCGCCCGCGATCAGGAAGGGTTCCTCGATCCGGTCCGGGCGACCAGGGCCGCGGATGGCGCATCCGGCCAGGTCCAGGTCGCCCAGTGCGGTGTCGAACCTGAGCGCGATGTGATCGATCCTCGCCGGCGCCCGCCCCAGCGCACGATCCAGTGCCGCCGGCTCGTCGATCGTGAACAGCTCGATCGTCGAGGCGCCCGCAGCGAGGAACCTGGCTCGAAGGTCGAGCGAAGGGGCTTCGAAGCCGGCGGCGACGGAGAGCCCGAACCTGTCGCGCCACCGGTCCGCGACCGCGTCCAGGTCGCGCACCAGCACACCGACGTGATCGAGCCGCGGGACCGGTTCGCCGGGAACTGTTCCGCCGGCGGGAGTCGGATCCGTCATGGTCATTGGCCTCCCGCGGCCGCGAAGTTCGGCGTCACGCCCCGGCGCGGCTCCGTCCAGCGCTGCGTGACGACCTTGCCCCGGGTGTAGAAGCGGTAGGCGTCGTAGTTCAGACCGTCGTCGCCGAACCGCGAATCGCCCCAGCCGCCGAAGCCGAACCAGGAGATCGGCACCGGAATCGGCACGTTGATCCCGACGCTTCCGGCCTGCACGTGGTGCGCGAAATGACGGCTCGCCGCCCCGCTGGCGGTGAAGATCGATGCGCCATTGCCGTAGGGGCCGGCGTTGACGACGCGGAGCGCCTCGTCGAGATCGTCGACCCGGATCACGCTCAGGACCGGACCGAAGATCTCGTCCCGGCAGACCTTGCTGTCCGTCGTGACGTGGTCGACGAGACTCGGGCCGATGAAGTATCCGCTCCCGGGAGCATCAGCGGCTCGGCCGTCGACGACGACGCGCCCGCCCTGGCTTTCCGCCGTGTCCAGCGCACCGCGGACTCGTTCGACGGCGGCCTGGGAGATGAGCGGCCCCATGTCGGAATCCTCCGCGTCGCCAGGACCCGTGCGGAAGGCCTCGGCCCGTCGGGCCGTCTTGGCGACGAGCTGGTCGCCCACGTCTCCGACCGCGACGGCGACGGTGATCGCCATGCATCGCTGACCGGCAGCTCCGTACGCCGCCGAGACCAGGGCGTCCGCTGCCGCGTCCAGGTCGGCGTCGGGCATCACGACCAGGTGGTTGTTCGCCCCGCCCAAGGCCTGCACCTTCTTGCCGGCCTCGGCCGAGCGGCGATAGATCTCACGCGCGACCGGGGTGGAGCCGACGAAGGAGACCGCCGCGACGTCGGGGTGGTCGATCAGCGCGTGCACCGCGTCGGCTCCCCCGTGCACGACGTTGAAGACGCCGCGCGGAAGGCCGGCCTCGGAGAGGAGCTCGGCCAGGCGCACGGAAGCCGACGGCACCCGCTCGCTCGGCTTGAGCACGAACGCGTTGCCGCAGGCGATGGCCGCGGCGAACATCGACACCGGCACCATCACCGGGAAGTTGAACGGTGTGATGCCGGCACACACGCCGAGAGGTTGGCGGAAGGAGAATGTGTCGACGCCTCGGGAGACCTGCTCGGCGTACTCCCCCTTGAGCTGTTGGACCGCCGACGCCGCGACCTCGACCGCTTCGACCGAACGAGCCACTTCGCCCCTCGCATCCGCGAGGGTTTTTCCCTGCTCCGCGGTGATGATCGACGCGAGCTCCTCGCCGTGCTCCACCAGGAGAGCGCGGAAGGCCAGGAGGATCGTCGCCCGTGCGGGGCTCGGGGTCACCGCCCAGTCGCCGGCCGCGGCCCTGCCGCTCGCGACCGCCTTGTCGACGATGTCGGCGCCGCCCAGCTCGACCTCACGAACGGCACGGCCGGTCGCCGGATCGGGGATCTCGGCCGTCTCCGTGCCTGACAAGGCCGCGGGGGCGCCGTCGATCCAGTGCGGCACTGTTTCAAGTAGGACAGGTGTTGCAGTCACAGATTGCTCCAAGGTTCTGACGCGGCGCCAGTCGTTGCGGAAGAGGTGCGCCGCGGCCGCATCAGCGAGGGCGCCGAAGACGGCCCGACCGGGATCGCGATGGGGATCGGCATGAGGGCGAAGACCTGCGTGATCTCCAGGCCGTCGCAAACGGCGGTCTCCGCTCGATCGGATCGGACCGCCGGATCGGACCGTTCTGCTCACGCCTCCCGGGGATGGGCGATCTCGGGGAACATCTCGAGGCCGTAGTTCGTCTTCAGGTTCTCGACCTCGGCCGCCACCTGCTCGGGCGTGCGAAGCTCGCGGTCACGCGCCTCGTAGAAGTACTTGTCGATGCCGCCGCCCGGCTCGAACCCGGCGCTGTCCGGCCCGGGCACGAAGACCACGAGGATCCGCGCCTCGTCGCCCATGACCTCGTAGGTGTGCCGCTGGTCCTTGCGGCCCCACACGAACTGCCCGGCGCCCGCGCGGTAGGACCCCGCCTCCGTGTGGATCTTGATCTCGCCGCTCATCACGAAGAAGCCCTCCTCCTCGCGGTGGTGCATGTGCCAGACCGGCTCGGTCCCGCGCACCCAGTTCGTCTCGATGACGATCAGCTGTCCCTGGGTGGTCTCGCCGGTCGCGTGGATCCAGAAGTCCACGCCGGTCATGAAGTCGCCGGTCATGGTGAAGTGCACATCGTCGCGGTGGGAGACATAGCTTTCTCCATCGCGGCTCGTCGACGGCTGGATCTGGTCGACATCGGGCTTGGTGACCATGGGGGCCCCTTTCGCATGCCTCGCCCTGAGGGCAGAGGCGGCTGAGCGGTGACTCGGACAAGCGGAGATTAAACTTCACGTCGACTAGAGTCAACGGCCTGTCGACTCTTAAGTCGACGTAACGTTGACTCAAATCGACGTTACGTGCACAGTAGGCGGGCCAAACTCCCTTCACCCGGCAGCGACGATCAGGGCATCCCGACGGGGCCCGCGACAGAGGAGGACGAACGCGGTGTCGAAGAAAGCTCGGAATCGACTGCCGGACGCTCGGGCGGCCTCGCGATGACGGCCCTCGATCCTCAGGTGAGCGAGCTTCTCGCGGCGTTGTCCGGGACTCCGCCCCTGCCGCCGTGGGAAGTCCCCATCGCCGCCTTCAGGGCGGCGGGCGAACGGCTCACCGCATTGGCCGGCGCTCCCGACGCGAGGTGCGACGTGCGGGACTTCGGGATCCGCCTGCCCGGACGGCTTCTCCGAGCTCGCCACTACCGCCCCCGGGGCGCGACGGGCAGCCTGGCCGGGGCGGTCTACTTCCACGGCGGCGGATTCGTCAGGGGAAGTCTCGACTCTCATGACCGGCTGTGCCGGGAGCTGAGCGTCCGAGGCGGATTGGCTGTCGTCGCCGTCGCGTATCGCCTGGCGCCGGAGCATGTCTTCCCCCATGCTCACGACGATGCGATCGAGGCGTTCTGCTGGGTGGCGGAGCACGCGGACGAGCTGCGCATCGAGCGCGACGCGCTGGCAGTCGCGGGAGATTCAGCAGGCGCGTTGCTCGCCGCGTCCACCGCCATGAGCCTCCAGGAACGCACCGGCGGCCCGCAAGCAAGGGCGCAAGGCCTGCTCTGCCCGGTACTCGACGTGACCCTGGCCAATGAATCGGTCGCCCGAAACGCGAACGCGCCGTTCCTGCCGCGCCCGGTGCTCGAGTGGTGCGTCGACCAGTACTTCCCCGACCCCCGGGATCGCCGGTCCGTCGCCGCGTCGCCCTCGATGAGGCCGAGCCTGGCAGGCGCGCCGCCCGCGCTGATCATCAGTGCCGAGATCGATCCCGTGTCCGACGACGCTCGGCAGTTCGCGGCCCGGCTGCAGGACGCCGGCATCAGTTCCGAGCTGCACGAGTTCCCCGGCATGCCGCACAGCTTCTTCCTGATGGCCGGTGTGCTCGACCACGGCGATCAGGCCATCCTCACCTTCGCAGAGAAGTTGTCCGCGCTGCTCCGGTAGCAAGGTGCGGCCCCCGAGCGCAGCCTCAGCGGCCGACCGGATCGCTCGACAGCATGTCGGCTTTATCTGCGGCGCGTTGAGGAGCTGTCCGGCAAGGCAACGAAACCAGAGCGATGGCGAGTTCAGCCTGGCGGTGCCGCAGGGGCACGGAACTGTTCGAGCCGGTTGAAGCAACGTTCGACCATGGTGCGCTGCATGGATATCGCGGCATCGAAGACGGGCGGTCGGCCGCCTTTGCGCTTGCCGCGGGCGATCAGGTAAGCGCCTTCTGATGGCCCGCGTACTTGTCCGGTCGGCCGCGTTCGTGTTGCTCGGCCGGCAAAGGGAACAGGCGCCCGCGGCGCGGGTCCCCGTCCGTCCTCTGGCCGCATGGACACGGCACCCTGCCCGAAACAGGTACGTACGCCGGGTCTTCGGGCACCCGCTGGGTTTGTCGGTGCTCCGGGCGCGTGCGTCCGCGGCACGCCGTTGCATCGGCTCGCCGTGCAGCCATTTCAGGACGAGCGGTTCATGCGCGGGTTCATTCGACCACTCCCCCCTTCACCGGGTCATTGTGTTTGCCGCTCTTGGATTTCATCGCCCGCCGGTCGCTCCACGGACCTCGCGCAGGTCCCGAGGTTCGGCGGTGGGCACTTTTCGAGGTCCACGCCCGAAACCGCCGCACGGACTGTGTTCAGGGCTTCGTACTCGGCGACAGACGGGGCGACGCGTCACGACAGGGTCCGCTCTGCGCGACCGCCCGAGACCACATGGTCTCGTCCGGCCGAGAGCCCCTCGAACGTCCGGCGAGCCATGCGCGCAACGCTTTCGCGCGCCGTGCGGGTAATCGGGACACCGAACCGCGGCCTCCCGCTGACGGCTCCTTCGGCGGCCTGCCGAACCGCATGCCGTCGGTGCCCGCTGCCGCTCCTTGCTCAGCGAGGCGTTCCGGGCAAGGACGAGCTTGGCGAACGCAGCCATAGAATGGACGACCAAGACGTTCTCCCGGACGTCAGCCACGAGCAGCGCTTGATCACCATTGCGAAGACGGCAGGGCCGGCGCAACGGGCGTGGGATGAGGACCTTGCGTTTGGGATCGAGCGCGAAGGGTCCGTGCCGGTCGGGGCGGAACACGACCGAGGCGGCGACGGTGGCATCGAACCGGACTGAGGTCCGCCACCGGAGCTGAGCGAGCACCGAAGCCGCGGAAAGCCGTCCGGACCCGTCGAGCCGGGACAGCGCCTAGGCGAGATCCGCGTGACGCGACGAAGCCGGGGGGCCGGCAGCTGGAGCCGCTCGACAGGCGGAGCCAGGGGCGTGAGACGGCTACGGGCCTCGGGTCCGGGGATGAGCGGCGGGACGACCGACATCATGCCAGCCACCCGCCCAGTGCCGCGAACAGCCTGCTCAACGAGCGAAGCCGACTACCCTTGTGCTGGGTGATCGGCTGCTGCGAGACTTGGGGAAATCTCACCAGTTTTGGTGTCCGAGGGGGGACTTGAACCCCCACGTCCGTTAAGGACACTAGCACCTCAAGCTAGCGCGTCTGCCATTCCGCCACTCGGACTTGCTGATGAAGAGAGTATACGACGATCAGGCACGCCATTTCAGGGGGGTGCGAAA
>DASXXB010000413.1:0-10397 GCA_036503355.1 Kribbella sp. | reverse complement strand
GCCGCCGAGCGCCGCGCCGACGAGCCGGGCGAGGTCGCGGATCTGACTGTTCAACGCGTTCGCGGTCACGAGTTGGTCGGGGTGTACGAGCAGGGGGACCAGGGACTGCTCGGCCGGCGTGAAGAACTGTTGCAGGCAGCTTTGCGCGAGCACAACGCCGTACACGATCCAGAGGGTGCTCGCGTCGTGGACGGCGATCAGCGGGAGCAGGACCACCGCGTTGAGGACGTTCGTCACGATCATGGTGGTCCGCTGGTTCCACCGGTCGACGAAGACACCGGCCAGCGAGCCCAGCAGGACGGCCGGCAGGAACGACGCTAGCAGCAGGCCGCCGGAGGCGAGAGTCGATCCGGTCAGCACGTACACCTGGAACGCGAGCCCGGTGCGCAGCAGCCAGTCGCCGACCAGCGAGATCAGCCCCGCGCTGAGCATCAGCCGGTAGTCACGCTGCCGTGCGAGGACGCCCCACAAGTCCTTCATGTGTCTACTCCTCGGGCGGGATCGTGACGATCTGGGTGATGGAGACGTACCTGCTGCCGGGCGGGCGGGTGGACTTGTCGTCGATCGGGCGTTCGTCCACCCAGCGCTGGATCAGGGCGTCGATCTGCGTGACGAGCTCCGACAGCTCCTCGCCGGTCAGATAGAAGCCGCTCTGGCCGATGCCGGCGTTCTCCCGCCAGATCTCGTCCTCGGCCGACCGTTGCTGCTGCCATTGGCCGAGCTGTTCCAGCGCACGCTCGGCCAGCAGCTGCTCCAGGACGTCGGCCGCCGCTGCGCCTTCGGGGGTCCGTACGGCGTCGCGCCACGACTGCGACGTCGACACCCGGCGCCACGGCCGTTCGCGGTTGTCCTTCCCGGGTGCGGGCTCGACGAAGTCGTACTTCGCGAGCTGCCGCAGGTGGTGCGACGCCAGCGCCTGACTGATCCCCAGCCGGCGCGCCGCCTCGGCCGCCGTGAGCGGCCCCTCGCGCCCGAGCAACGACTGCAGATCCAGCCGCACCGGATGCGCCAGTGCCCGGATCGCGAGCGGATCGTCGAGCAGCCGGGCCCGGCGCGGATCCTTCTCCAAAGACATGCTTGGAATATGAGCTACACCAGAACCGATGTCAAGGCATTGCTTGGAATGTCAGCGCTTCCCGGGTTTCTTGGTCTTGTGTTTGCTCTTCCCCGTGGGTTCCGGCGCCTGCGTCGCCGACTTGTGCACCGAAGAAGCCGACGAGACAGGCTCTGTCGGGGGCGCAGCCTTGGTGACCGTGACGGTGGGATCGGTCGCGGTCGGACGTGATGCGCTCGGACGGGACGTGGCCGGAGGCGATGGAGTCGGTTGCCGCGGCGCTGGGGAGGGTGCGATGTCTGCCGGAGCCACCGGTTGGTCGGCCCACTGGTCGGCGAGTACGCCGGCCGTGATGGCCGACCCTGCGACGAGCAGCCCGGCCAGCGCTGCGAAAACCGTCCGCCGGTTCCGTCGGTTCTTTCGAGGGCGTGGTGGGCGTGCAGGCGCGAGCTCGGCGGTCGGCAGGTTGGCGGTCGTGCCGAACGTCGCGGTGGCGATCTCGGTCGTCGTCGGGCGGTCGGCGGGATCCTTGGCCAGCATCCGGCGGAGCAGGTCCGCGATCGGTACGGCGAGGTCCGCGGGGATGTCGGGATCTGCCTCGACCTGCTGCGAGAGGACCTCGGTGGGGCCGTCGCCCTCGAACGGCGGATGCCCGGTCAGCAGCTGGTACAGCACGCAGCCGAGCGCGTACACGTCGGTGGCCGGTGTGGCCGGATGGCCCAGGGCGCGCTCGGGTGCCAGGTAGTGGCTGGTGCCGAGGATCGGGCCGGACGTCGCGGTCTCCGACGGTACGTTGCTCACCGCATCGACCGGCGAGCGCGCGATCCCGAAGTCCGCGATCTTGACCGAACCGTCGACGTCGATCAGCAGGTTGTCCGGCTTGATGTCGCGGTGCACGATGTCGTGCCGGTGCGCGGCCTCCAGCCCGGCAGCCACCTGGCGGACGATGCCGAGCGCCCGGTCCGGGTCGAGAGGGCCGTGGAACGCGAGCTCGTGGCCGACGCTGCGACCCTCCATCAGCTCCATGACCAGGTAGTACTCACCGTTGGAGTGGCCGAAGTCGTACACCCCGACCACATGCGGGTGCCGGACCAGGGCTGCCGCGCGGGCCTCGCGCTGAAACCGGGCCGCGGCGAAGGGATCACGCAGATCGGCGCGGAGCAGTTTCACCGCGACCGGGCGGCCGAGGAGTTCGTCGCACCCGCGATAGACCTCGCCCATTCCGCCGTGGCCGAGGATCTGCGTGGTTCGGTAGCGCTCCGCGAGCAGCACCACCCACCGGTACCCCGCCGATCGCTGTGGATTCAGGCAGTTTGGTCTCGGATCCATTCCACTGCGGGCTCAGCGTGGCGCAGGACCGAGATGTGGCTCAGGTCCTGGTGCAGCTCGAGGGTCGCGGTGGGCAGGTTGGCGGCCAGCCATTTGCCGTGTGAGCAGGGGATGATGCGGTCGGCGGTGCCGTGGTGGAGCAGTGCCGGCGCGGTGATCGCGGCCGGGTCGCAACCCCACCGGACGACGTACGAGCAGTCGTCGTCGACGGCACCGTCGGGACCGCCGGGCATCGCCTGATCGCCGGCCACCGAGCCGAGCCAGCCCCACGGCCCGTCGAACATCTCGACATCGGAGGCGGTGAACTCCGGGTCGTACTCGACTGCCTCGTTCCGCAGCCGCGCGTCCCGTCCTTCGGCCGCGGCGTGCAGCGCCGCGAGGCCGGACGGGATCATGCCGCCGTACCAGTCGAGACCATCGGCGCCGTACGGCGCGATGGCGGCCAGTGTCGCGACCGCCGTGACCCGGTCGCCGAGGACCGCGGCCGCGCCGAGCGCGTAGGTGCCGCCGCCGGAGTACCCCATCAGCGCGCAGGTCCCGATCCCGAGCGTCTCCAGGACCGCGGTCAGGTCGGCCGCGACCGACGCGACCGTGCGACCGGGCGCCGGCGTCGATCCGCCGTACCCGGGCCGGTCGAAACCGATCCAGCGGATCCCGAGCCGCTCGCTCACCGCGGCCAGCGGCGCCGGCGGCGTACCGAGGTTCGGCGTGCCGTGGTGCCAGACCACGACGAGGCGGGAGTCGTCGCCGGGCGCGCTGTCGTACCCGTGCAGCACCCGCCCGTCGTCCAGCCGGAAATCGAGCTCGTCCATGCCCCGAGCCTAAAGGGCCGAAATGTCGAGTGGCCGGTGTTGTGTCCGACCTCTGCTGCGAAGATCCACCTGACCCGAAAGGACACCGGACATGAAGTACCTGCTGATGATCCACAGCAACCCGATCACCTGGGGCCACCCGTCGTTCCTGCACACCGAGGAGGGCAAGGCGCTGCCGAAGAAGGCCCGCGACGCGCTCGCCGCGCAGCTCGACAACCTGCTCACCGAGCTGCACAGCAGCGGTGAGCTGATCGACGCCGTCCCGCTCGATCCGCCGTCGAAGACCCGGGTCGTGCGGGTCCGCGAAGGTGTCCGGGCGACGACCGACGGCCCGTACTCCGAGGCGAAGGAGCAACTGGCCGGCGTCTTCCTGATCGATGTCGCCAGCCAGGAGCGCGCCGAGGAGGTCGCCGCGACGATCCCGGAGGCAGAGTTCTACGCCGTCGAGGTCCGCCCGGTGTCGGTGTTCTGAAGCAGATTGCTCAGTGCTCGACCAGCCGGGCGTGGTTCCCGGTGGTGGCGAGGGCGGGGTCGAGGGCGCCGAGGGCCAGCCAGGTGGCGCCACCGACCCCGTCCCGGGCGGTCAGGACGTCGCCGGCGAAGTGCTGGCGGATCAGCTGCCCGACCGGTGAGGATTCACCGGCGACACTGCCCGCCAGCACCATCGGGCCGGCGTCGGACGGCGCCTTCAGCCGCGCCACCGTCTCTGTGAGCAGTTCGGCTGCGCGTTTCACCAGGGACTGCGCAGTCTCGTCGTCCTGTGTGTACGCCGCGATCACAGCCGGCGCCAACTCTGCGAGCAGGACCGGTGGCCGGCTGTTGACCGTCCGCACCAGATCGTCACGCAACGCGTCGTATCCTTCACGTTGTGCAGCAGCATGCTCGTCCCGATCGGGAAGGATCGCCTGTACGACGGCCTGCCCCAGCAGCCCGAGCGGCTCCCGCAGATCCAGCGCCTGCAGCACGCTGCGCACCGCCTCGCGGCCGAGCCAGAAGCCGGACCCGTCGTCGCCGAGCAGCCAGCCGTGCCCGCCGGACGTGCGCAGCAGTTGGTGATTGCGCACCAGACCGGCGTTGCTGCCGGTGCCTGCGATCAGCACGGTGCCGTCCGGTTCCGGCGTACCCGAGGCGAATGCGACCTCGAGATCGCCGATGTACTCGGGGTCGACCGTGAGGCCGGCGCCCGTCCAGGCCGCCTCGAACTGGGCGGCCACCTCCGGCCGCTGCAGTGCCACGCCGCCGGCCATGCCGACGACCCCGGCCTTCACGGCTGCCGGATCCAGCCCGGTGAGCGCGGCGTGAAGCGCCTGCCCGAAGTTGGCCGCCGCACTTGCGGGGTGACTGGTCGGATTCCCGCCCGCGGCCGCACCGCGACCGGCTACGTTGCCTTCGGAGTCCGCGATCACGATCCGGGTCGAGGTGCCCCCGAGGTCCCCACCCAGGA
Organism: Kribbella sp.; assembly: GCA_036503355.1. GTDB lineage: Bacteria > Actinomycetota > Actinomycetes > Propionibacteriales > Kribbellaceae > Kribbella. The sequence continues at coordinate 5,758 of DASXXB010000413.1, read as the reverse complement.
CCAGTACGTCCGACATATACGCAACGCTCCAAACTGCTTACGCAACGGTCCCGATTGGGGAGACACACGGATGAGCCTTGACTTTAGCTATGAGTTGAGAAAAGTTCTGTCCAGCAAACCGCAAACTTGCGCATTTGTCGGCACGTGGAGTGTCGCTGCGAGCAGATTAGTTGAGGGGTGGGCCCGCTGATGGCCGGCGACAACGGCGACAACACAGGGCAGAGCGGCACCGCGGACGGCGTGAGCGCACAGAGCTACGTCCAGACCTTGATGCCGATCATGGCCGCCGTGACCACGCAGATCGACGGCCCGATCCAGCAGGCGGCCGACCTGATGACCACCTCGCTGCGCGCCAACGGCGTCATCCAGGCGTTCGGTTCCGGGCACTCCGAGGCGCTCGCGATGGAGATCGCCGGCCGGGCCGGCGGCCTGATCGCCACCAACCGGATCGCGCTGCGCGACCTGGTGCTGCTCGGAGGCGAGCCGCGCGAACTGCTGCGCAGCGCCGAGCTCGAGCGCGACCCGCAGTACTCGCGGAAGCTCTACGAACTGTCCGCGGCCCGCGAGGGCGACCTGTTCGTGATCGCCTCCAACTCGGGCGTGAACGGATCGATCGTCGAGCTCGCGAGCGTGGTGAAGGAGAAGGGCCATCCGCTGATCGCGATCACCTCGCTGCAGCACACCGGCGGGATGGACTCGCGGCACCCGTCCGGCAAGAAGCTGATCGACTTCGCCGACGTGGTCCTCGACAACCACGCGCCGTACGGCGACTCGGTGCTCGACCTGCCCGACGGTGCGGGCAAGGTCTGCGCGGTGTCGTCCATCACGGCCGCGCTGATCGCGCAGATGCTGGTCGCGGAGGTCCTGCGCCGGATGACCGACGCCGGCGAGACGCCGCCGGTGTACCTGTCCGCGAACATCCCGGGCGGCGACGAGCACAACCACGCGCTCGAGGCCCGGTACGCCGGCCGCATCCGGCGTACCGCCTGAAGGCACCCGGAAGTAGATAGCCTGCCGGGGTGCTGAGACGCCGGACGTTACTGCAGGGGGCGCTGGCCGGTGCGGTTCTGGGCGGCTGTTCCAAGCCGCCGGCTGCTCCGCCCGTGTCGCCGGAGAACCCGTTCACCGTGGACGGGACCGCTCCGGTCGACGTGGTCGTCACCGAGGAGTACGGCGGGTTCGCGGCGGCGGCGTACCGGAAGAAGTACGCCGGCGCCACGATCACGCCGAAGCTGACCACGCAACTGACCGACGACCTGCTGCCGCGGTTCGCCACCGGTACGCCGCCGGACGTCGTCCTGTCCACCGGTGACGAGCGGCTGAAGCTCGGCCGGCTGGTCAAGGACGGTCAGCTCGCCGACCTGCAGCAGTTGCTGGACGCGCCGTCGTGGGACAACCAGGCGACCACGGTCAAGGACCAGCTGGTGCCGGGCATGCTGGACGTCGGCCAGTTCGACGGCACGCAGCGGACCCTGAACTACATCTCGAGTGTCTACGGCATCTGGTACTCGGCCAGCCTGTTCCAGCGCAACGGCTGGGACGTACCGCACACCTGGCCGGAGCTGCTGGCCCTCGGCGCCGACATGAAGGCAGCGGGGCTCGGCCCGTTCATCTACGCGGGCACCCACCCGTACTACCTCCTCGAGCTGGTGCTCACGCTGGCCGCCAAGACCGGTGGACCCGACGTGACGAAGCGGATCGACAACCTCGAGGACGGCGCCTGGAAGGACGAGAGCGTCACCCAGGCGATCAACGCGGTCGGGGAGCTGACCAAGCGCGGGCTGCTCGCGCCGGGCACCGCGACGTACGACCACATCGGTTCGCAGAAGCGGTTCCTCGCGTCCAAGGCCGGGATGCTGCCGTGCGGGAACTGGCTCGAGAACGAGATGAAGGGCCTGGTGCCGGCCGAGTTCGCGCTGACCGCGTTCGCCGTACCGTCGCTGGACTCGTCGCCGGCGATGGCGAGCGGACTACACGTCGCGGCGACCGCGCCGTTCGCCGTTCCCGAGAAGGCGAAGAACAAGGCCGGCGGGCTCGAGTACCTGCGGGCGTTGCTGTCCGCGGACGTCGCGCGGCAGGTCAGCTCGGAGTCCAAGCAGCTCACCATCGTCCGCGGCGCGGCCGACGGGCTGGAGCTGACGACCGCGCTCAGCTCGGCCCGGGACCTGCTGTCCGCGGCCGGCGACCAGATCATCAAGTGGTACTTCGACACCTGGTACCCGGACTTCGCCACCGCGGCCGCCGAGGCCACCGGGCAGTTCATGGCCGGCGGGCTGCAGCAGTCGGAGTGGACGGCCCGCATCCAGGCGGCCGCGGACAAGCTCAAGCAGGACTCCGCGGTCACGAAGTACCGCCGGGACTGAGATCTGCGTTAGGTTAGGGCAACCTAACCTAACTCTGTGAGGTTCGCATGCGCCCGCTGGTGGTCCTGGCCGTACTCCTGCTCGCCCTGACCGGGTGCGGAAGCGGGTCCGACGATGCACCGCAGACCGCCGGTTCGCAGGGCGGTGCGTTCCCGGTGACGATCAAGAACAAGTACGGCGACACGGTGGTCGAGCAGGCGCCGAAGCGGGTGGTGACGGTCGGGCTCGTCGAGCAGGACGCGCTGCTCGCGCTCGGCGTCGTACCGGTGGCGACGACCGAATGGTTCGGGCAGAAGCCGGGGGCCCTGTTCCCGTGGGCGAAGGCGAAGCTCGGCGACGGTGCCGTGCCGCAGGTGCTGAGCGACAAGGACGGGCTGCAGTTCGAGAAGATCGCCGCGCTGCAGCCGGATCTCATCATCGGGCTGTACTCCGGGATCACCGCGGACGACTACAAGAAGCTCAGCGAGATCGCGCCGACGGTCGCGCAACCGGCCGGCGCACCGGACTGGGGCGTGTCCTGGCAGGTCGTCGCACGGACGGTCGGGCAGGCCGTCGGGAAGCCGCAGCAGGCCGACGAGCTGGTGGCGGGCATCGAGAAGCGGTTCGCCGACGTCCGGGCGCAGCACCCGGAGTTCAAGGGCAAGGCCGCGTTGATGGCCTCGCCGTACGAGGGCTACTTCATCTACGGCACGCAGGATCCGCGGTCGCGGCTGCTGACCGACTTCGGGTTCACGCTGCCGGCCGGGCTGGACAAGGCGATCGGCGACAAGTTCGGCGCCAACATCAGCAAGGAACGGATCTCGATGCTCGACCAGCAGACGGTGGTGTGGTTCCCGTCCAAGGGCGGTACGGCGGCGCTGAAGGCGGACCCGCTCTACAAGAACCTGAAGGTGCGCACCCAGGGACGGGACGTGTTCGTCGAGGAGGACTACGACGACCCGCTGTACGGCGCGATCAGTTTCGTGTCCGTCCTGAGCCTGCCGATCGTGCTCGACGAGCTCGTCCCGAAGCTCGCGGCCGCGGTGGACGGGAACCCCACAACTAACGGGTAGAAGCAGGTCGGCACGCCGCCGTACGCTCTGAGGTGGGGAGTGAGTGCGATGGCATGGCTGACGGTTTCCGGCGTGTTCCTGCTGCTCTGCGGCCTGCTCGGACTCCTGCTGCCGAAACCGCCGCCCTCGCGCTGGCGCCGCGGTCTGCAGCGCCGGACGACCCGGCTGACGTCGCGGCTGCACCGGCCTGCCGTCCCGGAGCCGGACCCGTTCGACACGCTGCGGCTGCAGACCCGCCTGACCTGCCTGTCGAGCAAGATCCGGCTGATCGAGTCCGCGCCCAACGTCTATGCGCGGGCGCATCGCCTGATGGCGCTCGAGGCGGCGTACGACGACCTGCTGGACGAGGCCTGCCGTCTCGCGGGCTGCCCCGACACGCCCGAACAGAAACGCTCCGAAGCGAAACGGTGGCAGGAAGAACAGGAGCTCGCCGCCCGCGGCTGGACCTGGTGAGCCCTCCGGACCCGCCCGGGTGCGGGGTGAACTTTGCTCGCTGGCAGAATCCTGCCTATGTCCCATGCTGCGTCTGACCCCTCCGCAGGCGGTTCTCTCCCGAGCCCGCGGGTGCTCTCCGGGATCCAGCCGACGGCGGACTCCTTCCACTTCGGCAACTACCTCGGCGCTTTGCGGCAGTGGGTGGCCCTGCAGGACGACCACGAGGCGTTCTACTGCGTGGTCGACCTGCACGCGATCACCGTGGAGTACGACCCGAAGGCCCTCCGCGAGCGCACCCGCCGGTCGGCGGCGCAGCTGCTCGCGGCCGGCATCGACCCGGAGCGCTCCACGCTGTTCGTCCAGTCGCAGGTCCCCGAGCACGCCCAGCTGGCCTGGGTGATGTCCTGCATCACCGGGATGGGCGAGGCGAGCCGGATGACGCAGTTCAAGGACAAGACCGCCAAGGGCGGCGCCGACCGCGCCACCGTCGGCCTGTTCACGTACCCGATCCTGCAGGCCGCAGACATCCTGGTCTACCAGGCCGATCGGGTCCCGGTCGGCGAGGACCAGCGGCAGCACGTGGAGCTGACCCGCGACCTGGCGCAGCGCTTCAACCACCGGTTCGGCAAGACCTTCCGGGTGCCCGAGGCGTACATCGTCAAGGAGACCGCGAAGATCTTCGACCTGCAGGACCCGAGCTCGAAGATGAGCAAGTCCGGCTCGTCGCCGGCCGGCATCATCGACCTGCTCGACGACCCGAAGGCGAGCGCGAAGAAGATCCGCTCCGCGGTCACCGACTCCGGCCGGGACGTGATCTTCGACGAGGAGAACAAGCCCGGCGTGGCGAACCTGCTGACCATCTACTCCGCGCTCACCGGCAAGAAGATCAGCGAGCTCGAGGACGAGTACGCCGGCCGCGGGTACGGCGACTTCAAGAAGGACCTGGCCGACGTGGTGGTCGAGTTCGTCACCCCGTTCCGGGAGAAGACGCTCACCTACCTGGACGACAAGGCGCAACTGGACGCGATCCTCGCGGCCGGCGCGGAGCGCGCCCGCGCGGTCACGGAGCCGACCCTGGCGAAGGTGTACGACCGACTCGGTTTCGTCCACGCATGACCACTATTGGTGTCGCGATCCCGATCGCGGAGCCGTACGGCGCGGAGCTGCAGAAGTACCGTGCCGACTTCGGCGACCCGATGGCCGCGTCGATCCCGACCCACGTCACGCTGCTGCCGCCGACCGAGATCGAGGCCGGCGACCTGGAGCTGATCGACGAGCACCTGCTCGCCGTCGCCGCCCGGTTCCCGCGGTTCCGGATCCGGCTGCGCGGTACGGCGACCTTCCGGCCGGTCTCGCCGGTGGTGTTCGTACCGCTCGCGGAGGGCATCTCGTCGTGCGAGGTGCTGCAGTCGCAGGTCCGGTCCGGCCCGCTGCAGGTCGACCTGAAGTTCCCGTACCACCCGCACGTCACCGTCGCGCACGACCTCGACAAGGACGCGCTCGACCGGGCGTACGACGCGCTGTCCGAGTACGACTGCGATTTCGAGGTCGAGTACTTCAGCCGCTACGAACACGGCGCGGACGGCGTGTGGCGGCCGCAACGATCGTTCCCGCTGGCAGGCTGAGTCTCCTCGTCGCGGGGTACAGGAGACCAATGAAGAAGCTCAAGTCGCTGTGGCAGCGGTTCAGCCGGACGCAGCTCTGGCGTGCCTGGAAACGGTACGGCGACCGCCGGGGCAACCGGCTCGCCGGCGCGACGAGCTTCTTCGGGTTCCTGTCGCTGTTCCCGCTGATCGTGCTGGCCGCGGCAATCACCGGCCCGCTGCTGGGGCACGACGCGATCAAGGCGCTCAAGGACGCGCTCGACCGGGCGTACGACGCGCTGTCCGAGTACGACTGCGATTTCGA
>DASXXB010000412.1:0-11298 GCA_036503355.1 Kribbella sp. | reverse complement strand
CATCTCGAGCAGGTGAGCGCGGACTGCCTCCAGCCGGTGGTTCATGCGGTCGTCCGACTCCAGTGGCTCGAGTACGGCGAGACCCTCCTTCGGGCCGACCGCCATGCCGACAGCGACCGCGTGGTTGAGCTTCACCATCGGATTGTCGACCAGCTGCTCGAGTACGTCGTACAGCGCGACGATCTGCCGCCAGTCGGTGTCGTCGGCACGCTCCGCGCTGTCGTGCACCGCAGCGATCGCCGCCTGGACCTGGTAGGGCCCCAGCTGGGTCCGCGACAGCGCATCGCTCACCAGTGCCTCGCCCTCGACGATGGCGGCCCGGTCCCACTTCGACCGGTCCTGCTCCGCCAGCGGGATCAGCGCGCCATCCGGACTAGTACGGGCCGCGCGGCGAGCATCCGTCAACAGCATCAGCGCCAGCAGCCCCGCCACCTCACCATCGTCCGGTAGCAGCCGCCGTACGCCGCGAACCAACCGGATCGCCTCGGTGGTGAGCTCCGCACTGTGTAGGGCAGCGCCGGACGACGCCGTGTACCCCTCGTTGAAGATCAGGTAGAGGACGTGCAGTACGGCGCCCATCCGCTCGTCCCGCTCCGCCTCCGGCGGCAGCTCGAACGAACTCCCTGCCTGCTTGATGCTCCGCTTCGCCCGGCTGATCCGCTGCGCCATGGTCGACTCCGGTACCAGGAACGCGGCGGCGATCTGTGCCGTCGTGAGACCGCCGACGGCACGAAGCGTCAGCGCGATCTGCGACGCCGGCGACAGCGCCGGATGGCAGCAGAGGAACAGCAACGTCAGCGTGTCGTCCCGGCCGCCCGGGTCGTCGATCTCCGGGCCCGAGGCAACGAACTCCTCCGGCGCGGCGAGGTGTGCCGCGTTCTCCTCCCGTCGCCGGCGCGCCGACTCGCTGCGCAGCAGGTCGGTGAGCCGCCGCGATCCGACCCGGATCAGCCACCCGCGCGGGTTGTCCGGCACGCCCTCGGTCGGCCACTGCTGCGCGGCGGCGAGCAGAGCCTCCTGCACCGCCTCCTCGGCCAGGTCGAAGTGACCGTAGTGCCGGACCAGCGCACTCAGCACCTGCGGCGTCTGCTCGCGCAGCAGGAGCTCGAAGTCGCTGTGCATGCTTGTTCGCTCGCTCACATCTCCAGCCCGGACATGTCCATCACAGGTCGCACCTCCACGGCGACGTACTCCGCATCGGGCAGCCGGGCGGCGTACCCGACCGCCTGGTCGATATCGTCGCACTCCACGAGGTAGAACCCGGCCAGATGCTCCTTGGCCTCCGCGTAGGGTCCGTCGGTGGTGGTCGCAGTGTCGTCACGCACCTGAACGGTCCGCGTGGTGATGGGGTCCGCCAGACCAGCTGCACTGACCAGCAGGCCCTGCTCGGTCAGCTCTCGCGACAGGTCCTCGTGCGCACGAGTCAGCCCCTCACGTTGCTCGGCCGACAGCGCGGCCCAGCTCTCGGCGTTGCTGTAGATCAGCAGCATGTACTTCACAGGCACCATCCTGTCCCCAATGGAGGCCGCTGTGACCTCCAGTCAACAGGTACGTCGAAACAGGTACGCCGTACTTCGACAGTTCCGGTATGTCGAAGTGCGCCGGGCCGGCACCGACGTCTCCGGCGAGTGACGCTCAGCCGGGGCGTCCCGGCGTACTGGAGATAGCTGATGGTGTCGCAATCGAAGCGTTGGCTGGCGCTGGCGCTGCTCTGCCTGACCGGGTTCATGATCATTCTGGACGCGTCGATCGTGCTGGTCGCCATACCGTCGATCGAGCGCGAGCTGACCTTCTCGACCGGCGGCGTGCAGTGGGTGCCCAGCGGGTACGCCCTGATGTTCGGTGGCCTGTTGCTGCTCGGCGGGCGCATCTCGGACCTGCTCGGGCGGCGGCGTGTGTTCATGACCGGGCTGCTGTTGTTCGCGGGCTCCTCCCTACTGTGCGGGTTCGCGTGGAGTGGTGATGCGCTGGTGCTGGCCCGGGGCCTGCAGGGAGCCGCGGCCGCCGTACTGGCGCCGAGTGCGTTGTCGATCGTGATGACCACGTTCCCGTCGGGCCCTGATCGCAACAAGGCGCTGGGGATCTGGGGCGCTACCAGCGGCGTCGGCGGTACGGCGGGGTCGCTCATCGGAGGGCCTGTCACGGACGGGCTCGGCTGGCAGTGGATCTTCTTCATCAACGTGCCCGTGTGCCTCCTGGTCGTCGTACTGGCGCCAGTACTGCTCCTGGACAGCCGGGGCCCTGGACGACGCGGTTTCGACGTTGCTGGTGCAGTAACTGTCACCGCCGCGCTCATCGTGCTGGTGTACGCCGTCATCGAGGCCCCGGAGTCGTCGCTGACGCGCACTGTTCTCCTCGTGCTGTTGTCGGCCCTGCTGTTCGCAGTGTTCGTCGCTGTGGAGAGGCGCTCGCCTGCGCCACTCGTACCGCTCCGGATCTTCCACTCGCGCGCACTGGTCGGCGGAAACCTCATCACGATCAGCTGGGGACTAGGGGCGTTCGGCCTCAACTTCGTGTACACGCAGTACGCCCAGCTCGCACTCGGCGCGTCAGCAGTCCGTTACGGCCTCATGTCCGCCGTACTCGCAGCAACCGCCGTCGTCGGGTCCATGGCCGGCCAGCACCTCGTCACGCGCGTCGGACCACGCACGGTCGCCTTCGTGTCCTTACTACTCGCAGGAGTTGGTACGACGCTGATGACCCGGCTCACGGTGACGTCCGGGTACTTCGAGCTGGCGTTCTGGGGGCTGACGATCTTCGGCGCAGGACTGGGCGCCGGCAGCGTGGCCGGCTCGATCGCATCCCTCAGCGACGTCGCCGGGGAGGACGCGGGGGTCGCGTCCGGTCTCGAGAACGCCAGCTTCCAGATCGGTGGCGCGGTCGGTGTCGCAGCGGTCTCCGCAGTGGCTACGGCCAGTACGTCCGGGGTTACTCCGACGGCTCTCACCCACGGCTACCGGATCGCGTTCGCGACGGTGTGGGTGTTCATCGTGGTCGGCTTCGCAGGTTGCCTGCTCGTCAAACGAGCGTTGGAGGTTCACGGCGTGAAGAGTGGGAACCGGAGCTCCGTAGCTGCCATTTCCGCCCGGCGGCCTAGCTGAAGGAGGCTAGATGATCATCCTCGGTCTGATCCTGCTGATCCTCGGGTTCGTGCTCGGTATCTCGATCCTGTGGACCATCGGCATCATCTTGCTCGTGGTCGGAGCAGTGTTGTGGATCCTCGGAGCAACCGGCCGCGCCGTCGGCGGCAGAAAGTACTGGTATTGACCTGCATCCATCCGTCCCTGACGGACACCACCCCGCGGACCACACCGGTCCGCGGGGTTCTGTCCGTCCGGCTCGCTACGGTGAGGCCATGAAGTACGTCGTGATGATCTTCCGGAGTCTCGACCGGACCTGGACCGAGGCGGACGAGCAGGCCCTCGGCCGGTTGATCCGGCTCGAGCGGGAGCTCACCGAGTCCGGCGAGCTGGTCAGTTCGGAAGGGCTGCGACCGCCGGAGGACGGCCGGATCGTGCAGATCAGGGACGGTCAGCAGGTGGTGACCGACGGGCCGTTCGGTGAGGCGAAGGAGCAGCTCGCGGGGTTCTACCTGATCGATGCCGCGGACGACGATCGCGCGCAGGCGATCGCCGGTCAGGTCTCGGCCGCGGTCGGCGACCGGGTCGAGCTGCGCGGCACGCTGATCTCAGCGGGGATGCCAGACGAACTTCGGTGACCGTTTCTGCGTGAAAGCCTCGATGCCTTCCGCGAGTTCACCCGAGGCGATCGTCTCGCGATACCGCCGTACAGCTGCTGCCTCCGCGTCCTGGCCGGAGAGCAGCGCGTTCACCGACTCCTTGGCCGAGCGGATCGTCAGCTGCGACCGCGACACCAGCGTCTCCGCGAACGCCTCCGCCGCCGCCATCGGGTCGTCGGCCACCCGGTCGACCAGGCCTTTCAGCTCGGCCTCGCCGGCAGTCAACAGCTCACCGCTGAAGAGCAGGTACTTCGTGGTTGCCGGACCGACCAGGTCGAGCAGCACCTTGATCGCGTCAGGCGGGTAGACGACACCGATCCGCGCCGGCGTCACACCGAAGCTCGCGTCCCGGGACGCGAATCGGAAGTCGCAGTTCACCGCGATCTCCAGGCCGCCGCCGATGCAGTGCCCGCGCACGACCGCGACCGTCGGCTTCGGGAACTCCCGCAACGCCGCCTGTGCCAGCAGGTTGGACTCCCGCAGCTCGGCCATCGGATCGGCCGGGTCGGCGCCCGAGATCAGCTCCCGGATGTCGGCTCCGGCGGAGAAACTCGCGCCGTCGCCGGTCACCAGCAGCACCTTGACCTCGTCGTCGCTCGCCAGGTCGGCCAGCACGCCGGGCAGGGCCGCCCACATCGCGCGCGTCAGCGCGTTCCGCTTGGCCGCGCGGTCGATCACCAGCCGCGCGGCCACTCCGCCCTCGATCCGAAATCCCACCCGCGCAGTCAACCAGCAGGCGCCGTCTGCCGCCGCGCCGTGGATCACACCGTCAGGCCACGCGCTTCGCACGGGACTTCGTGCGCGCCATCCGGATCAGGTACGCCGGGGTCGGCGGCACCCAGCCGAGCTGCTTGGCGTGGCCGAGGTCGTCACGGTTCGCCCAGTGCTCGATGACCTTGTCGTCCTCGATCCGGAACCAGTGCGTCTGCGTCATCGCGAACCGCTTCCCGGTCGGCGGGAACGCCGTGTCCACGGCGCCGTCCGGCGTGTACACGACGAACGGCCCCACGTGCCGCCCGGTCATCGTCGAGTTCACCGCCACCAGGTTGCCGTCGGCAACACTGTGGTGGATCTCGAAGGTCAGCCCCTCGTACGCGGTCCGCAGCCAGAGCGCGGTCGCGTAGAACGCCGCCGGTCCACCGACCCGGCACGCGGCCGGCTCGTTCCGGGCCTCCCGGTTCACCGCGTCCGGATGGATCAGCTCGTCGAAGTCCGAGCGGTCCCCGTCGGCCATGATCAGGATGCTGCGAACGGCGATGTCGGCGGCCTGTGTCGTCGTACTCATTCAGATCCCCCACTAATTAGATACAGTGTGACTGTACCCAAAGCATCGGATCGGTGATGGCGGAAGTCAAGAGAAACTACGACGCGACCTCGCGCCGCGAGCAGGCCCGGCAACGCCGCCGCGAGGTGGTGGTCGCGGCCCAGGAGCTGTTCGAGGCGGACGGCTTCCAGGCGACCACGATCAGTGCGATCGCGCGCCGGGCCGGCGTCTCGGCGGAGAGCATCTACAAGGGCTTCGGCACCAAGGCGGCGCTCGCGAAGGCGGTCTTCGACTTCGTGATCGCCGGCGACGACGAGCCGGTCCCGATCGTCGAACGCCCCGAGACGCGGGCGATCCGCGACGAGCCCGACGTACGGCGCAAGCTCGGGCTCTACCTCGACGCGATGCTGGTCCGGCAGACGCGATCGGCGCGCGTACAACTGCTGATCCGCGACGGCCGGCACAGCGACGAGACGCTGCGCGAGACCTGGCAGGCCCTGCTGGACGAGCGGCTGACCGGGATGACGATGATCGGCCGTCAGCTCCTGGACACCGGCGACCTGCGACCCGGCATCACCCTCGACGAGGTCGCGGACGTGCTGTGGACGTACATCTCGATCGAGCTCTACGAGCTGCTCGTCCTGCAGCGCGGCTGGACCCCGCAGCGGTACCGCGACCACCTCGCGACCGCGATCACGACGGCGATCTGCCCACCAAGCGTTTGATCTCGGGGCGGTAACTTCCGGATAGCGGGCGGATCACGGCGGACGTGCGCCTGTGGATGTTCGCAATGCGTTAAGAGTGCAGGCCGATTCGAACCGGCGTGGCGATGTGTGCTTGACTCCTCGCGTCGATAACGTTTTGGTCTCGGCAGATTGGGTTCGACAAGTGGCTGAAGGACGGCATAGACAGGCGCGGCACCGGCAAGCGCGCCCGAAGGTGATCAAGCCCGGCCTCGCGAAGGTGGCGATTCCCGGCGCGGCAGTCGCCATGGTGGCCACGGGTTCGGCCGCCGCACTCCCCAGCCACAACGTTCAGCTCGACCCGTCGATCGCCAGCTCGTCCCTGCAGCTGTCGCGCGACACCACGATCAGCCGGGACGCGCTGCGTCCGCCGATCAACCCGACGACCGCGACCCCGAGCGCCACGCCGAAGCCGAAGGCGACTCCGACGGCCAAGCACCTCAAGAAGCAGGCGCCGATCCCGAAGCCGACCGCGGCGAAGACCCGCGCCTCGGAGGACCTGAACGCCGGCGCGACGCCGCCGAAGATCACCGGGACGAAGTACACCACCACCGATGTGAACCTCTGGTCCCTGCCGCTCACCGGCCTGTTGCTGGACGTGCTGCCGAAGGGCACCAAGGTCTCGGTCACCGGCAAGGTCGACGGCCTCTACGCCGAGGTCGTCAGCGACGGCAAGTCCCGCTGGGTGAAGGCGCAGTACCTGTCCGCCACCAAGCCGGTCGCGAGCGTCTCCGGCGCGATCTCCCAGGCCGCCTGCAAGTCCGGCTCGGCTGTCGAGGACGGCCTGACCCCGGACGCGATCCGGGTGCACCGGGCGATCTGCGCGAAGTTCCCGGACATCACGTCGTACGGCGGTCTGCGGGCCGGCGACAGCGGTTCGGAGCACTCGACCGGGCACGCGCTCGACATCATGGTCAGCGGCTCCGAGGGCCAGGAGGTCGCGGACTGGCTGCACGCCAACTACAAGAAGCTCGGCGTCAGCCAGCTGATCTGGCAGCAGCACATCTGGACCGTCCAGCGCAGCAGCGAGGGCTGGCGTGCGATGGAGGACCGCGGCGGCGTGACCGCGAACCACTACGACCACGTGCACGTCACCGTCTACGGCAACTCGGGCACTGTCTGATCGTCAGGGGCGGATGTTCGCGTTGAGGTGGAAGAGGTTCGCCGGGTCGTAGGCCCGCTTCACCTCACGCAGCCGCTGCAGATCCTTGACGCTGTACGCCGTGTCCGCGCGACCCGGGTCGCCGAGGAAGTTCACGAACGTGCGGCCCGAGCACGGCAGCAGTGCCGTTCGCAATCCCGCCCCGCCGCTCGATACGGCGACCTCGCGGTCGATGATCAGCGAGTACGGCGCCTCGCGGTGACCGACCGGTCCGGCACCGGGGCCGGGATTGGCCATCGCGCCACCCCAGTGACGGATCTCGACGGTCGCGTCCTCGAGCTCCGTGACGACGTCGATCACCTCGTCGGTCAGCGTGTCGAGGAAGTCGAGGTGGCGAGCGGGCGTGCCGCCCATCGCGGCATCGGCGTACTCGATGGTCCTCAGTTCACCGGCGAGCCGCGGGCCGCCGACCTCGAAGAGCGGTTTCAGCAGGTGTTCGCCGAGCTCGGACGGACCGGCGTACAGGACCTTGATCGCGACGGCGCGCTGCTCGGTGCCGGGGATGCGGGTCAGGACGACGGCGGTGCTCAGTTCGTTGGGGATCGTCGCGGTCCAGTCGCGGTACCGGCGCAGGATCGCGGCGGCGCGGTCGATGCCGTAGTACACGATGCCGGCGTGCACCTCGCGGACCGGATACAGGCGGAACTCCAGCGACGTCACAACGCCGAAGTTGCCGGTTCCACCGCGGATCGCCCAGAACAGGTCCGGGTGCTGCTCGGCGCTCGCGGTCACGAAGCGGCCGTCGGCGGTGACGAGCTCGGCGCGGATCACGCTGTCGGCCGCGAACCCGTACTTGCGGGCCAGCCATCCCACGCCGCCCCCGAGCGTGTACCCGGTGACGCCGACGTCCCGGTGCGAACCGGACAACGGAGCGAGCCCGAACTGCCGCGCCGCGTCCAGGACCGCTCCCCAGCGAGCACCCGGTGCGACCTTCGCGATCCGGCGCTCCGGGTCGATCAGAACGGTCGTCATCGCCGTCGTCTTCAACAGGATCCCGCCGTCCGCCGGTACCCGCGTTCCATGTCCCGTCGCCTGCACCGCGAGCGGTACGCCGTACTCGCGAGCAGTCCGCACCGCCGCCTGGACGTCGGTCCGCCCGTACGCCTCCGCGATCAGCATCGGACGCGAGTCCACCGACGGGATCACGGAGCGCCGCTGCTCGTCGTACTCGACCTCTCCGGGCATCCGTACGGCGCCGTTGAACCCCGCCCCCAACAGCCCCGCCACGACATCACGCGCACCCGCCACCACTGCCTGCGTCGACATCCTGTCCACTCCCTCGACGTATCCGCTCCTGCCCATACGTCGAAGGGGACGGCCCGCGATCGACACGTCCCGGCAAACTTTTCTCGATGACGCACACGATCGAGATCTCCGGCAGCACCGTCACCAAGCGCTACACGTCCTGGCCCCGCAACGAGCCCGGCCGCGAATGGGCGGCCCTCACCCTGCTGTCCGCCGCCGCTCCCGACCTCGTCCCCAGGCCACTCACCAGATCGGCGAACCCCACGCCATGGATGACGATGACCCGCGCGCCCGGTCAACCCCTCGAAGGCTCGCTCACCGCCACCCAGCTCACGCCCCTGGGCAACGCGCTCGAGACGCTCTGGTCGGTCCCGTCCGAGTCACTCGAGCCGATCGACCTGACCGCGCTGATCGCGCGCACCCGCGCCGGCCTGACCGTCCTCCGCAGTACTGTCGGCGTGATTGCGGAAGCGGCCGCGGCTTGGCTCGACGACCCGCCGCGCGACGTGACCGACGTCCACGATCCGGTGGTCGCCCACGGCGATCCGAACCTCAGCAACTACCTGTGGGACGGCGCTCAGGTCCGCATCATCGACTTCGAGGACGCCGGGCTGGGCGACCGGACGGTCGAGCTGGCCAACCTGGTCGAGCACCTGTCCTGGCGAGCGACCGACCCGGCCCCGCTCGTATGACGGTTCGCGGCAGACCCTCAGCGGTTCCAGGTAGCGCGGCAACTCTGGGCCGGGTTCTGGCTGACGCTGATCGGGCCGGGCGGACCGAGCGCCAACCGCAACCCACCAGGGACCGCAGAGGCGCAGGCTCGTCGGGTGCTCAGGCTGGTAGCGGGATGACCTCGAGGCGGTCGACGTCCGCAAGGATGTTGATCTCGGTGATCCTCCCGTCGGTGACGGTGACCGACATGACCCCCATCAGTCGCCCGTTGACGACGGTGATGACGCCAGGCATCCCGTTGATCCGCGCGACCTGGAGGTACGGCGCCATCCGGCTGAACATGAGCGCCTGCTCGACGACCGCCTTCGCCCCGCGGACGAGCTTCGACACGGCCGGCCCGGCGTACTGCGCACTCGCCGTACCCGCGTCCGCGCGCAACAGCACCTCCGGATCGAGCAACTCGAGCAGCGCCTCGAAGTCACCGCCCCGCGACGCCGCCAGGAATGCCTCGACGATCGCCCGCTGCCGACTCACGTCCCCGTCACTCGCCGGAGCACCCTGCACCCGCCGCCGCGCCCGGCTCGCGAGCTGACGCGTCGCGGCCGGCGACTTGTCCACGATCGCCGCGATGTCCTCGAACCCGACCCCGAACATGTCGTGCAACACGAACGCGAGCCGCTCGGCCGGCGCCAGAGTCTCCAGTACGACGAGCAGCGCCAGCCCGATCGCGTCCGCCTGGACGGCCTTGTCCTCCGGGCCCAGTTCGGCGATGACAGGGTCCGGGACGTACGTGTCCAGCGAATCCTCCCGCCGCGACTTGCGGCTGCGGAGCATGTCCAGACACACCCGCGACACCACCGTGGTCAGCCAGCCGGCCAGATTGCCGACGTCACTCACGTCGGTCCGGCTCAGCCGCAGCCAGGCCTCCTGTACGGCGTCCTCGGCCTCCGTCAGGGAGCCGAGCATCCGGTAGGCGACTGCCCGCAGGTGCCCGCGGTTCTCCTCGAACCGCTGCGCCAACTGCTCATGGTCGTCCACTACTGCCCTCCTCGATGCCCTGACGGATCAGCCCACCATGATGTGACAGCCCGCTGCGAACTCTGCCGGAGGGGGTAGAGTCAGGGGCATGTTCCAGCGCGCGAGTATGTGGTGGGCCGTCGACCCGACGGCCTGAATCCGCGCGTATCCACCCGGCCGTCTCCTGCGAGGCGGCCGTTGTCATGCTCTCCTCGTGGGCGGCCCAGCACCCTGAGGAATGCCGATGGCAACAACACTCCGGACGTGGTCCGGTCTGATCTCCGCGCTCCTGGCCGGCTCCGACCTGTCGGCGGCGGACACGGGCTGGGCGATGGAGCAGCTGGTGCTGGGCGAGGCGTCACCGGCGCAGATCTCGGGGTTCCTGATCGCGCTGCGCGCCAAGGGTGAGACCGCCGACGAGCTCAACGGCCTGGCAGGTGTACTGCGGTCGCATGCGACCCCGGTGCGGATCCGCGGACCGTTCGTGGACATCGTTGGTACCGGGGGCGACCGTACGGGTGCTGCGAACATCTCCACGATGGCCGCCGTGGTTGTTGCCGCTACCGGAGTCACTGTGGTCAAACACGGTGGCCGCGCCGCGTCGTCGTCAGCCGCGGGCTCTGGTGACCTGGTCGAGCACCTGGGCGTCCCGCTGGACCTGTCGCCGGCTGAGGTCACTGAGCGCGCTGCTGACATCGGCCTGGCGTACCTGTTCGCTCCACGCTTCAACCCGGCGCTCCGCGAGGTTGCAGTCGTACGCCGTGAGCTCGCCGTCCCGACGGCCTTCAACGTGCTGGCACCGCTCCTGAACCCAGCCGACCCGAAGCACCAGCTCGTAGGAGTCGCCAACACCCGCATGCTGCCAGTGCTGGCCGAAACGCTCGCAAAACAAGGCAGATCGGCGCTGGTCGCACGAGGCGACGACGGGCTCGACAAGCTCACCACCACGGGATACTCGCGGCTGTGGGTGGTGCACGGTGGGTCCGCGTCGGAGGTGGTGTTCGACCCGCGATCCCTCGGCCTGCGACCGTCGTCGCTCGCGGAGCTACGGGGTGGTGACGCTGCCTTCAACGCCCGGCTCCTGCGCGCGCTGGTCGACGGAGAGCGTGGGCCGGTGCGGGACGTCGTACTGCTCAATGCTGCTGCTGCACTGACGACGTTGACGCTCGACTCCGGTTTAGAGCAGCTGGCGGACTGCTTCGAGCGTTGCCGAGACGCTGTGGACAGCGGCCAAGCCGCAAAGCTACTGGCCCGGTGGACCAGCTAACCGCAGGATCGTCTCGGTGACCAGTTGCGGATTGCGGAGGCTCGGAAGGTGATCAACGCCGGGCATCCAGATGAACTCGCACCCAGGTATCCGCGCCGCAGCCGCCCCAGCCATCGCTGCGGCGATCGGACGGTCCTGGTCCCCCACCATCACAACAGCCGGAACCCGAACCTCCTGCAACCGGTCGTA
>DASXXB010000411.1:0-7671 GCA_036503355.1 Kribbella sp. | reverse complement strand
GCTCGCGGTCTACAGCATCGGCGTCTCGCACGGCGACTTCGGCAAGGGCGTCGGCCTGTGGATCATGTCCGGCGTGATCGGCGTGATGACCGCGGTCGGCATCCTCGCCATCCACCGCCGGAGCCCGCTCTCGCTCTGGGTCGTGCTCGGCATCCTTCCGACCGCGGTGACCGGCTTCTACATCTTCCGGTAGCGGGAACTCTGCATTAACAGCTGCTGATCCTCTGGCGCGTATGGGAGCGCTCCCACTAGGGTTCTGCCGTTTTGGCCGACCCGCTCGTTGGAGTGAGATGCCCGTGTCCCGCAAGTCCTTCGCCGGAGTGCTGGCACTCCTCCTCGTCGCAGCGCTCGCTCTGGCGGGCGGTCCGCGTGCGGTGGCCGAAGCCGTCACCACTCCCCCGAGCCTGACGTCGTTGGTCGACCCGTTCGTCTCGACCTCGGGAGACCACGGCAACGACCTCCCGGGTGCCCAGGCGCCGAACAGCCTGGTGAAGGTCAATCCGATGACCGCGCCGGGCCGCAGCCACTCCGGATACGACTACGCGCAGTCCAGCATCAACGGGTTCACCCAGACCAACCTCGACGGCGTCGGCGGGTCCGGCGCCGGCGGCGACCTGCTGGTTGTGCCGACGTCCGTGGCGTACGACGCGCGTCCGAGCACCGGGTCGTACGCGCATCCGTTCAGCCACAACGACGAGCAGGCTTCGCCGGGGTATTACCAGGTCGGCCTCGGCGCCGTCGCGGGCAAGGACGGCGCCGTCACCCACCCGGACGGCAAGATCGACGCCGAGGTCACCGCGACCACCCGTACGGCGTTGCACCGGTACACGTTCCCCGCCGGCCAGACGCCGGCGCTGGTGATCGACCTGGCGAACAACTTCACCCAGCGCCTCGCCTCCGACCTCACTACGGCGCCCCTCGCCGACGGGCGGGTTTCCCTCAGCGGGTCGTTCACGGGCTTCTTCAACGGGGCGACGTACAAGTTGTACTACTACGCGGAGACCGAGCAGAAGGTCGTCAAGCAGCAGACCTGGGCCGACGGGACCACGCTCGCCGACGTCGCCACCCGCCGCGGCCGCGACACCGGCGCCGTACTGACGTTCGCCGACCCCACCGTCGGGCTGCGGATCACGTTGTCGCCGATCAGCAGTGCGCAGGCCAAGATCGACCAGGGCGCGGAGCTGGGCAGCAAGACCTTCGACCAGGTACGCCGGGAGACCTCGCAGGCGTGGGACCGGATGCTGCAGCGGGTCGCCGTCACCGCTTCCGACCGGAGCGACCCGACCGGTGACCTGCGCAAGCTGTTCTACACGCACCTCTACCGGATGTTCGCGCTGCCGATCAACGCGACGAGTACGTCGGGGACGTACCGCGGCGTCGACGGCTCCGTCCACCGGGCCGACGGGTACACGTACTACGACGGCTGGTCCTCATGGGACGACTTCCGCAAGTACTCCGTGATCGCGTACGTCGCGCCGGACATCTACAAGGACGTCATCCAGTCGCTGATCACCCGGATGGCCGACCAGGCGACGACCGGCAGCTCGGACGTGTTCGCGCCGACCCAGGGCGTGCCGAACGTCCGGTACGAACGCTCCGCCGTGATCGTCGCGGACGCCCTCTCGAAGGGGTACACCGGCTTCTCCCGGTTGCCGCAGGCCTACCCGGTGCTGCGGGACCTGACCGGGTACTACTCGGGTCAGCAGCTGCGCCAGGGGTTCATCGCGGACCGGCCGGGCGACATGGTCCAGCGTGGGTACGACCAGTGGGCGCTCGCGATCGTCGCCGACGCCGTTGGCCGCATCAACGATGCCGCGACGCTCCGCAAGCAGGCACTGCTGCCGATCGCGAACCAGTACAAGCCGGGAGCCTGGACCGCGGCGGACGGCACCAAGGCGGCGCTGCTCAACCCGCGGAACAGCAGCGGGGACTGGACGAGCGTCGACTACGAGAAGTTCGAGAGCTCGAACCTCTACCAGGGCACGCTCTGGCAGTACAACTGGTACCCGGCGTACGACATGGCCGGGCTGATCAAGGCGACCGGCGGTCAACACGCCACCACCGAGGCGCTCCGGCACCTGTTCGGCGAGGACGATCCGGACAACGGCCACGCGATGCTGCACTCGAACGCCAACGAGATCGACCTGCAGGCGCCGTACCTGTTCAACTACGTCAACGAGCCGTCGCTGACCCAGAAGTGGGTACGGGCGATCTACACGAAGCAGACCTGGAACCGGTACATCGCCACCGGGCAGACCGACGGCAACAAGCCGCCGTCGGGTGCCGGCGAGGTCACACCGCCGGTCAAGACCAGCGTGTACCAGTTGGCCCCCGAAGGCTTCCTGCCGACGATGGACAACGACGCGGGCACCATGTCGACGATGTTCGTCGCCGCCGCGCTGGGCATGTTCCCGGTCACCGCGGGCTCGTCGCAGTACCAGATCGGTACGCCGTTCTTCGACGCGGCGAGGATCTCGTACCCGAGCGGGCGTACCTTCACCGTCTCCGCCGCCGACGTGTCGCCGGACAACTTCTACGTGCAGTCGGCGAAGCTGAACGGGCGCGGCTTCGGCAACACCTGGATCGACTTCGGCACGATCACCGGCGGTGGCACGCTCGACTTCTCGATGGGCGCGTCGCCGAGCAACTGGGGTACCAGGTCCGCGCCGGCGTACTCGCTGAGCAATCCCGCTACCTCGACACCGCCGTCGTACCAGGTGAAGGCCGATCACACCACGGTCGGCGCGGCGGCGGACCGCAAACTGTCGGATTGTCTTCAGTTGACCTTCGACAATCGGGTGAAGCTGGCGGGCCGGGATCTGCTGCGCGAAGGCCGCGCTCGGCTCGTCGGGCTGCCGCGTGGCGTGAGCGCGACCTTGACCGTCACCGGCCCGTCGACCGCGAGTCTGCGGCTGGCCGGCACGTTGAGCACCGAGGCGCAGATCTGGGTCGAGTTCACCGACGCGGCGTTCCGCGGCAACGTGAAGGTGCGGCAGATCTCCGGGCAGGGTGTCTCGGCGATGTCGCCGATCACCTTGTCGACCGCGGCCGCCGACCGTACGGCGCTCCGCACCCTGGTGGGCGACGCGCTGCTGGAACGGCAGGGTAACTACTCGGTCAGCTCCTACCGCGCGTTCACCGCCGCGCTGGCCCGGGCGAAGGCGGTGCTCGACGACGCGACCGCATCCGGTGCCGACCTGCGCTCGGCGAAGGAGTACCTGCAGAACAGCGCCGACAGCCTGACGCTGAACGAGGGCGGCTACCGGGTCCTGCAGGGCGAGCAGTCCGACGAGTGGTCGGGTCCCCCGCTGAACAACCAGGCGTACCTGTCCGCCGGCAACCTCGGCGGAGTGACGGACGGCTCGTGGATCCGCTATCTCGACCTGGACTTCACCGGCACGGCGCCGAAGTACCTCCTGGTGCGCTACGCCAGCTACCGTGCTCCCGGCACGACTCCGGCCTCACTCCAGGTGCACGCGGGCGGCGAGACCGGACCGGTCGTCGGTCGCGCCGACCTTCCCGGAACCGGAGGGTGGGGCAACTACCAGACGATCGTCGTCGACCTGACCGACGCGGCGGCCCTCGTCGACGCGAAGGCCGTCAGCCTCACGTTCAGCACGCCGCCGGGTGAGCAGTGGGTGTCGAACTTCGACTGGTTCCAGTTCAGCCAGTCGCTGCAGTCGGACCCGGACGCGCCGTACGTCCTCGAGGCGGAGAGCTGGACCGGCAGCAGCGGCGGCAGTCTCAAGAACGAGACCAGCACCTGGAGTTCGGGAACGGTGGTGGACGTCGGCGGTGTCGGCAACGACAGCTGGCTCGACTACCGCACGGTCGACTTCGGTACGACGCCCGTGACCGATCTGTCGGTGCACTACGTCAACAACACCGCCCGCTGCGGCACGAACTCGCGCTTGGACGTCTACCTCGACGCCGCCGACCCCGCCAACCCCGGTACGCCGTTCGTGAGCGTCCCGCTCGCGCCCACCGGCGACAACTGGGGTGCCGACGGCGGCACCAGCATCGCGCTGCCCAAGGCCTTGACCGGCAGCCATCGCCTCACGATCGTCAACCGTTCGACGACCGACGCAGGGCATCCGTACGTCGCGAACCTCGACAACTTCACGTTCACCCGGGCGGCTCAGAACTCGCTCGACGTACAGGCCGAGACCTGGCAGTCGACGAGCGGCAACGGCCTCAAGGTGGAGAACAGCAACTGGAACGACGGGCCGGTCGCCAACGTCGGTGGCACCTACGACGGGGCCTGGATCGACTACGGTCCGGTCGATTTCGGCGTCACCGGCCGGAACCAGGTGAGCGTGCACTACGCGGCCAACTCCGGGCGGGTCGGCGCCGACCCGCGGCTGGAGTTCTACCTGGACGCCACCGATCCCGCGCATCCCGGCGACCCGATCGCGACGGTCGCGCTGCCCGCGACCGCTGCCGACTGGAACACCGCGGGAACCGGCACGGCGACGATCGCCGCACCGATCTCCGGAAGCCACCGTTTGTCGGTCGTCATGCACGCCGACACCAGCACCTCCTTGCCGTACGTCGCCAACCTCGACAAGTACACCTTCACCACCGCGCAGGCGCCCGCGACCGTCGACAAGTCGAAGCTCCAGCAGGCCGCGGCTACCGACGTCCCCGGCCTCGATCGGTACCTCCCGATCGACGTCGCGGTGTTCCGGCGCGAACTCAGCTCGGCCAAGGCGTTGCTGGCCGAGGAAGACGCCACCCAGAGCCAGGTCGACGCACAGACCCGAAGCTTGCTGCTGGCAACAGGTCAGCTGACGCCGAAGGTTCGTCGCCAGCTGGAGAACTTGGTCGCCGACGCGGAGTCGCGCACCAACCAGCGCTACACCGACGCGTCATGGCAGGCTCTGCAGGAGTCGATCACGCAAGCCAAGCAGGTCCTTGCCGACAAGACCGCAACGGACACCGCGCTGACCCAGCAACTGCAACTGCTGCAGGGTTCGCTCGACGACCTGAAGGTGAAGGCCAAGACTGCGCCGTCGGTGCCGCTCGACGTCGTCGCCGGCGGGCAGGACTCCGCGCTCACCGTCAGCTGGCAGCCTCCGGCGGACGACGGCGGCAGCCCCGTCACGGCCTACGTCGTACGGCTGGCCGACGGGCATCTGCTGCGTGTCGACGACCCGACCCAGCACGTGGCGACGTTCAGCCGGCTCAAGCCCGGCCAGACGTACGTCGCCACCGTGAGCGCCGTGAATGCCGTCGGTACGTCGCCCGCGTCGAGCTGGACCGCGCCGTACGCGGCCGCCTCCTCGCCCGCCGAGGCCGCGCGGAAGTCGGCTGCCGTGAACCTGGCAGGCAGCTTCCCGTCCGACGCCTGGCCGTCCGACCACTACCTCAACGATCTGCTCGGCGCCTTCCCCGGGCTGCCGGCGACCTTGAAGGGCGCAAACGGCAAGGTCGACCGCGACCAAGTGGTCTCGGTCAACGACCGGACGGCGCTCGCGATCAACAACGCCGCCACGACCGCGGAGATGAACCGTGCGCAGACCGACGCCGATCACTCGATCCGCGACACCGGCACCGACGCGCTCGGCTCCCGGCTCGGGCCGATCTACGCACAGGCCCTCGCCGCGGGTGAACTGCCGCAGACGAAGGCCGTCCTCGACCGGGTCGGCCAGAACATCCCGGGCGCCGACGCGGCCAAGGGCCTCTGGCCGTACGACCGGCCGTTCCTGCGCCTCGGCCTGGCCAGTCAGGGCGGGCTGGTCATGGACTCCCCCGCCGGCGGGTACGACGGGTACGTCACCAGCCCGTCCTTCCCGAGCGGCCACACGTACGGCGGGTACGTCGAGGGCACAACGCTCGCGACGCTGCTGCCGGAGCTGGCGCCGACGATCCTCGCGCGGTCCTCGGAGTACGGCAACAACCGGATCGTCAACGGGTTCCACTACCCGCTGGACGTGATGGGCGGTCGGATGATCGCACAGTCCGTGGTCGCCCATCGTTGGGCGGACCCAGCATTCTCGCCGGCGTTGGAACTCGCGCACCAGGAGCTGGAGTCGGTGCTGTCGGCCAAGTGCGAGACGGCCGGGTTCACCACGATCAAGCTGTGCTCGGGCGACCCGTACGCCGGGCTCACCGACAGCGCCGCGACACAGCTGTACAGCTACCGCCTGGACTACGGCTTCCCGCGTACGGGGCCGGCCGGCCAGGCGGAGGTCGTCCCGTCGGAGGCCGCCGAGCTGCTCACCACCACGTTCCCGGACCTGACCGACGCGCAGCGGACGGAGATCCTGCAGCAGACCGCGCTCGACTCCGGCACCGGACTGGATCGCCCCGGCGACGCCGGCTGGATGCGGATCAACCTGTCGAAGGCGATGACGGCGACGTACCGGCTGAACAGCGACGGCAGCGTCACGGTGACGAACTACGACGACGCCACCGCGCGCAGCATCTCCACCCTCAGCCGGATCACGGTCAACGGCATCCCGCTGGACGGCTTCGACCCGGCCACGCGGACGTACCTGGTCGACTGGTCCTGCGACACCCCGCGGATCGCCGGCGTGCCGACCGTCCCCGGCGCCACCACGAAAGTCACCAAACTCCCGGGCACCGACCGGATGATCATCACCGTCACCTCGACCAGCGGAAAGGTCAGGACCCAGTACGCCGTCCAACTGCATCGCGACTGCCGCCGGTGAGTGATCAGGGCACCCAGTCGAAGTCGTCGTCCGGGGAGCGCCGCACGCTACGCCCAAGGCTGCGGAGCCTGCGCTCTCCGGGCCGTCGCGGCGCGGCGGGCTGTCTCCTCCTGGTCCCGCAGGGCCTGGGCGAGGACGGGTGGGACGGCGGTGGCGACTTCGCGGACCTGGTCGAGGAAGGGGAGGTCGGCGGTGGTCGGGAAGACGTAGCGAGCTATGCGGGCGGCTGCGAACCAGTCGGTTGCGCGGGCGAAGGGGACGAGGCGCTCCAGGAAAGGCGTTGCATGGCCGGCGTCGTGGCGGGGGTGCCATAGGGCTGCGCCGAAGGTTCGGAGTACGGCGGCCGGGATGCCGGGAGGCGTCAGCAGGAGGTCGAGGGCGGTGGTCTTCGCGGCGGCGTCGGGGATGGCTGCGCGGGCTGCGGCTGCCTGCCACGCGGCGTCGGGGTCGGGGTCCCGGGTCTGCTCGGCGGTGATCCGGTCGTCGTCGGCGACGCCGAGGGCGACCAGGCGGGTGAGCAGGCGCCAACGGATCGGCTGCGGCAGGTCGGCGTTGGTCAGCAACGAGTCGACCAGTGCCAACTGCTCACCGGTGCCGGCACAGTCCGCGAGGGCCTCGATCAGTACGAGTCGCGAGGGATCGAGGACGGAACTGATTGCCGTGGCCAGCTGATCTTCGAGGGCTGGTCGTTGTGCCGGGTCGGCATAGATGGTTGCTTCGGCGGCGAGGGTGGTCAGAGCCTTGAGGTGGATGGGGTCCGGTTCGGTGGGCACGGAGGCGGTGACGTAGGTGTAGATGTCGGCGGCTGCGAGGTGGCCGGTGAGCAGGAGGCCCCGGAGGGTACGGCGGGCCGTGTAGCGCGCGACCGGGTCGGTCAGGCCCGCGCCGGACGTCACCAGCGTGCGGATCGACTCGGCGTCGGGCAGCAACATCGCGTACGTCGTGTCGCGGTCGTCGAGGAGCAGCAACCCGGATCCGTCGAGCGGAACCTCGGTGC
>DASXXB010000410.1:0-4427 GCA_036503355.1 Kribbella sp. | reverse complement strand
GGTGGTGATCGGGCTGATCATCATCTGGGCGGTCTTCCAGATCGCGAACGGTTCGTTCCTGTCCAGCCGCAACCTGGTCAACCTGACGCTGCAGACCACGTCGGTGGGGGTGATCGCGCTCGGCATCGTCCTGGTGTTGCTGCTGGGCGAGATCGACCTGTCCGTCGGCTCGGTCAGCGGTCTGTCGGCGGCCGTCCTCGGCGTCACGTTCGTCAACAAGGGCTGGCCGCTCGTCGTCTCGCTGGTCGCCGGAGCCGCCCTCGGTCTGGTGATTGGCCTGTTCTACGGCGCGCTCTACACCCGCTTCGGCGTCCCGAGCTTCGTGATCACGCTGGCCGGGCTGCTCGGGTTCCTCGGTCTCCAGTTGCTTGTCCTCGGCAAGGAAGGCTCGCTCAACCTTCCGTACGACTCGGCGCTGGTCGGCTTCGCGACCCGCAGCTTCCTGTCCCCCGCGATTGCGTACGGGCTGGTCGCCGCCGTCGTCGCGCTGTACGTACTGACCCGTCTCCGCAGCCGGACTGCCCGGGCCGCGGCAGGGTTGTCCGCAGCACCGACGTCGATGATCGCGATCAAGGCGGCCGCGCTCGCGCTCGTGCTGCTGATCCCGGTGCTGATCCTCAACGGCGACCGTGGTGTCTCGTCGATGTTCCTGCTCTTCCTGGCACTGGTGGTCGCGACTGATCTCGCGGTACGGCGGACGCGCTGGGGCCGCTCGGTCGTCGCAGTGGGTGGAAACGTGGAAGCCGCCCGGCGGGCCGGTATCAACGTGCGGATGATCTACCTGTCCGTGTTCGCTGCCTGCTCGACGTTCGCGGCCGTCGGCGGTCTGCTCGCGGCCGCCCGGCTGGTCGCGGTGAACCAGAGCAGCGGTGGCGCCGACACCAACCTCAACGCGATCGCGGCCGCGGTCATCGGCGGTACCAGCCTGTTCGGCGGCCGCGGGTCGGCGTACTCGGCGCTGCTCGGCGCGCTGGTGATCATGTCGATCTCGAACGGGCTCGCGCTGCTCAGTCTCGACTCGAGCGTCAGGTACATGGTGACCGCAGGCGTTCTGCTGATCGCCGTCACGATCGACTCGCTGAGCCGGCGTAGCCGGCAGGCTCACGGGCGCGCCTGATCGAATCCGGACACAAGTAAGCCCTCCGTCGCCGTTGACGGAGGGCTTACTCGTGTCTCACGCGGTGGCGGCGGTCAGGTCGACCTTTGGCTCCGCGAAGTGGCAGGCGGCGGTGTGTCCCTGCCCGGCCTGCGGCTTGATCTCCAGCAGCGGCTCCTGGGTGGCGCAGATGTCCTCCGCCTTCCAGCAGCGGGTCCGGAACCGGCACCCGCTCGGCGGGTCGATCGGCGACGGTACGTCGCCCACCAGCCGGATCCGCTCCTTCGGCGGGACACCGCGGATCGTGCCCAGGTCCGGGGCCGCGGACAGCAGCGCCTGCGTGTACGGGTGCTGCGGCGCGTTGTAGATCTGGTCCCGGCTGCCGCGCTCGACGATCTTGCCGAGGTACATCACCGCGACCTCGTCACAGAAGTGCCGGACCACGCCGAGGTCGTGCGCGATGAACACGAACGCGATGCCGAGATCGCGGCGCAGGTCCTCGAGCAGGTTCATCACCTGGGCCTGGATCGACACGTCCAGCGCGGACACCGGCTCGTCGGCGATGATCACCTCGGGCTCGACCGCGAGCGCCCGGGCGATCCCGATCCGCTGCCGCTGACCGCCGGAGAACTCGTTCGGGTACCGGTTGTGGTGCTCGGGGTTCAGGCCGACCCGTTCCAGCAGTTCCTGGACGCGGTCGAGCTCCTTGCCCCGCTTCACCAGGTTGTGGACCCGCAGCGGAGTACTGATGATGTTGCTGACCGTCTGCCGCGGGTTCAGCGAGCTGTACGGGTCCTGGAAGACGATCTGCAGCTGCCGGCGGAACGGGCGCAGGTCCCGCTCCTTCAGCCGCGCGATGTCGGTGCCCTTGAAGATGATCTCGCCGGAAGTCGGCGTCAGCAGCCGGGTGATCATCCGGCCGGTGGTCGACTTGCCGCAGCCGGACTCACCGACCAGGCCCAGGCTGGCGCCGGCCTTCAGCTCGAACGACACGCCGTCGACGGCCTGCACAACCTTCTTGGTCCGGCCGAGGCCCGCAGCTTCCTTGATCGGGAAGTGCATCTTCAGGTCGCGGACCTGCAACAAAGTTTCGCTCATGGTTCCTCAATCCCCCCGTCAGCCCAGTCTCGGCGCGACCTCGGCCTCGTACACCGAGGCCTTGTCGTGCAGGTGACAACGGGACGTGTGCGCACCGGCGCCGTCGACCGGCAGCAGTTCCGGCAGTTGCGTCGTACAGAGCTCGCCCTTGACCCGGTCCTTGTACGGGCAGCGGGGGTTGAACGAGCAGCCGTCGGGCAGGCTCAGCAGGCTCGGCGGCAGGCCCTTGATCGGGCGCAGCCGCTCGTTCGCCGCGGAGACCGTCGGGATCGACTCGAGCAGACCCCAGGTGTAGGGCATCCGCGGGTTGGCCAGCACGTCCTCGGCGGTGCCGTACTCGACACAGCGCCCGGCGTACATCACCAGGACGTCGTCGGCCATCTCGGCGACCACACCCAGGTCGTGGGTGATCAGCACGATCGCGGAGCCGAACTCCTTCTGCAGGTTGTTCAGCAGATCCAGGATCTGCGCCTGCACGGTGACGTCGAGCGCGGTCGTCGGCTCGTCGGCGATCACCAGCTTCGGGTCGTTGATCAGGCTCATCGCGATCATCGCGCGCTGCCGCATACCGCCGGAGAACTCGTGCGGGTACTGACCGAAGCGGCGCTGCGGGTTCGGGATGCCGACCAGGTCGAGCATCTCCAGGGCGCGCTTCTTGGCGGCCTCCTTGGAGACCCTGTGGTGCACCCGGTACGCCTCGACCAATTGGTTGCCGATCGTGTACAGCGGGTGCAGCGACGACTGCGGGTCCTGGAACACCATCGACACCGCGTCGCCGCGGATCTTCATCAGGTCGTTCTCGCTCAGGCCGACGATCTCGTCGCCGCCGAGCCGGATCGACCCGCTGATCCGGGTCCGCTTGCGGTCGTGCAGGCCCATCACGGCCATGCTCGACACCGACTTGCCGGAGCCGGACTCGCCGACGATCGCCAGCGTCCGGCCGAGCGGCACCGAGTAGCTCAGGCCGTTCACGGCGCTGACCAGTCCGTCGGCGGTCGGGAACTTCACGTTCAGGTCCTCGACGGCCAGGTACGGCGTCTCGCCGCTCGGGTTCGTCGAGCCCACCCGGCGTTCGCGGGTGGCGACCGACGGGCCACGCTTGGCGGCCCCGGCAGCATCGGGGGCGTTCGCCGGGGTGGCTGCACTCTCGGCCATGCTGTCCTTCCGGTCTTCGGGGACCCGGTCTTCGGGGGCGGGGGTGCTCACGACAGCCTCACCCGCGGGTCGATCAGGCTGTAGCCGATGTCCACCAGCAGGTTCATCACGACGATCAGCACCGAAGCGACCAGTACGGTGCCCATGATCACCGGCAGGTCGTAGCTGTTCAAGCTGTCCAGCACCAGCACACCGAGGCCGGGGAGGTCGAAGATGCGTTCGGTGAAGATCGCGCCGCCGAGGCTGCCGGCGACGTCCAGGCCGAAGATCGTCACGACCGGGATCAACCCGGACCGGAGTGCGTGCTTGTAGGTGACCACCCGGTCGGACAGGCCCTTGGCCCGCGCGGTCCGGATGTAGTCCTCGCTGAGCGCCTCGACCATCGAGCCGCGCGAGTATCTGGCGTACGAGACGCAGTTGTAGATGCCGAGCACCAGCCAGGGTGTCAGCAGGCCGGCGACCCACTTGCCCGGATTCTCCGTCGGTGGTGTCCATTCACCGCGCGGCAGGATCGGGTACAGCACGGTCAGGTACAGCGCGACCATCAGCGCCACGATGTAGTACGGCACCGAGCTGATCACCAGCGTGCTGGTCATCAACGCCCGGTCGCGCAGGGTTCCGCGGCGTTTCGCGGCCATCGACCCGACGAAGACACCGATCGTCAGCACCAGGACGGCGTACCCGACGACCAGCGACAAGGTCACCGGGAACCGCGACTTGATCATGTCGGTGACCGGCCGGTCGTTCTTGAACGAGAAGCCGAGGCACGGCACCGAGCAGTGCTGCTTGACGCCGGAGGTGGTGAAGTCACGACCGGTGAAGATGCCGCCCGCGTAGTCGGCGAACTGCTTCACCTTCGGCTGGTCGAGATGCAGGTTGGCCTTGATCTCGTTGTACCGCTGCTGCGAGCACTGACGCTCGCCGCAGATCGCACCGGCCGGGTCGGTCGGCGCGATGAAGAACAGCGCGAAGGTCGCGATCAGTGTTGCCAGCACGACACTGAGCGCGCTGACCAGCCGACGCGCCACGAAATAGAGCACGGGATTTGTCTCCTCACCGATCGGCGTGGGGGGGGGGG
>DASXXB010000409.1:0-22618 GCA_036503355.1 Kribbella sp. | reverse complement strand
TTCATCCTCGAGCTGCTCGACCAGCCCGAGGTGATCGACGGCAGCGCGGACACCGGCTGGATCGACCGGGTCCGCGGCGAGGGCCGGCTGGTCTCGCACCGGCACTCCGGGGTCGCGCTGGTCGCGGCCGCGATCGAGGGGTACGAGGACGCCGAGCAGGTCGAGCGCACCCGGCTGTACGAGACCGCGCACGGCGGCCGCCCGCAGGTGCAGCACGAGGTCGGCCGCGCGATCGACCTGAAGCTGCGCGGCGCGAGCTACCAGGTGACCGTGGCCCGGATCGGGCCCGAGCGGTTCCGGGTCGGTGTCGGGAACGGGCAGCTGAAGATCGTGGACGCCGAGCTGGAGCGGCTCGACGAGTACACGAGCCGACTGGTCGTCGGCGGGCAGCGGTTCCGGCTGGTGACCGCGACGCACGGGCCGGTGCACCTGGTCGAGGTCGACGGCGTCACGCACCGGGTCAGCCGGGACGAGGGCGGCGTACTGCGTTCGCCCGCGCCGGCGTTGGTCGTGGCGACGCCGGTGCCGGCCGGGGCCGAGGTCGAGGCCGGGGCGCCGGTGCTGGTGCTCGAGTCGATGAAGATGGAGACGGTGCTGTACGCGCCGTTCAAGGCCACCGTGAAGGAGCTGCAGGTCTCGACCGGCAGCCAGGTGGAGACGGGTGCGCCGCTGCTCCGGCTGGAGCCCGTGGCCGACGAGTCCGCTCTCGCGGAAGCCGCTCCGGTGCAGAACGGCGTACAGCTGGATCTGCCGAACGGGACCGGGGAGAAGTCGGCGGCCGAGCGGGTGGAGCGCGGGCTGGACGACTTGCGGAGCATGCTGCTCGGGTTCGACATCGACCCGCAGGACGAAGGCGGCATGCTGGCCGACTACCTGGCCGCGCGGGCCGAGCTGGCGACGCAGTCCGGGCCGCCGGTGGCGAAGGAGATCGAGCTGCTGGCGGTGTTCGCGGACTTCGCCGAGCTGAGCCGGAACCGGCCGGCTGGCACCGACACCTCGATCGAGAACCGGGTGCACAGCCCGCGCGAGTACTTCCACACGTACCTGCAGAGCCTCGACCCGGATCGCGGCGGACTGCCGGCCGAGTTCCAGGCGCGGTTGAGCCGCGTGCTGGGCCACTACGGTGTGACCGGGCTGGAGCGCAGCCCTGAGCTCGAGGAAGCGGTCTTCCGAATCTTCCTGGCGCAGCTGCGGTCGAATCCCGACGTCCTGCTGGTGACGTCCGTGCTGCAGCGGTGGATCGCCGAGCCGCTGCCGGAGGCGCCGCTGGACGAGTGCGTGCACGACCTGCTGGACCGGCTGGTGCTGGCCACGCAGCTGCGGTTCCCGGTGGTCGGCGACCTGGCCCGGAGCGTGCGCTTCCGGTGGTTCGACCAGCCGCAGGTGGACGCCGAGCGGGCGTCGATCATCGCCGGTGTCAGCGACGAGGTCGCCGACCTGGCCGCGCATCCGGACGCGCCGGACCGGCAGCAGCGGATCGACGCGCTGGCCGCGATCCCGGAGCCGATCGTCCGGTTCCTCGCGCAGCGGCTGGAGCACGGCTGGGGCGAGCAGGAGCCGATGCTCGAAGTACTCGTGCGCCGGCACTACCGCGAGTACGAGCTGCACGACCTGCGCGCGTTCGCCGTCGACGGGCGGCCGTTCGCGACCGCCGACTACTCGATCGACGACAAGCCGAGCCACCTGGTCACGACGGTCGGCACGGTCGCCGAGCTGGCCGACCCCGGCAGCGCGCTGTCGCAGGCGCTGACCGACCGGATCGACGCCCGGACCGCCGGCCACGAGGCCGTCGTCGAGTTGTACCTGTACGGCCCGGACCTGCCGGAGTCGCAGCAGGACGCCGCCGACCTGTACCGCCGGATGGTCGCCGACCTGCCGATCGCCCAGCGGGTACGACGGATCTCGGTCGCGGTCGCCTCCGGACAGGGCCGCCCGGTCTCGTACTTCACGTACCGCCCGGCCGGCGGCTCGATGGCCGAGGACGACAACGTCCGCGGCGTCCACCCGATGGTCGGCCGGCGGCTGAACCTGTGGCGGCTGCGCGACTTCCGGATCACCCGGCTGGAGGCGCCGGAGGACGTACTGCTGTACTACTGCGTCGCGCGCGAGAACGAGGCCGACCGGCGGCTGGTCGCGCTGGCCCAGGTCCGCCAGTTCGCGGTCGCCCGCGACGAGGAGGGCCAGGTCACGTCGCTGCCGCACGCCGAGCGCGCGATCGCGAACTGCCTGGAGGCGATCCGCCGGGCCCGGACCGCGCGTGGCGCGGCCGGCGCGAAGCTGGACATGAACCACGTGTGGGTGCAGATCTGGCCGGTCGTCGAGGCCCAGGTCGAGGAGGTCACCGCGCTGCAGCGCAACATCGCGCCGATGACCGCGGGTGCCGGGATCGAGGAGGTCCTGGTCCAGGGCGAGGTGGCCGGCCCGGACGGTACGACGAACCCGGTCGCGGCCCGGTTCTACTACCAGCACGGCGCGGGCGTCGTGACGTCGGTGGAGCAGCCGCCGACCGGCCGGCTGCTGCCGCTCGACGACTACGCGCAGAAGGTGCAGCGGTCCCGGCGGCGGAACACGATCTACCCGTACGAGGTCAGCGGCATGGTCGCCGGCCAGGGCGGCACGTTCGTCGAGCACGACCTGGACGACGCGGGCAACCTGGTCCCGGTGGAGCGGCCGAAGGGCCTGAACAAGGCCGGCATCATCGTCGGTATCGTCAACACGCCGACCGAGCGGTACCCCGAGGGCGTCACCCGGGTCGCGATGAGCGGCGACCCGACCAAGGCGCTCGGCGCGGTCGCCGAGGCGGAGTGCTCGCGGATCATCGCGGCGCTCGACCTGGCTGAGCGGCTGCGGGTGCCGGTCGAGTGGTACTCGCTGTCCGCCGGTGCCCGGATCTCGATGGACTCCGGCACCGAGAACATGGACTGGGTCGCGAAGGCGCTGAAGCGGATCGTCGAGTTCACCCAGGCCGGCGGCGAGATCAACGTCGTGGTCGCGGGCATCAACGTCGGCGCGCAGCCGTACTGGAACGCCGAGGCGACGATGCTGATGCACACCAAGGGCATCCTGGTGATGACGCCGGACAGCGCGATGGTGCTGACCGGCAAGCAGACGCTGGACTTCTCCGGCAGCGTGTCCGCCGAGGACAACTTCGGCATCGGCGGGTACGACCGGGTGATGGGCCCGAACGGCCAGGCGCAGTACTGGGCGGCGGACCTGAAGGGCGCCCGGGACGTGCTGATGACGTACTACGACCACACGTACGTCGTCCCCGGTGAGCGCGGGCCGCGGCGGGCGCCGACGTCGGACCCGCTGGACCGCGACGTCACGCCGTACCCGCACGAGGTCGCCGGGAGCGACTTCAAGACGATCGGGGAGATCTTCTCCGCGGCCACCAACCCGGACCGGAAGAAGGCGTTCGACATCCGCACGCTGATGCGGGCGGTCACCGACCAGGACCACCCGGTGCTGGAGCGCTGGGCCGGGATGGCCGACGCCGACACCGCGGTCGTGGTGGACGCGCGGCTCGGCGGGTTCCCGGTCTGCCTGGTCGGGATCGAGTCCCGGTCGGTGCCGCGCCGGGGGTTCCCGCCCACCGACGGCCCGGACACGTACACCGCGGGCACGCTGTTCCCGCGGTCGTCGAAGAAGGTCGCGCGGGCGATCAACTCGGCGAGCGGGAACCGGCCGCTGGTGGTGCTGGCGAACCTGTCCGGGTTCGACGGCTCGCCGGACTCGATGCGGAACCTGCAGCTCGAGTACGGCGCCGAGATCGGCCGTGCGATGGTGAACTTCAAGGGCCCGATCGTGTTCTGCGTCGTCTCCCGGTACCACGGGGGTGCGTTCGTGGTGTTCTCGAAGTCGCTGAACCCGTCGATGACCGTGCTCGCGGTCGAGGGATCGTTCGCGTCGGTGCTCGGCGGCGCGCCGGCCGCCGCGGTGGTGTTCGCCGGCGAGGTGGACGCGCGGACCGCGGCGGACCCGCGGGTGGCGGCGCTGGCCGAGCGGGTCGGCGAGGCCTCCGGCGCGGAACGGGCCGCCCTCGCGACGGAGCTCGCGGACGTCCGAACCGTCGTACGGGCAGAGAAACTGGGCGAGGTGGCGACCGAGTTCGACCGGGTGCACAGCATCGAGCGGGCCCGCGAGGTCGGCTCGGTCGACGAGGTCATCAAGGCCGGTGAACTGCGACCGAAGTTGATCGAGGCAATCACTTCCGGGGTACCCGGAGAGTGATCGGTGCTCTAACCTGGAGTAATGCGTGCCGACAGGGGCGGTCGCAACTGGGCTCGGTCGTTGATCATGTTCATCGGCGTGAGCGCGCTGTCAGGTGCGCTCGCAGCCGGACTGGCGATCCCGTTCGCGGGCTTCGCCGGGCAGGGTTCGGCACAGGTCGCGGCCACGGTGGAGAGCCTGCCCAAGGAGTTCGAGAGTGAGGCGCCCGCCGTCCGCAGCCGGATCCTGGCCGCGGACGGCACGCTGATCGCCACCCTCTACGAGCAGAACCGGGTACCGGTCCGGCTGAACGCGGTCGCGCCGATCATGCGCAAGGCGATGATCGCGATCGAGGACTCCCGGTTCTACGAGCACGGCGCGCTGGACCTGAAGGGGACGCTGCGCGCGATGGTGCGGAACTCGACCGGCGGCGAGGTGCAGCAGGGCGGGTCCAGCATCACCCAGCAGTTCGTGAAGATGAGCCTGGTCGAGAAGGCGCGGACCGCGGCCGAGCGGGCCAAGGCGACCGAGGTGTCGTACGAGCGCAAGATCACCGAGCTGCGGTACGCGATCGCGGTCGAGAGCGAGTACTCCAAGGACGAGATCCTCGAGAAGTACCTGAACCTGGCGAACTTCGGCGCCGGCACGTACGGCGTCCAGACCGCCGCCCAGCACTACTTCCGGACCACGGCCGACAAGCTGACGCTGCCGCAGGCCGCGCTGCTGGCCGGCATCGTGAAGAACCCGACCGGCTACAACCCGGCCAACGACCCGGCCCGCGCCCGGGCCCGCCGGGACGTGGTGATCAAACGGATGCTCGAACTCGGCGTGATCACCGTGCACCAGGCGAACGAGGCGCTCCGGACGCCGGTCATCGACGAGTCGCGGGTCGAGCCGGTGCCGAACGGCTGCGCGAACTCGCGGTACCCGTTCTACTGCGACTACGTGGTCTCCAAGCTGCTCGCGAACCCGGCGCTCGGCGCGACCGTGAAGGACCGCGACCACTATCTGAAGACCGGCGGGCTGCTGATCCGGACCTCGATCGACCCGAAGATCCAGGCCGCCGCGCAGGCGTCGATCGACAAGCACAGCAAGCGGTCCGACAGCACGATCGCCGCGATCACGATCGTCGAGCCGGGCACCGGCCTGGTCAAGGCGATGGTGCAGAGCAAGCCGTACGGCAACGGCCGCTTCCACACGAACTACAACTACAACGTCGAGAAGTCTTACGCCGGCGGGTACGGCGGGTTCCAGAACGGCTCGACGATGAAGGCGTTCACGATCGCGGCCGCGCTCGCCAAGGGCATTCCGATGGACTACCGGATCAACTCGCCGGAACAGATCGACCTGACCAAGGCGAAGTTCCGGACGTGCAGCGGGTGGACGCGCGATCCGACGTACCGGCCGAAGAACTCCACCAAGAGCGGTGACCTGACGATGGTCCAGGCGGCGCGGTTCTCGACCAACACCTACTTCCTGCAGTTGTCGGAGCGGACCGGGCTGTGCGCGATCTCGAAGATCGCCGCCAAGCTCGGGATGTACAACGCGCAGACCGGCGAGCCGCTCGACCAGGTGATCTCGATGACGCTCGGCGTCGGGTACGTGACGCCGCTGATGCTGTCGAACGCGTACGCCACGTTCGCGGCGCGCGGGAAGTACTGCCGGCCGCTGGTCGTCACGTCGGTGCGGGACAAGGCCGGACGGCCGGTGCCGGGGCCCGGCATCGACTGCAAGCAGGCCATCCCGCGGCAGGTCGCCGACGGCGTGAACCGGGTGCTCAGCCAGGTGATGATGCCGGGCGGGACGGGCGGCCACCTGCGGTTCGGGACCCGCGACATGGCCGGCAAGACCGGAACGATCCAGGAGAACCTGGCCGTCTGGTTCGCCGGCTACACCCCGAACCTGGCCGCTGCCGCGGTCGTCGCGGACGCGAGCCTGCCGTACAAGAACCTGATGCGGCAGACCCTGAACGGGCATCGCATCGCCGACCCGACCGGCTCCGGCACCGCCGGGCCGCTCTGGGAGTCGGCCATGCAAGGCGCCCTGCACGGCCTCCCGGTCGAGCGCTTCGTGGCGCCGCCGAAGAAGATGATCGGCAACCCGAACCCGCCGCCCGCCAAGATCGACAAACCCAAGCCGCCGCGCTAGAGGGGGCGGAGGTCGGCTCCCGGGACCCAGGTGATCCCGCCGTCCTTGTCCCGGAAACGGCCCAGCCACTCGCCGTTGTGCCGGATCCAGACGTCCAGCTCGCCGGTCGCCCAGATCGCCCGCTGCACCTGCTGACTGGGGTCGACCCGGCGGACGGCTTCCGCCGGGCGCGGACCGTGCGCGTCGTACTGCACGTCGAGATCGGAGGCGAGCTCCCGCGCCTTCCCCTCGTCGTCGATACCTGTTGCACGCCACCCGTTGACCGCACCGTCCCAGACGCCGAACCTGTTGGATCCGTCGTCGGCCGGGCGAACCGTGAACCGACCAAGCATGTTTTCAGATTAGCATCTCTTCGAACATTTGTTCCCTTACGATCACGTCTTCGTCCACTGTGCAGGACGAGGAGGCTGCGGCCTCGATGATGTTCTGCAGCCGGTCACGGGTGGAGATCAGCTCGGCGATCTGCCGGTTGATGCGGTCGCGTTCCGCGGTCAGGCGGGCCATCGACTCCGGCGTACTGGTGCCCGAGTCGACGCAGGGCAGGAGGCTCAGGATCGCCTTGCTGGACAGGCCGGCGGCGTACAACTGCTGGATCAGGCGGACGCGCTCCACCGCGGCGGTGTCGTCGGGGTAGTGGCGCTGTCCGCTGTCGCTACGTACGGCGTGCAGCAGGCCCTGTTCCTCGTAGTAGCGCAGCGCGCGCACGCTGACTCCGGCCCGCGCGGCCAACTCTCCGATGCGCATCCGATGCCCTCTCCAGGTGATGCCGCTCACACGACTTGCCTCTGACGTCAACGTCAGGTTTTAGCGTCATGGTAGTTCCGACGAAGGAGAAAACGTGAAGGTATCTGGTTCTGTCGCGCTGGTCACCGGCGCGAGCCGCGGCATCGGCCGGCAGTTCGCCCGCTCGTTGCTGGAACGTGGCGCGAGGAAGGTGTACGCGACAGCTCGCACCCCTGGATCGATCGAGCTGCCCGGGGTCGAGACCCTGGAGCTCGACATCACCGATCCCGCGTCGATCGCCGCCGCCGCGACTGTGGCGACGGACGTCGACCTGTTGATCAACAACGCCGGCATCACGACGTCCACCCACCTCGTCACCGGCGATCTGGACAAGATCCGGCTCGAACTGGACACCCATTTCTACGGCACCCTCGGCATGGTCAGGGCGTTCGCGCCGGCGCTGGCAGCCAACGGCGGCGGCGCGATCGTCAACGTGCTGTCCGCGCTGTCGTGGTTCTCCATCGACGGTGCGAACGCGTACGCCGTCGCCAAGGCCGCGGAGTGGAGTCTCACCAACGGGGTCCGTCTCGAACTGGCCCGGCAGAACACCTTGGTCACCGGTGTCCATCTGGGTGCCGCCGACACCGACATGATGGCCGGGTACGAGGGTCCCAAGCTCGATCCGGCGGATGTGGTTCGCGCCGTACTGGACGGTGTCGAGGCCGACGAACTCGAAGTGCTGGTCGACGACTGGAGCCGCACCGTCAAGGCCGCGCTGAGCGAGGATCCGCGCGCGTTCTACAGCGGCTCTCTTGCGGCTGGCTGATCCGTGAGGTGCGACACGGCCCCGGCGGCGCACCGCGTACGGCGGGCTGCCGGGGCCGTTCGTTGCCGTCGGTCAGGTCCGGTAGCGGAAGATGATCCGGCCGCGGGTCAGGTCGTACGGGCTGAGCTCGACCAGGACATGGTCCTCGGGGAGGATCTTGATGTAGT
Source organism: Kribbella sp. (assembly GCA_036503355.1). Classification (GTDB taxonomy): domain Bacteria; phylum Actinomycetota; class Actinomycetes; order Propionibacteriales; family Kribbellaceae; genus Kribbella. The sequence continues at coordinate 14,545 of DASXXB010000409.1, read as the reverse complement.
TCTTCCGGATCTTCCCGCTGATATGGGCGAGAACCCGGTGGCCGTTGCTGAGTTCGACCCGGAAGTTGGCGTTGCGCAGGCACTCCACGACAGTGCCTTCCATCTCGATGCCGCCTGCTTTTCTGGGCATGGTCAGGCCTTCCCGCTGACCAGTTCGAGACTGCCGCCGGTGCGTTCGCCGATCCCGCCGAACAGCGCCATCGCGGCGGTGTTCGTCTCGTCGACCTCCGCGGTTGCCGCTTCGGCGCCGGAGCGGTGGAGTCCGTCGAGCACCTCGCTCAGCAAGGCCCGGGCGATGCCGCGTCGCTGCTCGGCAGCCACTACTGCGACCAGTCCGATCCGGGGGCGCCGGGTCCGGGTGGCTACCCGGACCAGGCCGACGTACCGGCCATCCCGTACGGCGACCGTGTACGTCCTCGGGTCGATCGGCCACGTCCCGCCCTGCCACGGCAGAACTTCCGCGGGCATGGTCTGCCAGCCGGCGGTGGCCTCGACCTCGGCGCGAATCGCCCGGTCGAGCTCACGCAGCGGAGCCTCGGCCACGTCGTCGCCGCTCACGATCGTCACGCCCGCCGAACGCGGTTCGACGATCGGCGAATCCGTGGGTACGGCGAACTCCGATTCGCGGCGGCCAATCACGAATCCGGCGCGTGCCCACTTGGCTGTGAGTTCATTGTCGGTTTCGTCGACCACCGTGTACCGCGGCGCCGGCTGGTCGGTCAGCATTGCGGAGGCGAGCCGGTCGAACACCTCGTCGCGCCAGGTGTCGATGCTGAGGAAGGTCCGGCCGTCGAGCCGGCGCGAGGCGTGACCACGGCCGACGACCAGGTCGTTCTCGATCGCGTGCCACTGGTTGTCCGCGACGCGGGAGATCGTCACCGCGTGCGCACCGAGGCCCGCACTGTGAGGCAAAGGGTTCATAGGTGTTTCCTTTCGGGAGTCTCGTGGCGCTCCCGACGACACCTACGTCAATCGCCCGCCCGTGACCACGAGAGGGGGAGCACCCACTGCGCTACAGCGTTCATAGGGGCCTCACCTCCAGGCGTGATGTCACGGACCACGAAACGGTACCAACCACCCGCCGTACCAGCCAGCCATTTAACCATCCCGCCCCACGTGGTGGATGATCTCGGGGTGATCTCTCGGGAGCGACCTGCTGGTGACGCGGACGAGCGGACGATGCTCAACGGCTGGCTGGACTGGCAGCGCGCGACGGTCCGGATGAAGTGTGACGGCGTATCCGATCTCGACGCGCAACGCGCGCCGCTTCCCTCGTCCCCGACGATGACCATCGCAGGGCTGGTGTCGCATCTACGCTGGGTCGAGCACGGCTGGTTCGAGGTCAGCTTCTTGGGCGCTCCGGACCGCAGCCCCTCGGAAGCGGACGATCCGCACGCGCAGTGGCATGTGCCCGACGTCCCGCTCGCGAGACTCCTGGACGACTACGAGGCACAGTGCGAGCGGTCCCGCGAGATCGTCGCGGCCCACGCGCTCGACCAGTTGGAGGCCTGGGCGCCGGAGGGGATGGAGGTGGTGTCGCTGCGCTGGATCGTCGGCCACCTGATCGAGGAAACCGCCCGCCACCTCGGCCACCTCGACGCCCTCCGCGAACTGACCGACGGCTCAACCGGCTCCTGACCCCGAGGTCATCCGAGCCGTCACCATTTCGGTGTGTGCGCGGCGATCAGCCGGTGCCCGATTCGCACCAGCTCGGCGCGTACGGACGCCGGTTCGAGCACTTGGACGCCGTCACCGAGGTAGATCAACTCACAAGCCGCCTCATGGACCGAGCTGAAGGTTGCTGCGAACCGGCGTGCCGTTCCGGGTTCGCTGTCGATCGGCCGCAGTTGGGTGTCTTCCGAAAGCGCCAGGGTGACTCGGCCGACGTCCTCTGGGCGAACCTGGAACTCCACCTCGACGCGATAGCTCGGACAGGGCACACGGCCGCGGTTGACGTCCTCCCAGGCCCGGATGAGGTCGAAGTCGTCCGGCCGCTCGACGGCTTCGGTGGTGGCGTCGGCGTTGGTGGTCCAGGAGACGCGAAAGGTTCGCAGACCAGCGTTCGCACCGGCGACGAGGTACCAGATGGCGTTCTTGGAAACCAGCCCGTACGGATGGACGCGGTGCACCGCCGCACCGGCTCCTGGTGGGGCGTAGGTGAGGTCGACCTGGACTCCCGCCACAACGGCGTCCCGCAACGGCTTGAGCGTGGCAGGTGCGGGTTGTGCGGTTCGGCCCCACCGGGTGGGATCGATGTGAATGGCCTGCCGAGTCCGGTCGGCCTGCTCGCGAGTGGTCGCCGGGAGGGCCTCGAGCAGCTTGCGGACTGCCGAGGTGACCCCCTGTTCCAGCCCGAGGCCGGCCAGCAGCTCCGGTCCGGTGACCAGGAACAGTGCTTGCGCCTCCTGCGGGGTCAGCGCCGAAAGGTTGATCGCAGGGCCGTCGAGCAACGCCCACCCACCACCGCGGCCGCGTTCGGAATACAGCGGCAGGCCGGAGAGCAGCAACGCGTCCAGGTCACGGCGAATTGTTCGCTCGGACACGTCCAGGCGCCGCGCCAGCTCGGGCGCGGTCATTCGTCGGTGCGCCTGCAGCAACAGCGCAATCGCCACCAGACGCTCGGCGCGCATGATCGCAAATTAGCAGAGAAACAGGACACACGGTTGGCCGGTTTTGTTTCGTACGGTCGGCCTATGACTACACAAGTACTGACCGGGCAGCAGATCGCCGCAGCAGGGCTGGACGGCTGGGCCTTGCTGCTGTCGTTCGGGCAGGGCGGCCTGGAAACGCGAATCCACACCGAGAGTTTCACCCAGGGACTGCGGCTCGTGGAGTCGATCGGGCAGGCTGCCGAGGCCCTTGGCCATCATGCCGACATCGACCTGCGGTCCTTTCAGGTCGATGTCCGGCTGAGCAGCCGTGAGGGCGGCGGCGTGACCGAAACCGACGTGACGCTGGCCCGCCAGGTCGCTGACATCGTCGCGGCCGCCGGCGCCGAACTCGAATGCGGCAGTCTCACCCGGATCGAACTCGGCCTGGATACTCCGGCTTACGCCAAGATCGCGCCGTTCTGGGCAGCTGTGCTCGACTCTCACCATGTCATCGGCACCGAGGACTGGGGCGATGTCGGTGATCCCCGGACGGGATTGCCCATGATCTGGTTCCGGACCGCGGACGATCGATCGGCACAACGAGTCTGGCATCCGCATCTCTGGGTCGACCCGGCTCAGGTGCGGCCACGGATCGACGCGGCGTTGGCCGCCGGCGGCACGCTCGTCAGCGACCAGGGCGCGCCGTCGGCCTGGGTACTGTCCGACCCCGACGGCAACCACGTCTACCTGTGCACCTGGCAACCCGGCGACGACTCCCTGTGCGATTCGCAATACCGGCCCGGAGGAACCAACTGGATCGACCGGAGCTGACTCGGGCGCGGGTCGAACATGTGTTCTAATAGGGCGTATGGGGTACAACAATCCGCCGATCAAGTGGTCCGAGTTGGAGCGTAGGCTCTCGGATCGGTCGCGGCCGGGCAGCCACGGTGGGCGGCCGGTGACGGCGGACGGTGGTGACAGTCCCGCCTGGTCCCAGCACCGCGGGCCATATGTGCCGGAGCGGGTCAGTCGGCCGGCGCATTCGGTGCCGTACGCCGAGCTCCACGTGCACTCGAACTTCTCCTTCCTGGACGGGGCGTCCCAGCCGGAGGACCTGGTCGAGGCCGCCGTCCGGCAGGGGCTGCACGCGCTGGCGCTCACCGATCACGACGGGTTCTACGGCGCGGCGCGGTTCGCCGAGGCCGCCGCGGCGTACTCGCTGCCCACGGTGTTCGGGGCGGAGCTGTCACTCGGGCTGACCGGCCCGCAGAACGGCGTCGCCGACCCGGAGGGCAGCCACCTGCTGGTGCTGGCCGAGGGCCAGGAGGGGTATCACCGGCTCGCCGGTGAGATCACCGAGGCCCAACTCGCCGGTGGAGAGAAGGGGAAGCCGGTCTACTCGTTGGAGCGGCTCGCCGCCAAGGGCCGTGACCACTGGATGATCCTGACCGGCTGCCGCAAGGGTCTGGTCCGGCAGGCCCTCGAGCTCGGCGGGTACGCCGACGGTCCGGCCGCGGCCGGTCGCGAGCTGGACCGCCTGACCACACTGTTCGGCAAGGACCGGGTGGTCGTCGAGCTGATCGATCACCACCTCCCCGCCGACACCACGCGGAACCGGATCCTGGCCGGCCTGGCCGCCGACCGCGGCCTCCCGGTCGTTGCCACCAACAACGTTCATTACGCCACTCCCGCGCAGTACAAGCTGGCCACCGCGCTGGCCGCCGTCCGGGCCCGCCGCGACCTGGACGCGATGGACGGCTGGCTGCCGTCGAGCGGGATGGCGTTCGTGCGCTCCGGCGCGGAGCTGACGGCCCGGTTCCGGCGGTACGACGGGGCGGTGGCGCGCTCGGTGGCGCTGGCCGACCAGCTCGCGTTCGACCTGGCGCGGGCGAAGCCGAGGCTGCCGCTGCGCGACGTACCGAAGGGGGAGACGCCGATGTCGTGGCTGCGGGTGCTGACGTTCCGCGGTGCCTTGCAGCGGTACGGGACACGCGAGGAGCGCCCGGATGCGTACGAGCGGCTGGAGCGGGAGCTGGACGTCATCGAGGAGAAGGAGTTCCCGGGGTACTTCCTGATCGTGGAGGACATCGTCCGGTTCGCCCACGACAACGGGATCCTCTGCCAGGGCAGGGGATCGGCGGCGAACTCAGCGGTCTGTTACGCGCTCGGGATCACCGCGGTGGACAGCATCCTCTACAACCTGCCGTTCGAGCGGTTCCTGGCCACCACGCGGGCCGAGGAGCCGGACATCGACGTCGACTTCGACTCCGGGCGCCGCGAGGAGGTGATCCAGCACGTCTACTCCAAGTACGGCCGGCGGAACGCGGCGCAGGTGGCCAACGTGATCTCGTACCGTCCGAAGTCCGCCGTCCGGGACATGGCGAAGGCGCTGGGGTTCTCGGTCGGCCAGCAGGACGCCTGGTCGAAACAGGTGGACGGCTGGAGCCCCGAGATCACCTCGACCGAGCACGACATCCCGCCGCAGGTGGTGGCGATGGCGAGCGAGCTGCTGAAGTTCCCGCGGCACCTGGGCATCCACTCCGGCGGGATGGTGCTGACCGAGCGCCCGGTCGGCGAGGTGGTGCCGATCGAGCACGCCCGGATGGACAACCGTACGGTCCTGCAGTGGGACAAGGACGACTGCGCCTGGATGGGGCTGGTGAAGTTCGACCTGCTCGGGCTCGGCATGCTGGCCGCCCTGCAGTACTGCCTGGACACGGTCCGCGAGCAGATCGGGGAGTCGTGGGAGCTGCACACGATCCCGCGGGAGGAGGCCGGGGTCTACGACCAGCTCTGCCGGGCCGACTCGGTGGGCGTCTTCCAGGTCGAGTCCCGCGCGCAGATGGCGACGCTGCCGCGGCTGAAACCGCGCCGGTTCTACGACCTGGTCACCGAGATCGCGCTGATCCGGCCGGGCCCGATCCAGGGCGGCGCCGTGCATCCGTACATCCGCCGCCGGACCGGGGAGGAGCCGATCACCTACCTGCACCCGAAACTGCAGCCGGTGCTGGAGCGGACGATGGGCGTGCCGCTGTTCCAGGAGCAGCTGATGCAGATGGCGATGGCGGTCGGCGACATCGACGGCGACGAGGCCGACCTGCTCCGCCGGGCAATGGGCTCCAAACGGGGCATCGAGAAGATTTCCTCACTGAAGAACAAGCTGTACGCCGGGATGGCGGGCAACGGGATCACCGGTGACCTGGCCGACGAGATCTACGCCAAGATCGAGGCGTTCGCGAACTTCGGGTTCGCCGAGTCGCACTCGATCAGCTTCGCGCTGCTCGTCTACTCCAGCACCTGGCTGCGATTGCACTACCCGGCCGCGTTCCTTGCCGCACTGCTGCGGGCGCAGCCGATGGGGTTCTACTCGCCGCAGTCCCTGGTCGCCGACGCCCGCCGGCACGGTGTCGAGGTACGGCGTCCGCACCTGCATCTCTCGGGGGTGGACGCGGGGCTCGAGCTGCTGGTCGAGGGGCAGGAGCTCACCGGGCCGACCGGATCGCCGGCCTGTCTCGCGGACCCGCAGCCGGTGGTCGGGCCGTTCGACCCGAAGGCACCGTTCGACACCACGGTGCACCGCCGGGACGGCGCGTTCTCGGTGCGGCTCGGGCTGTCCGAAGTACGCACCGTGGGGGAGAAGGGCGCGAAGCTGATCGTCGAGGAGCGGGAGCGCGGCGGGCCGTTCACCGAGATGGCCGATCTGGTCCGGCGTACCGGGATCACCGCGGCGCAGGTCGAGGCGCTGGCGACTGCCGGCGCGTTCGACTGCTTCGGGCTGGACCGGCGGCAGGCGTTGTGGGAGGCGGGCCGCGCGGCCGAGGAACGCCCGGGCCAGCTGGCCGGCATCACCGCGGCCGGTCCGCCGCCGACGCTGCCAGGGATGAGTGACATCGAGGCCGACATGGCCGACCTGTGGTCCACCTCGATCACCACCACCAGCCACCCGATGGAACGCGTCCGCGACAAGCTCCGCGCCGACGGCATCCTGTCCGCCGCGGAGCTGCGCAACGCCCCGAACGGTGCCCGCGTCCGGGTCGCCGGCGTCGTCACCCACCGGCAACGCCCCGCCACCGCGTCCGGCGTCACGTTCATGAACCTCGAGGACGAGACCGGTATGGCGAACATCGTCATCACCGTCGGCTGCTGGCACCACCACGCCGCCGTGGCCCGCAACGCCGCCGCCCTCATCATCCGCGGCCGCGTGGAACGCGCCGGCGAAGTCACCAACCTCTCCGCCGAACACCTCCAACGCCTCCCACTCGCCGCCCGCACCAAATCCCGCGACTTCCGCTGAACACCCGCCCCGAGGCGGCTCAGTTCGATCGTGGGCGGGTGGGGCGGTCGAGCATGTGGCGGAGGCGGCGGAGGACCTGGTCGGTGAAGAGGCCGGCCAGGCAGCCGGTGAGGACGAGTACGGCGACGGCGGCGCTGGAGGTGGTTTCGTCGCCGATGCTCAGCAGGCCGGTGTTGACGGCGATCACCGAGACCGAGCCGAGCAGCGCGGACCACAGCGGGCGCATCACGTACCAGGCGACCTGATGATCCGGACCGGCCCCGCGTGCGAACGCCATGCTCTGCTGGATCACGCTGCCGACCGTCCCGGCGGCCGCGCCGACGATCAGCAGGCTCATGTTCAACGTGACCGCCAAACCCACGACCGACTGGCTCGCGACCCGGTGCGGTCCGGCGGCCTCCTGCGCCGCAACGAGCCGTTCGGCCAGACCGTACGCCGCGACCAGACAGGCCAGCGCGACAACGGCCTCGGTGATGTTGATGCCGACGATCACGCGACGCGCCGACCGTCGTACGGCGGTGGTCCGCCTCCGCTGTGGTCCGAGTGTGTTGCTCATGGCAGTTCCTCCCCTACCTGGACGGAGTCCGTGGAACCCACCGCGATACATCAAAGGCGACGTACAGTCAGGTTGTGGCTGTCGACGTACTGACGGAGACCGTGATCGAGCGCCCGGTCGCGGTGGTGGCGGAGTACGCCGGGGATCCGTCCAACGCGCCGCAGTGGTACTCGAACATCGAGTCGGTGGACTGGCGGACAGAGCCGCCGATCCGGGTCGGCTCGCGGATGGACTTCGTCGCGCACTTCCTGGGCCGGCGGCTCGCGTACACGTACGAGGTCGTCGAACTGGACCCCGGGCGACGGCTGGTGATGCGGACCGCCCAGGGCCCGTTCCCGATGGAGACCAGCTACGAATGGTCGCCCGTCAGCCAGAGCGCCACCCGCATGACGTTGCGGAACCGCGGCGAGCCGAGCGGCTTCGCCGGCATCGCGGCCCCGTTGATGGCCGCCTCCATGCGCCGCGCGAACACCAAGGACCTGGCGCGCCTGAAGGACCTGCTCGAGGCGCGCTGAGACAGGCCGCCCGGAGTGCGGCAGCCCGGATATTCTCGGCGGACGACGATTGGCGGGGTGATTGTGTGTTCGCTTGTGTGGCGCATGGTGCGGGTGACCTGCGGGTCGAGGAGCGGGCTGGGGTCGAGCCGGGCGCGGGGCAGGTTGCGGTGCGGATCGCGTACGGCGGGATCTGTGGGACGGACCTGCACTACTACCACGACGGCGGCGTGGGGAACTTCCGGATCCGGCAGCCGCTCGTGCTCGGGCATGAGGTGGTCGGGCGGATCAGCGCGGGCGACCTGCCCGTCGGTACGCCGGTGGGCATCCATCCGGCGACGCCGTGCGGGGACTGTCCGGAGTGTCGGCGCGACCGCCGCAACATCTGTGCCTTCAGCAACTATCTGGGCAGCGCGGCGCGGGATCCGCACATCCAGGGCGGGTTCGTCGAGGAGCTGATCCTGCCCGCGGACCAGGTGCGCCCGTTGCCGGACGGTCTCGCGCTGCGCAAGGCTGTCCTGGCGGAGCCGTTGTCGGTGGCGATCCACGCCGTACGGCAGGCAGGTGAAGGCGCCGTGGACGGCAAGCGGGTGCTCGTGACCGGCGCGGGGCCGATCGGGTTGCTCGTCGTGGCCGCGCTGCGGCGGGCCGGTGCGGGCGAGGTCATCGCGACCGATCTGCAGGAGTATCCGCTCGAGCTGGCGCGCGAGGTCGGGGCGACGCAGACGATCCGCGTCGGCGGGTCCGAGCGGCCCGGCGAGATCGATGTCGCGATCGAGGCGTCCGGTACGGCGGGTGGGTTGCGGACCTGTCTGGAGCAGGTACGTCGCGGCGGGACCGTCGTACAGGTGGGATCGCTGCCGCCGGGCGACACGCCGTTCCCCGGAGCCGTGCTGATGACGCGGGAGCTGACGCTGACCGGAGCGTTCCGGTTCGACCACGAGTTCGACACCGCACTCGCGTGGCTGGCCGACGGGCTGTACGTCGACCCGATCGTCACGCACACGTTCCCGATCGCCGAGGCGGTGACCGCGTTCGACCTCGCGAGTGATCGCTCGGTCGCGTCGAAGGTGCTGCTGGAGCTCAGCGCCGATACACCGGGCTGAGGTCGCCGTCGGGGTCGATCGACTCCAGGATCGCGCCGGCGATGCCGGCGAGCTGCGTGATCTGCTCCGGGGTGAGTACGTCGATGACGTGCTGCCGGACCGTCCCGACATGGCCGGGTGCCGTCGCCTTGATCTTCTTCCAGCCGGCCGCGGTGAGGCGCGCGTTGGTGGCGCGGGCGTCCTCCGGGCAGGGGAACCGCTCGACCAGCCCGCGGTCCTCGAGCCGCTTCACGACGTGCGACAGCCGGGGGAGCGTGGCGTTCGTACGCTGCGCGAGCGCGGTCATCCGCAGCGTCCGCTGCGGCGCCTCGGACAGCATCGCCAGCACGTAGTACTCGTAATGCGTCAGGTTTGCGTCGCGGCGCAACTGCGAGTCGAGGATGCCCGGGAGGAGCTCGACCACGCCGACCAGCCGCAGCCAGGCAGTCATCTCCGCGTCGTCCAGCCAGTGTGTGCTCACGTGAACATTCTGCCACTCGATGGTTGTAGCTACAACTATGTTCGGCTATCGTGATGGTTGAAGCTACAACCAAAAAGGAGCGAGAGTATGACGCACGTCAGCATCATCGGCAGCGGCAACATGGGACAGGCGATCTCGGCGGTCGTCGCCAAGGGCGGCAACACCGTCGAACTGTTCAACTCCACCGACAAGGACAAGGCGATCACCGGCGAGGTCGTGATCCTCGCGACGCCCTACCCGGCCTTCGACCAGGTCCTCGCCGAGCGCGCCGACCAACTGGCCGGCAAGATCGTCGTCGACATCAGCAACCCGCTGAACTTCGAGACGTTCGACTCACTCACCGTTCCGGCGGACGGTTCCGCGGCGGGCGAGCTGGCCGCGAAACTCCCGGACTCGAAGGTGCTCAAGGCGTTCAACACCAACTTCGCGGCCACGGTGGCCAGCGGCACGGTCGGCGCCGCTCCGACGGCGGTGCTGATCGCGGGCGACGACGCCGAGGCCAAGGCGCTGCTGGCCGGGATCGTCTCCGCGGGCGGCTTGCGGGCCGTCGACGCCGGCTCGCTGAAGCGCGCCCGTGAACTCGAGGCGCTCGGCTTCCTGCAGCTGACCCTCGCGGTCGGCGAGAAGACCGCCTGGACCGGCGGTTTCGCTCTCGTCTGACCGAGTGGCCCGGGGGTGACCACATGCTGGCAAGCGCTTACCCAAACGCTGCTCCGGCTGCCAGACTGGGGTTCCATGACGACGGCTCGAGTGGTCAACGACAACGGTGCGTGGTGCTGGTTCCAGGACGAGCGGGCGGTGGTCGACCCGGACGGTGGTGTTCTCGTCGTCGGGTCGATCGCGGCGCCCGAGGGGCCCGGCGGTGACGGCCGGGCGGGCAACGTCGAGCTGACGGTCGTCGACCTGCGCTCGGGTACGGCGGATGTCGTCGTACTGCATGAACAATTCGAGGCCGACGACCACAACGTGCCGGCATTGTGGCGGCGGACGGACGGTCGCTGGCTGGCCGTCTACACCAAGCACAAGACCGACGACCTGACACGCTGGCGGGTGAGCGAGCCGGGCGATCCGCGGACCTGGGGCCCGGAGCAGACGTTCGACTGGAGCGAGTTCACCGGCGGGCGCGGTGTCACGTACTCGAACCTGCACGAGCTCGACGGCCGGCTGTACTGCTTCGCGCGGGCGGTCAACGACGACCCGTGTGCACTGGTGTCCGACGACGAGGGCGATTCCTGGACGTACGCCGGGAAGCTCTTCACCCGCCCGAAGATCGGCTACGTCAACGGCTACACGCGCTACGCGTCGACGCCGGATCGCATCGACCTGATCACCACCGACCATCACCCGCGCGACTACAACAACTCGATCTACCACGGTTACCTGGAGGCCGGCGCGCTGCACCGCGCCGACGGGACCGTTGTCGACGCGCGGGCCCTCGAGGCCGACGCGCCGTCCCAGGCCGAGCTGACCACGATCCTCCCGGCGGACTCGGTGTGGGACGGCGAGCCGATGACGCACTGCTGGACGATCGACATCCGCCGCGGCGCCGACGGTACGCTCGCGGCGATCCTCCTCGCGCGTCACGACGTACCGGAGAAGCCCGAGGATGCGTTCGCGCGCGAGCACCCGGTGCCGGACCATCGCTTCTTCTACGCGCGTCTCGCGCCCGGCGGCGAGTGGCAGGTGCGGCAGCTCGCGAAGGCGGGGCACGGCCTGCTGGTGCACGAGAACGACTACACCGGCCTGGTCGCGATCGATCCGTACGACGTCGACTCGCTGTACGTCTCCACGCCGATCGACCCGCGCGACGGTACGGCGCTGAAGCACCACGAGATCTTCCACGGCCGTACGCCGGACAGCGGTGCGAGCTGGACCTGGACGCCGATCACCGAGAACTCGACCGTCGACAACCTCCGCCCGATCGTCGCGCCGGGCGACCCCGGCCGGATCCCCCTGCTCTGGTTCCGCGGCGAGATGACCGCGTCCCAGCACTACAACTGCGAAGTCGTCCTGCTCGACCAGCTCAGGTGACGAGCGCGTAGTCGCGGATCTTGCGGTAGATGGTCGCGCGCGACATGCCGAGCGCGGTCGCGGCGGCGGCCTTGTCGCCCCGGTGTGCGGCGAGTGCGTCGACGATCGCGTCCCGTTCGAGCGCCTCGAGCCGTGTCAGGTGCCGCCGCGTCATGGCCCGGCACTCGGCGGGCAGGCCGTCGAGCTCGACGACTCCCGAGCGGCGGCGGCGCGCGACCTCGCCGAGAACTGTCCGCAGATGGGTCACGTTGCCGGGCCATGGCAGCCGCATGAGCTGATTGATCGCGGCCTGCGACAGCGTGACCCCGGTGACGCCGGTCCGCGCGAGCAGATGCGGTACGAGCGCCTGTACGTCGTCGAGGTGATGCCGTAACGGAGGTACGGCGACTGTGCGCGGGAAGAACCGCAACAGCTGCGTGTCGAGCTCGTCCTGCGCACCGGACTGACCGGTGATCACGGTCAACGCGATCCACGGGTCGTCGGCCAGACTGTCGCGGACCGTCTGCAGGACGTCCACCAGCGCCTGGATGGTCTCGGTGGAGAGCAGCTGGGCGTGCCGCAGGACCAGGTCCGAGCCCGCTTCGAGCTCGGCGGCCGCGGCGTTGACGAGCTCGGGATCGCCGGCGTCGAGAATCACCAGCCGGTTGCCCGGCCGCGAGTAGTTGTGCGCGGCGCGCAGGAGGGTCAGCTTGCCGGTGCCCGGCTCACCTTCGGCGACGATCCACTCCGCCCGGGCGGCAGACTCCACGATTTCCTGCGTGGTGTGCCGCCACAGTGCACTCGTGCCGATCACGCCGGGCAGGGTCGGGACGCGCGTCGCGTTGCCCGTACTGCGGGATGCGGCCCGGTGCTCCCGGACCTGGACGACACCGCCGGCCAGCCGATCGCCGAGGAACGTCGGCTGGTAGGCGAGCCGGGCGGTGATCCCGCTCGGCAGGTCGGCGATGAACGAGCAGGGCCGGGTGCCGCCGCGGGCGTCCCGGGTGCGGTCGATCAGCGCGGCCTGGTCGACCGAGTCGAAGTGCGCCTGGGCGTGCGCGTTGATCATGAACACCTCGTCGCCGAGCGCGATCACCGAGCCGCCGGTGTGCCGGCAGGCCGCGTAGTAGTCGCTGAGCAACGCCTGGTCGAGCGCGTTGGCCTCCTCGACGATCCGTTCCTGGATCCGCCGGGCGGCGAGCTTCGCGAACGACAGCAGGACCGCGTTCGAGTGCTGCGCCTGCGTGGTGATGTCCAGGACGCCGAGCTGCCCACCGGTCACCGGATGCGTGATCGGTGCACCCGCGCAGGCGAATCGGCGCAGTACGCCGCTGTAGTGATCAGGTCCGAGCACCAGGATCGGGCCGCCGACCTCGAGCGCGGTGCCGATCCCGTTGGTGCCGACCTGGGACTCGGAGTACGTGAAACCGGGGGACAGGTCGACCGCGTCCAGCCGCCGGATCAGCGCCGGGTCGCCACCGCGCCGGTCCAGGACGACGCCCCTGGCGTCGGTCAGGATGATGCAGACCGGCTCGTTGGTCAGCTCCGACGCCAGCGCGTCGATGACCGGGCGCGCGGCCCGGGTGAGCGTGGTGTCGACGTCGATCCCCGGGATGTACGCCGGTGAGGGCTGGTCGACGTCCACGAGCGACGCCTCGGAACGCTGCCAGGACCGCAGGATCGAATCGCGGACCGATCGGCTGGTCGCCATCGTGCACCTCCTCGATCGACGGATCACCCCAGCGAACACCCACCAAGGTAGTGCGGCAACGGTGTGACCGGTATCTCACATTGAGACAGCACTGCCTCGGCCGGACGGCTTTGATCTCTGCAATCAGCCCGCCGTACGCAGGAGCCGGGCACACAGACCGGCTCCCGATCCTGGAGGCAGACATTGAGCAGGCAGAGTCTCACCAAGGCGCACGCCAAGATCACCGAGCTGTCGTGGGAGCCCACCTTCGCGACGCCGGCGACCCGCTTCGGAACTGACTACACGTTCGAGAAGGCGCCGAAGAAGGACCCGCTGAAGCAGATCATGCGGTCGTACTTCCCGATGGAGGAGGAGAAGGACAACCGCGTCTACGGCGCCATGGACGGCGCCATCCGCGGGAACATGTTCCGCCAGGTCCAGCAACGCTGGCTGGAGTGGCAGAAGCTGTTCCTGAGCATCATCCCGTTCCCGGAGATCTCCGCGGCCCGGGCGATGCCGATGGCGATCGACGCCGTACCGAACCCCGAGATCCACAACGGGCTCGCGGTGCAGATGATCGACGAGGTCCGGCACTCGACGATCCAGATGAACCTCAAGAAGCTGTACATGAACAACTACATCGACCCGGCCGGGTTCGACATGACCGAGAAGGCGTTCGCGAACAACTACGCGGGCACCATCGGCCGGCAGTTCGGTGAGGGGTTCATCACCGGCGACGCGATCACCGCGGCGAACATCTACCTGACCGTGGTCGCCGAGACCGCGTTCACCAACACGCTGTTCGTCGCGATGCCGGACGAGGCCGCTGCCAACGGCGACTACCTGCTGCCGACCGTGTTCCACTCGGTGCAGTCCGACGAGTCGCGGCACATCAGCAACGGGTACTCGATCCTGCTGATGGCGCTCGCCGACGAACGCAACCGTCCGCTGCTCGAGCGCGACCTGCGCTACGCGTGGTGGAACAACCACTGTGTCGTGGACGCGGCCATCGGCACGTTCATCGAGTACGGCACGAAGGACCGCCGTAAGGATCGTGAGAGCTATGCGGAGATGTGGCGCCGCTGGATCTACGACGACTACTACCGCAGCTACCTGCTGCCGCTGGAGAAGTACGGGCTCACGATCCCGCACGACCTGGTGGAGGAGGCGTGGAACCGGATCACCAACAAGGGCTACGTGCACGAGGTCGCGCGGTTCTTCGCCACCGGCTGGCCGGTGAACTACTGGCGGATCGACGCGATGACCGACAAGGACTTCGAGTGGTTCGAGGACAAGTACCCGGGCTGGTACTCGAAGTACGGCAAGTGGTGGGAGAACTACAAC
>DASXXB010000408.1:0-15853 GCA_036503355.1 Kribbella sp. | reverse complement strand
CCAGACCTGCTCCAGCAGCACCTCGCGGGTGAACACCTGCCAGGGCTTCGACGCCAGGCAGACCAGCAGGTCGAACTCCAGCGGCGTCAGCTGGATCGTCTCGCCGGCCCGCTTCACCGAGTGGCCGGCGACGTCGATGGTGAGGTCACCGATGGTCAGCGACTCCGGACCGGGCTCGTCCATCCGGCGCAGCCGGGCCCGGATCCGGGCCACCAGCTCCTTCGGCTTGAACGGCTTGACCACGTAGTCGTCGGCACCCGACTCCAGCCCGAGCACCACGTCCACGGTGTCGCTCTTGGCGGTCAGCATCACGATCGGCACGCCGGACTCGGCGCGGATCGCCCGGCAGACGTCGATCCCGTCCATCCCGGGCAGCATCAGGTCGAGCAGCAGCAGATCGGGCTTGAACTCCCGGAACGCCGGTACCGCCTTGTCACCGGTCGCGCACAGATAGGTGTCGTAGCCCTCGTTGCGCAGCACGATGCTGAGCATCTCCGACAACGCGGTGTCGTCGTCGACGATGAGGATGCGCCCCCGCATCGTCCGGTTACCGTCTGCCACGCCCTTAGCTCCTTGCTGCTCCGTTGCCGTCCGAGTCCGACCGATCGGTGTGCGCCCGGCGGGGTGCCAGGCCGTACGCACTACGGATAGTGTCCCATTCCCGCGGTAGTGCACACGCCGGATCGCCGTATGACCCCGAGTTGGGCTGTGATCATCCGGGATCATGGTGCACGGCCGGGGTCGACCACAACCCACGGGGTAACACGCGACGACCCGGTACGACGGTTCAGCCGGAGAGGAGGGCCCGCGATGAGCGAGCAGGACATGCGGCTGCACGACGACGTCGCCAGTGAGCCGCTGCGCCCCTGGCTGCCCGCGGACCTGCTGGACAACGCGGCCCGGACCATTGCGGAGAACAAAACGATCATGCTGGGCCTGCCGGTGCTGGCCGGGATCGCCTTGGTCGCGCTGCAGGCCGTGCTGACCGAGGTCGCCGTGCCGGGTGGTCTGAGTGGGTTCTTCGGTGCGGACGATCCGTTCGGGCAGGCTGGTGCGGCGTTGCTGCTGACGTACGGCGTACAGGTGGTGCTGTTCTCGGTGGTGTCGAGCATGCTGGCCGGGATCATCGCCCTGGCCGCTGTGCGCAGCCAGCTGGCGCACCGGGCCGGTCCCCGTGAGCTCATGCGGCTGGTGCGGCCGGCGCTGCCCGCGCTGGCTGCGGTCGGACTGATGCAGTCCTTCTCGTTCATCCTGCTGATCGGCGGCTGGGGGCTCGCGGTGCTCGGCATCGGCGCCGGCACGGAGTCCGCGATCTCCTCGGACGCCGCGGGTGCTGCCGCGCTCGTGATGATGCTGGTCGGCGGCGTGCTCGTGCTGATCTTCGGCGTCCGGCTGGTGCTCGCCGGGACCGTCGTGCTGATGGAAGGCCGGCACTCGCCGGACATCGGGCTCTACATCCCCGAGCGGGTCGGCGCGTGGGGCGCGCTGCGGCGGTCGTGGCGGCTGGTGCGAGGGAAGTTCTGGCGGGTGTTCGGGATCCTGCTGTTCGGCGGGCTGGTGGTGAACATCATCGGGTACGCACTGCAGTTCGGGGTCAGCTCGCTGATGATCACGGTCACCTCCTGGGCCGGTCCGGACGACAGCACCGGCGCGACGGTCGTGGCGATCGTGCTCGGGGTCGCGGTGGGGCTCGCGACGCTGATGACGCTGATCGCGAGCCTGGCGTTCATGTCCGCAGTCCAGGCCCTGATCTACCTGGACCTGCGGGTCCGGCGGGAAGGTCTCGACCTGTGGATGCGTCCGGCGCTGCGGTCCGGGGAGATCGTGTGATCGCCTTCTTCCCGCTGGAGCCGCCGGTCGACGTCGACCGGGACCAGGCCGCACAGGAGGCGGCCAAGGAGCTGTCCAAGTCGACGTACCGGGACTCCGACTCGCTGATCGCGAAGGCCATCGGCAAGGTGCTCGACTGGATCGGGGACCTGCTGGGCAACCTCAGCGGTTCGTCGCCGAACGGTCACGCCGGGCTGGCCATGCTGATCGGCCTGCTGGTGCTGGTCGTGGTCGTGGTGCTCTGGCGGGCCGGCGTACTGCGTGTCAGCCGCAAGGCGAAGTCACAGGCAGTCTTCGACACGGCGCGGCCGCAGCGTGCGGCGGAGTACCGGGCCTTGGCTGAGCGCGAGGCAGCATCCGGGGACTTCGCACTGGCGATCCGCAGCCGTTTCCGCGCGTGCGTGGCGGAGCTGACCGAGCGGACCCTGCTGGACGAGCGGGCCGGGCGTACGGCGTACGAGGTGGTCGCCGACGCGTCCCGAGCAGCTCCCGTACTGCGGGACTCGCTGCAGCCGGCCGCACTGGTGTTCACAGAGGTTGTCTACGGCAACCGTCCGGGGACGCCGGAGCGGTACGCCGCTGTCGTGGCGGCTGACGACGCTGCACGGACTGCTCGGGTGGCTGTATGAGTACCCCGGTCGGGCGCAGTGTCGGCGAGAGCTGGCGGGCGCTGCGGACACCTCTGCTGATCACGGGGCTGATCGTGATCGCCGCGATCGTCGTACTGACCGCGACGTCCGCGCGGACGTCAGGGCCCTTCAGCCCGGACTCCACGAAGGCGAACGGGGCGCGTGCGCTGGCAGCGTTGCTCGAGAAGCACAGCGTCGCCGTACACAGCACGGAGACGCTGGAGGACGCCGAGCAGGAAGGCGACGGCAGAGCGCTCCTGGTGGGTCCGTCCGGTTCGCTGGACGACTCCGACTGGCAGGAGATCGCCGAGGCGCGCTGGAGTCACCTCATCCTGATCCGGCCGGGCAGTCGAGCGCTGGCAGCTCTCGCGCCTGGAGTGCAGGCGACAGGCGACTCGCTGACATCCCGTAGCCGCGAGCCAGGCTGTGAGCTTCCGGCCGCGGTCAGAGCCGGTACGGCGACCGTGAGCGGACCGACGTACAGCGCTCCGGAGGCCGCGACCACCTGTTACGGCGACGGTATCCACAACACGGTGGTGCGATTGGAGGTCGGCGACCGGATCGTCGACGTCGTCGGTACGCCGGCATCGTTCACCAACGACCAGCTTGCGGACGACGGCAACGCGGCGTTGGCGCTCAACCTGATCGGCACGCATCAGGACCTGACCTGGTACGTCCCGCAGTTCGAGTCCGACGACTACACCACCGGCGACGACAACAGTGCGCCGCTGATCCCACCTGACGTCCGTTACATCGGCTGGGCGTTGGCGTTCGCAGTACTGGTGGTAGCGATCTGGCGGGGGCGGCGACTCGGTCCTGTCGTGGCAGAGCGGTTGCCGGTGATCGTGCACGCCGCCGAGACCACAGAGGGCAGAGCGCGGCTCTACCGACGCTCCCGGGCCCGCGACCGTGCTGCAGCGGCGCTGCGCGAGTCTGCACTCGGCCAGCTGCATCAGGCGCACGGCATCCCCCGGCGGGCCGATCCGTCGGCTGTGGTCGCCACCGTCGCCGCACGGACCGGACGGGACCCGGCCATGCTGTACGAAGTGCTCTACGGCCAGCCGCCGCTCACCGACGCCGCTCTGATGTCCTTGTCCCATGAACTCGACGTACTGACGCAGGAGGTACGACACCCGTGACGACTACCGAGGTCACAGCGGACCAGGCCCGGCAGGCGCTGATCGCGCTCCGGACCGAGATCGGCAAGGCGGTGGTCGGCCAGGACACCGCGGTGACCGCTCTGGTGCTCGCACTGCTCTGCCGCGGCCACGTGCTGCTGGAAGGTGTCCCCGGTACGGCGAAGACGCTGATGGTGCGGGCCCTGTCGACGGCGATGCGGCTGGACACGAAACGCGTGCAGTTCACGCCGGACCTGATGCCCGGTGACGTGACCGGTTCGCTGGTGTACGACGCGAAGACCTCGGAGTTCGAGTTCCGCCCCGGGCCGGTGTTCACGAACATCCTGCTGGCCGACGAGATCAACCGGACGCCACCGAAGACCCAGGCAGCGCTGCTGGAGGCCATGGAGGAGCGGCAGGTCACCGTGGACGGCGAGCCGCGCAAGCTGCCGGTGCCGTTCGTCGTCGCCGCCACCCAGAACCCTGTGGAGTACGAGGGCACGTACCCGCTGCCGGAAGCGCAGCTGGACCGGTTCCTGCTCAAGGTGACGCTGGACATCCCGCCGCGGGACGCGGAGATCGCCGTGCTGGCTCGCCACGCGCAGGGCTTCGACCCGCGGGACCTCGCGGCAGCAGGTCTGCGTCCCGTGGCCGGCCCGGAAGACCTGCAGGCAGGGCAGAACGCCGTACGCCGGGTTGCGGTCCGGGAGGACGTCCTGGCGTACGTCGTGGACCTGTGCCGCGCCACGCGTCAGTCGCCTTCGCTGCAGCTCGGTGTGTCACCTCGTGGCGCTACCGCGTTGCTGGCCGTCTCCCGTGCGTGGGCGTGGCTGTCAGGCCGCGACTACGTCATCCCGGACGACGTGAAGGCAATGGCACGTCCTTGCCTTCGGCACCGGGTTCAGGTGCGGCCGGAGGCGGAGCTGGAGGGTGTCAGCCCCGACGCAGTACTGGAGAGCGTGCTGGCAACCGTCCCTGTGCCACGCTGATGGTTCTTACTGGCCGGGCCGGCCTTCTGGCAGCTGCTGGGGTGGTCTTTGTCGCTCTGGTGATGCCGTCGTGGGCCGGGGTCGGCGTGGTGGTTGCTGCGGTGCTGGTGGTGTGCGTGGCCGACATACTGCTGGCCGGGTCGCCGCGGCGGTTGCAGTTCAGTCGTGAGGGCGACAACGCCGTACGGCTGGGTGAGCAGGCTGTCGTGAACCTGCTGGTGACCAACCCGGGTCGGCGCGTGCGCGGGCTGCTGCGGGACGCGTGGCCGCCTTCTGCCGGCGTACTGGATCCGCCGCACAAGCTGGACGTGCCGTCCGGTGAGCGTCGCCGGTTGACGACGCATCTCGTTCCGACACGTCGTGGCGATCGGCAAGCGACGCGGGTGACGGTGCGCTCTCTTGGTCCGCTGGGGTTTGCCGGCCGGCAGGGTTCGCATCAGGTGCCGTGGACAGTGCGGGCGCTGCCGCCGTTCAAGAGCCGCAAGCACCTGCCGTCGCGGCTGGCTCGGTTGCGGGAGTTGGACGGGCGTACGGCGTTGCTGGTGCGCGGGCAGGGCACCGAGTTCGACTCGCTGCGGGACTACGTACCCGGGGACGACGTACGGAGCATCGACTGGCGCGCGACGGCCCGGCGCGGGAACGTCGTACTGCGGACCTGGCGCCCTGAGCGGGATCGCCAGGTCGCGATCGTGATCGACTCCGGGCGGCTGTCCGCGGGCCGGGTCGGGGACGCACCGCGGCTCGACCACGCGATGGACGCCGCGCTCCTGCTGGCCGCGCTCGCCACCCGCGCCGGCGACCGGGTCTCCTTGCTGGCCTGCGATTCCGCGGTGCGTGCCGACGTACGGCGTCCCGCGCCGCAGGACGTGCTGCCGTCGTTCGTGAACGCGCTGGCGAACGTCGACGCCGAACTCGTCCAGACCGACTTCCGCATCGTCGTCTCGCAGGTCCTGGAACGGCTCGGCCAGCGTTCGCTCGTCGTACTGCTCACCGGCCTGGACCCGGCCGCGATCGAGGAATCCCTCCTGCCCGTCATCGGCCCGCTGCTGCGGCGTCACGTCGTACTGCTCGCCTCGGTCGCCGACCCGCGCCTCACCGAACTCGAGTCCCAGCGCGCCGACCTGCTCGAGGTCTACGGCGCCGCCTCCGCCGCCCGCACCCGCCTCGACCGAGAGCGCCTCACCGCCACCCTCACCCGAGCCGGCGCCACCGTCCTCGACGAACCCCCCGACAAACTCGCCCCAGCCCTGGCCGACACCTACCTAGCCTTGAAGAAGGCCGGCCGCCTGTAACTCCTCCCTTCTTCGGGGTCAGGTGGACGTTCGGTCATGGCATGGTGGGGCGGGCTTGGAGGAAGGTCCAGTGGTGGCCTTCGAGGTCTTCTGCTTCGTAGGAGCGGTAGCCGTGGTGGTGGATGTCGGTGAGGATCTTGGCGCCGTTGTCCTGGCTGTGGGTGAAGTGTGCGTCGAGGTCGTCGACGTACACCCAGGCGGCGTGGTCGGCGGCCGGAGCGCCCGGTTCGGAGCGCTTGAGCAGGATGATCGAGGAGGCGCCGGCGTGGAGTTCGATCCAGGTCGGTTGCTTGCCTTCCTCGGGTACGCGGTCCCAGGTCTCGAGGCCGAACACCGTGTGCAGCCAGCGGGCCGCGGCGGCGGGATCCTCGTAGGACAAGGCGATCGCGAGCCGGCCGACCTCGCGAACCGTGTGCGGCGCGGTGTTGCGGCGGGCGACCCAGGCCGGGAACCAGTGCAGCACGTTCTGCCAGGAGTAGACGGCCTTGGTGCCACCGTCGACCAGCGCTTCGAGCACGGTCACCCGGGTGCCGGAAGCGATCGGGTCGAACGTCACCGTGGTCTCGGTGTCGTCGGTGGAACTGCGATACTCGAACCGTTCGCCCGGCTCCCAGGCGGTGATGACACCACGCTCCAGCGCATCGTCGGCGTACACCTCGAGAATCCGTCCGCCGACGCCCGGTTCGATGCGGATCTCGACCGCGCGGGCGGAGTCCCAGAAGTTGATCGGGCCGCGGACCCACCACAGGTCGATCTCCTCGGTGAACACCTGGAACGCGGTGGCCGGATCGACGGCGACCTCGACGGCGACCTCGACGGACTGCTCAGTCATCGGAATTCCCCTTCTGCTCGACATGCCGTTTGAAGGCGCCCAACTGGTCGCGCCAGTGCGCCTGGACCTGGTCGAGCCAGGCCTGTACGGCGACGACAGGCTCGGGATTGAGCCGGAACACGCGGACCCGCGCATCGTCCGGAACCCGCTCGTCGGCCACGAGTCCCGCCTCCAGCAGGATCCGCAGATGCCGGCTCATCGCGGGTGACGAGGTACCAGTCGCCGCCGCCAGTTGGCCGGCCCGCCGCGGACCTTCTCCCAGCAGCTGTACGACGTGCCGCCGCGTCGGATCAGCCAGTACTTCGAAGAACCGATCCACCTGATGTTGCGCCATACCAAAATAGTTCTACTATCTGTTAACTATTGTCAAGGACTGGAACCAGATGGCAGGCGACCTGGACGTCGGAGGTGGCGGGGAGGATGGGGAGCGCGGTCGTCGTGCAGGCGTCGGTGCCGTTGCCGGCGGCCACCAGTTGGCAGCGGGGGTGGAAGCGGCAGCCAGCGGGGATGCGGGTGGGGTCGGGGGGTTCGCCGGTGAGGACGATGCGGGACGGGGATTCGGGCAGGACGCTCAGCAGGGCCTTCGTGTACGGGTGTTGCGGGTTGGTCAGGACGTCCTCGGTCGGGCCGGACTCGACGATGCGGCCGAGGTACATGACGGCGACCCGGTCGGCGATGTTCCAGGCCAGGCCGAGGTCGTGGGTGACGACGAGCGCGGACAGGCCGAGGTCGTCGCGCAGCCGCAGTAGGAGCGAGAGGATCTCGCCGCGGACGGAGGCGTCCAGAGAGGCGACCGGTTCGTCGGCGATCAGCACCTTCGGGTCGAGTGCGAGCGCGCCGGCGATCACGACCCGCTGCCGCTGACCACCGGACAGTTCGTGCGGATACCGCTGGAAGAACCGCTCCGGCGGCCGCAGCCCCGCCCGCGCCAGCGCCGACGAAACGATCGATTCCTCGTCAGCCAGGCGGTGGATTCGTGGGCCTTCGGCTACGGCTTCGTAGACGGTGTGGCGGGGGTTCAGCGATCCCATCGGGTCCTGCAGGACCAGTTGGACCTGGCGGCGGAAGGCGCGCAGTGCGCGGCCCGTGTAGCTCAGCGGCGTACCGTCGTACGTGATCCGGCCGGCGCTCGGGCGTTCGAGGCCGAGCAGCGTGCGGGCGAGCGTGGACTTGCCGCAGCCGGACTCGCCGACGAGCGCGACGATCTCGCCGGCGCCGACGGTCAGGTTGACGCCGTCCACCGCCCGCGCCCGCCGCCCACCGCGGCCGGCGAACTCGACCTGCAGATCAGTTGCCTCGAGCAAGCTCACTCCCCTACCAGGACACAGGCAGCGGCCCGGTCACCCGACACCAGCAGTTGTACGTCGGTACTCGCACACGACTCGATCGCGACCGGGCACCGCGGATGGAACGCGCATCCGCCCGGCAACTGCTGCGGATCCGGCGGATCACCCGCCAGCCCGCGCGGTGCGAGCCGGGAGGCCGGATCGCCGACGGTCGGGAACGCGGCGGCCAGCGCCTGACTGTACGGGTGCCGGAACTCTCCCGACGCGGGACCGACCTCGACCAGACGGCCGGCGTACATCACCGCGAGCCGATCGCAGACGTCCGCGAGCACCGACAGGTCGTGCGAGATCATCAGCAACGAGATCCCGTGATCGGCGATCAGTTGCCGGATCAATGTCAGCACCTGAGCCTGCACCATCAGGTCGAGCGCGGTCGTCGGCTCGTCCGCGATGATCAGCTGCGGCGAACACGCCAGCGCCATCGCGATCATCACGCGTTGCCTCATGCCACCACTCAACTCGTGCGGATAGCTGCGCGCCCGCCAGGCCGGCAAACCGACCTGTTCCAGCAACTCCCCTACACGCGCGTCCGCGGCGGAACCGGACGCCAGCTTGTGCACGATCAACGGCTCGGCGATCTGATCACCGATGCGGCGTACCGGGTTCAACCCGTGCTGTGCGCCCTGGAAGACGATCGACGCCGACGACCACCGGACTGCTCGCAGCCGGCCCCACTTCATCGCCAGGACGTCCTCGCCGTCCAGCAGCACGCGCCCGCCGACGGCAGCCGACCGCGGGAGCAGCCGGAGCAGGGCGAGCGCCACGGACGACTTCCCCGAGCCCGACTCCCCCGCCAGACCGATCGCTTCTCCCGCGGCCAGCTCCAGCGACACACCACGTACTGCGGGCACGTCGCCGGACCCGCCGATGCGGTAGGTCACGGAGAGCTCGTCCAGTGTGAGCATCATGCGGCTCCGGTGCGTAGACGTGGGTTCAGTACGGTCTCCAGAGCCCTTCCACATAACGTGAAAGCCATCACCACGGCCACGATGCACAGACCCGGCACGAGGATGTACCACCAGGCGCCGGCGGTCGCCGCGCCCCAGTCATACGAGCCGCGCAGCATCGTGCCCCACGAGGTCTTGTTCGCGCTGACACCGAGGAACGCCAGCGTCGACTCGGTGACGATCGCACTCGCCACCTCCAGAGTGGTACTTGCCAGCAGCAACGGAGCGACGTTCGGCAGCACGTGCCGGGTGGTGATGTGCCAGTGACCCGCCCCGAGTGCGAGCGATCTCTCGATGTACGGGCGGGCTTCGACGGCGAGCGTCTGCGCCCGGATCAGCCGCGCCGTCGACGGCCAGGACGTGACGCCGATCGCCACGATGATCGTCGCGGTCGATCCGCCGAGGATCGCCGCCAGCACCAGCGCAGTGACCAGCGACGGCAGGACCAGGAACCAGTCGGTCACCCGCAGGATCACCGCACCGGTCCAGCGCCGGAAGTGTCCCGCCGCGATTCCGAGCACGGTCCCGATCACCATGCTCAGCAAGGCGGCGAGGAATCCGATCAGCAGCGACGTCCGCGAACCCCACCAGATCATCAGCAGCACCGAACGTCCCGATTCGTCGGTGCCGAGCGGGTCGGACAGGCTCGGCGGCGCGAGCTTCGCATTGGTGCCGGACACCACGTTCGTGACGCTGGAGTCGATGAACAGCGGCGCGGCCAGCGCCAGTACGACGGCGACGACCAGGATCACCAGCCCGGAAACTCCGGCGCGATGTTTTCGGAAATCGATCCAGAACTTTCCGAAAGCCCGTTTCCGCCGTACCCAGACGAGGCTGCTCATGCGGACCGCACCCTTGGATCGAGGACGTGGTAGACCACGTCGGCAAGCGTGTTCATCAGGATCACCGACACCGTGATCAGCAGGAACGTGCCCTGCATCAACGTGAAGTCCGGCACCCGGATCGCCTCGTAGAACAATTGCCCGAGCCCAGGCCAGCTGAAGATCGCCTCGACCGTCACCGCACCTCCGACGACGAACCCGATGCGCATGAACACCAGCGTCACGGTCGGCAGCAGCGCATTCGGTACGGCGTGCTTGCGCCGTACGTCGTCGTCGCGCAACCCCTTGGCCCGCGCTGTCGTGATGTAGTCCTGACCGACCTCGTCGATCACCGACGACCGCATCACCAGCAGGTACTGCGCATAGACGACGGCGACCAGCGTGAGGCACGGCAGCACCATGTGCTCGCCGACGTCCAGTACGCCCGCGAACCCGTCCGGTTTGTCGACGCTCGAACTGCCGCGGGTCGGGAAGATCCCCGGGATCGGGCCGATGCCGGCCGCGAACACCATCAGCAGCAACAGCCCGAGCCAGAACGTCGGCACCGACCACAGCACCAGCGAGATCGCGGTGGAGATCTTGTCGAACCGGCTGCCCGGTTTCCACCCGGCGCGGGCGCCCTGCCACAACCCGAGACTCACGGCCATCACGAGCGCCGTACCGGTGAGCAGCAGGGTCGATCCGATCCGCTCGCCGATCAGGTCGAGGACCGGGCGTTTGTACTCGTACGAGACACCAAGGTCCAATCGCAGCGTCTGGGTGATGAAGTGCAGGAACTGTTCCGGGACCGGCTTGTCGAGCCCGAGCCGCGCACGTTCCAGATCCAGCTGCTCGGGCGTCATGTTCCGGCCCTGCGCGAGCGCGCGCACCGGGTCGCCCGGCAGCAACCGGAACAGGAAGAACGTCGCGACGATCACCATCGCGACACTGAGCAGGGCACCGCCCGCCTTGGTCGCCGCGTACCGCAGCAGACCGTGGCGGGCAGGCCGTTCCTCGAGCGCCTCGACGGCCCCGAGTTCGGACACCGTCACTCGCGCTCGTCGGCCGCGCCGCGCCGGCGACGGAGAAGGACGAGGGCTGCGCCGGCGAGTACGACGATTCCGGCGGCGACGCCGGCGATCACGCCCGCGTTCGAGCCGCCGTCGTCCGACGTACCGTCCTTCGACACGGCCTCGAGCGTGTAGAACGGCCAGTACCCGGATCCGCCGTACAGCAGGCCCTTGTCCTCGGGGATCGGCGTGATGCTCGCGATCCGGTCCTTGCGGTAGCCCTCGAGGTCGTTCGGGTAGTAGAGGGCGATCACCGGCGCGTCGACGTACAGCCGTTCCTCCATTTTCTTGATCGTTTCCGCCCGTTTTCCGCGGTCGAGTTCCTTCTGCTGCTGCAGGTAGAGGCTCTCGTACGTCGGGTCGCAGTAGAACGACTCGGTGCCGCCGCCCTGCCCGGACGCGGTCGGGCGCCGGCTGCACAGGTGCGTCCCGAGCACCTCCTCCGGGTCGGGGTTCACCGACCAGCCGCTGATCGCGATGTCGAACAATGCCGTCGTGCCGGTCTCCTCGGTGAACTTGCTGGAGTCCAGGCGCTTGGTGGTCAGCGTGATGCCGATCTGTTGGAACCAGCCGGTCAGGTACTCGGCGAGCTTGTCCTCGATCGGCGTGTCGGTGTGGATGCTGAACCGGAACTGGAGTTTCCGCGACCCGTCCGGCATCGTGCGGACACCGTCCGGTCCCTTCTTGTACCCGGCGTCGTCGAGGATCTTGTTCGCCTTCGCGAGGTCGAAGGTGACCTTCTCGGCACCGCTCGCCTCCCAGAAGAAGTCCTTGTACAGCGGCGGGATGATCGATCCGTCGGCCGGCTTCGCGAGCCCGCCCTGGACCTCGTCGACGAGCTTCTGCTTGTCGATCGCGTAGTGCAGCGCGGTCCGGACCTTCGGGTCCTTCAGCGCCGGGTGCCCGTCACCGATCGGCTTGTTGTCGCTGGTCGTCGCGCCGTGGTTGATCTGCAGGTACGTCGCCCGCCGGCCCTGGGTGTTCCACTGGACGATGTTGTCGTCGCCCTTCAGCGACTCGAAGTCCGGCGGGTTCAGCCGGCCGATCAGGTCGATGTCGCCCTTCTTCAGGCCGACGATCGACGCCGCGGGGTTGTCGTAGAAGATGATCTGCAACTCGTCGATCTTCGGGCGGCCGCGCCAGTAGTCCGGGTTCGCCTCCAGGCGGACGAACTGATCCTTCTTGTGCTCGACCGCGACGTACGGCCCGCTGCCGACGGTCGGGTAGACCTCCCCGTCGTACTCCGAGATGTCCTTGACCTTCTCCCACACGTGCTTCGGCATGATCGGCACCGGGTTGTCGAGCATCGACGCCTGCGGGGTCTTGAGCTTGATGGTCAGCTCCTGGCCGTTCGCCGTGACGCTCTCGAAGTTCTCCACCGCCGGCCCGTTGCCGGTCTTCGCGCCGTCGTCGGTCATCATCTTGTTGAACGTCCACGCCGGATCCTCGGCGGTGATCGGCTGCCCGTCCGACCACTTCGCCTGGCGGATCTTGAACGTCCAGGTCAGCCCGTCCGGCGACGTCGTCCAGGATTCCGCCAGGTCCGGGCTCGGCTGCAGCGTCTTCGAGTCCGGCACCGTCAGGAACCCGTAGATCATCCGTTGGATCGACCCGGTCACCAGGCGCACGGCCAGGAACGGGTTCATCGAGTCCACCGACTGGGTCACGCCGATCTTGATGACCTTCTTCTGCCCCGGTTCGGCCGCTGCCGCGGTCCCGGATCCCACAGCCAGCAAGCACAACGCCGCCAGCACGGCCAACAGCTTCCTCATCGGGCAACCTTCCCCAGCCGGTGTTGGTGTTTGGAGAAGAAACCACACCACCGGCCGATGCCCTGTCAACGAAATACCGCACTTCGTCACAGTTAAGTAATCTTCTTACCGGTCGATGCCGGTGTCGAATACCGTCCGGCTCGCTCGACGCAGGGATGACCAGCAAGTCGATCCCAAGGAGTTCCCACCATGTCGTTCGAGACCCGGCCCGGCAGCACCGCCCCGACCTCCCGCAAGGTTGTCGCCTCCTACTTCGTGTCGCTCGACGGCGTGACCGAGGGGGCCGACCAGTTCCTGACCGGGTGGGACGACGAGGTGGACGCCGCCGGCGCGAAGCTCATCGCCACCCAGGACACGGTCGTCCTCGGCCGCCGCACGTACGACGAGTGGTCCCAGTTCTGGCCGACCAGCGACATCGAGCCGTTCGCGTCGTTCGTCAACGCCGTACCGAAGTACGTCGTGACGTCGTCCGCACTCGGGGCGGAGTGGGCCAACTCGCACGTCATCGACGGCGAGCCGGCCGAGTTCGTCCGCGATCTCAAGGCCAAGCCCGGTGGCGACATCGGCATCCACGGCAGCATCTCGGTCACCCGGGCGCTGCTCACCGCCGGCCTCCTCGACGAGCTCAAGCTCGTCGTGGTCCCGACGGTCGTCGGCAGCGGCCGGCAGCTCCTCACCGGCCTCCCGCCGGTCCGCCTGGAGACCGTGCACTGCACCCAGACCCCGAGCGGCTACTTGCTCGTCGATTACCGCGTAATGCCGTAGCCTGCACTTGACTACACGATCGTGTAGTAGTTTGCTTCTGTGTGTAGCGAGAGGAGCGGATGTGGAACGGCCGGCTGATGATCTGACGGCGCGGGCGCGGATCCGGGATGCGGCGATCGAGCTGTTCGGGGAGCGCGGGATCGACGGGACGTCGATCCGGGACATCGCGGCCGCGGCGGGGGTTTCGTCGGGGCTGGTGCGGCACCACTTCGGGTCGAAGGAGTCGTTGCGGGAGGCCTGCGACAAGTACGCGAAGGAACGGATGCTGCAGATCGGCGCCGAGCTCACGCAGGACCACGACCTGACCCGGCTCGACCCGTTGGCGCTGCACCCGGTCGCGTTCCCGCTGCAGCTCTACATCGTGCGGTCGATGATGGACGGCTCGGAGACCGCGACCGCGCTGTTCCTCGAGGGCGTCGACGCGGTCGAGGACTGGGCCGCGAGCTACGGCATCACCCCCAAGGACCCCCGCGGGTACGCCGCCGCGCTGGCCGCGATCAAGCTGAGCGTCTTCATCCTGCGCGACCAGGTCTCGAAGGCGATCGGCGAGGACATCACCACCCCGGCGGGCTACAACCGGATCGGTCAGGCGCTGATGGAGGTCTTCGCGATCCCGCTACTCACCCCGGAACAGGTCGACAAACTGCGGAAACAGGAGAAGTGATCATGCCGGCTGCGATCAGTACGGAAGGTCTGGTCAAGCGGTTCGGGCGCACCCACGCCCTGGACGGTCTCGACCTCACGGTGCGAACCGGTGAGGTGCACGGGTTTCTCGGCCCGAACGGCGCGGGGAAGACCACCACCATTCGCATCCTGCTCGGAATGACCCGCGCGGACGAGGGCAGGGCAAGCGTCCTCGACGGCGACCCGTGGTCGGACGCCACCGCTCTGCACCGGCGCCTCGCCTACGTGCCGGGTGACGTGACGCTGTGGCCGAACCTGTCCGGCGGCGAGGCGATCGACCTGCTCGGCCGGATGCGCGGCGGGGTGGACAAGAAGCGCAAGGCCGAGCTGCTCGAACGCTTCGACCTGGACCCGCGCAAGAAGGCCCGCGCGTACTCGAAGGGCAACCGCCAGAAGGTCGCGCTGGTCGCCGCGTTCGCCTCCGACGTCGAGCTCCTGCTCCTCGACGAGCCGACGAGTGGGCTGGATCCCCTGATGGAGGAGGTGTTCCGCGAGGTCGTGCAGGAGATCAGCGACCGCGACGGGCGGACGGTCCTGCTGTCCAGCCACATCCTGTCCGAGGTCGAGGCCCTGTGCGACCGGGTCACGATCATCCGGGCCGGCCGCGCCGTCGAGAGCGGCACGCTGAACGAGCTGCGCCACCTCACCCGTACGTCGATCCAGGCGGAGCTCATCGGCCCGATGGACGGTCTCGCGCAGCTGGCGGGCGTCCACGATCTGCAGGTCGACGAGGGCCGGGTCCGGTTCGATGTGGACACCGACGAGATCAACCCGGTACTGCGACGTTTGACCGAGATCGGCGTACGGAGTCTGGTCAGTCAGCCGCCGTCGCTGGAGGAGCTGTTCCTGCGGCTGTACGAGCCCGAGGCCGTGCGATGAGGAGCCTCGCCGGGACGGGCGGTCTGATCCGCCTGATCCTGCGCCGCGACCGGATCGTGCTGCCGTTGTGGATCATCCTGCTCACGGCGATCTCGGTGAGCTACGTCAAGCAGTACGGCGACCTGTTCCCGACGCCGGACGCACGGGTCAAGTACGCGAGCAACGCGGGCTTCATCACCTTGTACGGCGAGCTTTCCGGGCCGAGTCTCGGCGAGTTCGTGACCTGGCGGCTCGGGTTCGTGCCGGTGATGGTCGGGCTGATCAGTCTGCTCACGGTGATCCGGCACACCCGCGTCGAGGAGGAGTCCGGCCGTCGCGAGTTGCTCGGGGCAACCGTTGTCGGACGGCATGCGCAGCTCGCCGCCGCGTTGATCACCACCCTCGGCGCGAACGTCGTGCTCGGCGTACTGCTTGCCCTCGGCATGCACAGCCAGGACCTGCCGCTCGCCGGGTCGGTTGCCATCGGCATCGTCTACGCGGGCACCGGCTGGCTGTTCGCGGGCATCGGTGCCGTCGCGGCGCAGCTCACCGCAAGCGCCGGAACCGCACGTGGCATTGCGATCGGCGTCGTCGGAGCGGCCTACGTACTGCGGGCCGCCGGGGACACCAGTGCGCATACGGACGGGCCGCTCGCCTGGCTGTCATACTTTTCCCCGATCGGCTGGGCACAGCAGATCCACCCATACGCCCAGAACCGTTGGTGGTTGGCGCTCGTGATCCTCGCGGTGACCGTCCTGTTGGTGGTTGTGGCGGTGAGTCTCGCCGTACGGCGGGATGTGGGAGCGGGTCTGCTCCCGGATCGGCTCGGACCGGCGGACGGCACGCTCGGCTCGCCGCTCGCGCTGGCGTGGCGGCTGCACCGCGGGCTACTGGTCGCGT
>DASXXB010000407.1:0-9340 GCA_036503355.1 Kribbella sp. | reverse complement strand
AGGTGGGCCCGTGACTGACTCGACGATCATCTACACCCACACCGACGAGGCTCCGGCGCTCGCCACGTACTCGTTCCTCCCTGTCGTCCAGGCGTACGCCGGCCAGGCCGGTGTCGGCGTGGAGACCCGGGACATCTCACTGGCGGGCCGCATCCTGGCCGTGTTTCCGGAGTACCTGAAGGACGACCAGCGGGTCGCGGACGCCCTCGCCGAGCTCGGTGAGCTGACGCACCACCCCGAGGCGAACATCATCAAGCTGCCGAACGTCTCGGCCTCGGTCCCGCAGCTGAAGGCCGCGATCGCCGAGCTGCAGTCCCAGGGCTACGCGCTGCCGGAGTACCCGGACGAGCCGAAGACCGACGAGGAGCGGGACATCCAGGCCCGCTACGACAAGGTCAAGGGTTCCGCGGTGAACCCGGTGCTGCGCGAGGGCAACTCCGACCGCCGCGCCCCCGCCTCGGTGAAGAACTACGCCAGGGCGCACCCGCACCGGATGGGCGCCTGGACCGCCGACTCGAAGACCAACGTGGCCACCATGGACACCGACGACTTCCGCGCCACCGAGAAGTCCACGGTGATCGAGGCCGACGGCAGCCTGCGGATCGAGCTCGCCGGCGACGACGGCACCACGACCGTGCTCCGCGAGTCGGTGCCGGTGCTGGCCGGTGAGGTCGTGGACGCCTCCGTGATGCACATCGCCGAGCTGCGCGAGTTCCTGACCGCACAGATCGCCCGGGCCAAGGCCGAGGACGTGCTGTTCTCGGTGCACCTGAAGGCCACGATGATGAAGGTCTCGGACCCGATCGTCTTCGGTCACGTCGTCCGCGCGTTCTTCCCGGAGACGTTCGCGCAGTACGGCGACGTGCTCGCGAAGGCCGGTCTGAGCCCGAACGACGGACTCGGCGGCATCCTGCACGGCATCGCCACGCTGCCCGAGGGCGCGCAGATCAAGGCCTCGTTCGACGCCGAACTGGCCGCCGGGCCGAAGCTCGCGATGGTCGACTCCGACAAGGGCATCACGAACCTGCACGTCCCGTCGGACGTGATCGTGGACGCGTCGATGCCGGCGATGATCCGTACGTCGGG
Source organism: Kribbella sp. (assembly GCA_036503355.1). Lineage (GTDB taxonomy): Bacteria > Actinomycetota > Actinomycetes > Propionibacteriales > Kribbellaceae > Kribbella. Next base: position 8,254 of record DASXXB010000407.1, on the reverse strand, counting down.
CCACATGTGGGGCCCGGACGGCGAGGAGCACGACACCCTCGCCGTACTGCCGGACCACAGCTACTCGGGCATCTACCAGGCGGTCCTCGACGACTGCCGGGAGCACGGCGCGTTCGACCCGTCCACGATGGGTTCGGTGCCGAACGTCGGCCTGATGGCGCAGAAGGCCGAGGAGTACGGCTCGCACGACAAGACGTTCGAGATCCAGACCACCGGTACGGTCCGGCTCGTCGACACCTCCGGGACCGTGGTCCTCGAGCAGACCGTCTCCGCGGGCGACATCTTCCGCGCCTGCCAGACCAAGGACGCGCCGATCCAGGACTGGGTCAAGCTGGCCGTCAACCGGGCCCGCGCGACCGGTGACCCGGCGGTGTTCTGGCTGGACGAGACCCGCGCCCACGACGCCCAGATCATCGCGAAGGTGCAGACGTACCTGTTCGAGCACGACACCGAGGGCCTGGACATCCGGATCCTGGCGCCGGTGGACGCGATCAAGTTCTCGCTGGAGCGGATCCGCCGCGGCGAGAACACGATCTCGGTGACCGGGAACGTACTGCGTGACTACCTGACCGACCTGTTCCCGATCCTCGAGCTGGGCACCAGCGCGAAGATGCTCTCGGTCGTCCCGCTGATGGCCGGCGGCGGTCTGTTCGAGACCGGTGCGGGCGGCTCGGCGCCGAAGCACGTGCAGCAGCTGGTCAAGGAGAACTACCTGCGCTGGGACAGCCTGGGTGAGTTCTTCGCGCTGGCCGCGAGCTTCGAGCACCTGGCCCAGGCGACCGGCAACGCGCGGGCGCAGATCCTCGCCGACACCCTGGACCGGGCCACCGCCACGTTCCTGAACGAGGACAAGTCCCCGACCCGTCGCGTCGGCGGCATCGACAACCGCGGCAGCCACTTCTACCTGTCGCTGTACTGGGCGCAGGAGCTGGCCAAGCAGACCGACGACGCTGATCTGGCCAAGGCGTTCGCGCCGCTCGCCGAGACGCTGGCCGCCAACGAGCAGACCATCGTCGACGAGCTCCTCGCCGTCCAGGGCAGCCCCGCGGACCTCGGCGGCTACTACCACCCCGACCCCGCCAAGGCAGCCGCAGTAATGCGCCCCTCCAAAACCTGGAACGAAGCCCTCGCCACCCTCTGACCCATGTCCTTCCAGCTCCCGGTGCCCGCTAGGGCGCCGGGAGCTGTTCTTTTAGACCTGGGAAATGCATCGCCGCAACAGATTTCTGGTTCTTAGACTGCGGTTATGACAGCGACCCGCTCCGTGCTTGCCCAGCAGGCAACGGACTACCCCCGATGGTTCCAGGACGTGATTGCCAAGGCCGAGCTCGCCGAGAACGGCCCGGTGCGGGGAACCATGGTCGTGCGACCGTACGGCTACGGGATCTGGGAACTGTTGCAGGAGGCAATGAACCGCCGCATCAAGGCCACCGGCGCCGCGAACGCGTACTTCCCGTTGCTGATCCCCGAGAGCTACCTGCAGCGCGAGGCCGAGCACGTCGAAGGATTCAGCCCCGAGCTCGCGGTCGTGACGCATGCCGGCGGCAAGCAACTCGAAGAGCCGCTGGTGATCCGCCCGACGTCGGAGACCGTGATCGGCGAGTACATGGCCAAGTGGATCCAGAGCTACCGCGACCTCCCGCTGCTGCTGAACCAATGGGCGAACGTGGTCCGCTGGGAGCTCCGCCCGCGGCTCTTCCTGCGGACGACGGAGTTCCTGTGGCAGGAAGGCCACACCGCACACGCCACCGCGGAAGACGCCCGCGCGTTCGCGACCCGCATCCTGTACGACGTCTACCGCGACGTCATGGTCAACGTGCTGGCGATCCCGGTCGTGGCCGGCCGGAAGACCCGGCGGGAGCGGTTCGCCGGCGCGATCAACACGATGACGCTGGAAGCGATGACCGGTGACGGCAAGGCGTTGCAGATGGGTACGTCGCACGAGCTCGGGCAGAACTTCGCCCGCGCGTTCGGTATCGAGTACCTGTCCGGCGAAGGGCAGCGCGAGCTCGCCTGGACCACTTCCTGGGGCAGTACCACCCGCATGGTCGGCGGGCTGATCATGGTGCACGGCGACGACGCAGGGCTCCGCGTCCCGCCGGCGGTCGCCCCGGTGCAGGCCGTCGTACTCGCCGTCAAGGACGAGGCGATCGCCGCAGCCCGGCGTATCGCCGACGACCTGACCGCGGCCGGTCTGCGAGTCACGCTCGACGACCGCGCCGACCAGCCGTTCGGGCGGCGCGCGGTCAATTGGGAGCTGAAGGGTGTCCCGATCCGCATCGAGGTCGGCCCGCGCGACCTGGCCGCCGGCGCCGCCACCGTCGTACGCCGCCTCCGCAACTCGTCGAAGTCCGCCGTCAGCCTCAGCGACCTCACGACAACGGTTGTCGAGGCGATCGACGCGGACCAGACGTACCTGCTGGCGGAGGCGACCGAACGCCAGGACGCCCGCATCGCCACGGTGTCGACCGTCGACGAAGCAGTCGAGGCGACCGCCGCCGGCTGGGCACGCCTGCCGTACGACGCGATCGGCGAAGCCGGCGAGGACCGCCTGGCCGAATCCGGTGTCACGGTCCGCTGCCTCCAACGCCCCGACGGCTCGCTGCCGATCGGCGACAACGAGCAGAACCTGACGGCGTACGTCGCCCGGTCGTATTAGGGTGCGTCTCCCAATTCCACGCCGTAGCGAGCAGGTGCTCGGCGGAGTGCCTCGGCGACCGGGAGCGGAGGGTTCGATGTGGGTTTCATCGGGCCCTTCGCTCCCGGTCGCCGAGGTGCCCGTCGAGTGCCGCGCAGTAGGCGTGGAATTGGGAGACGTGCCCTAACGCGCGAGGTACTTGCGGACGTCCTCGGCCACCTGGGCGCGATAGCGGAAGTTGTACTTGCGCAGGATCGCGCTCAGGTGGGTCTTGACGGTGTTGAGGCTGACGCCGAGCTCCGCGGCGAGCTGATCGTTGTCGAGGCCGTCGGCGAGCAGGAGCGCGACGCCCTGCTGTGCCTTCGTGAGGCTGGTGAACCGGCGTTCGGGCGCCTCGTCGGTCTCCATCAGCATCTCGATGAGCTCGGACTGGATGTGCTCGGCGGCATCGATGATCCGCTCCAGGTGCCTGTGTACGGCGGTACTCGCGTCCGGCTCGCGCATCGCTTCGGCCGCGATCTCCCGGATCGACGCCACCCGATGCGTCAGGTACTCCATCACGTGGTCGGACGTCAGCAGGTTCGGGCCGACGTCCCCCGCGGGCAGCCGGCGCAACGCCTCCCGGTCCTCGCCCTCACGGGTCAGCACGCGTTCCACCACGGCGCACAACCACTCGAACGCCCGCACCGCGTTGTCGTCGTACGTCCTGGGGGTGTAGCTCTGCATCGACAGCATCCCGAACAGCTGGTCCGGGCCGTCCTTGGCCGGCCGGAAGATCGGCACTGTCACGGCGTCCGCGGACCGTCGCGCCGCGTCCCCGACCGGTACGCCGGCGTGCAGCGCGCGCCCGTTGTCGTAGGCGTACCGGTACGTCTGCCGGTGCTTGAGCAGCCACGCGGTCTGCCCCTCCGGCCCGAAGTTGTGGGTATCCGGGTCGACGTACTGGCCGCTGTCGTGGCCGTACGGGTACCGCACCCGGCTGCTGCCCTGCAGGAACCCGACGTAGAACGCGTCGACGTGCGCGATCTTCCCGGCCACCACCCGGACGTAGTCGTACAGACCGTAGTGGTCGGAGCGGAACAACGCCTCGATCTTGTGGTACGCCTCGCGCAGGATGATCGCGGTCTCCGCGTCGACCCGCAGCGGGGCAGCTTCGTCTGCATCCACGGCGGCGCTCCCCAGCAGCAATCGATCATTCGACTATGCCGCCGTACGCCGTCGATGATCAAGGTGCCGCACCGCATCGCGGGCGGTGGCCGAGTTCCCGAGTCGCCCTCCCAAGCCTCGGCCGAACCCACCACCGCCCGCGTCTACGAGCAGGACACCGGTTTGTCGTGCGCCCCCGCGTCGCGGTTCCCGCTGCCCCCAACGGGATCCCGACCCCCCGACGGATCGTTTCGGTGCCCTTCCTCCCCCTGTTGACAACACGGTGACACCGATCGCGGTCCGTGACCATCGCCCGGCGCATGATCTTGCCAGGCCCCCGGTCTCATCCCCGGGGTGAGGCCGATGTAGTCGATTACAGCCAGCTGGTGTCGAGCGGCTTGCCCTCGGCGTACCCGGCGGCCGTCTGCAGCCCGACCACGGCACGCTCGTGGAACTCGTCGAGGTTCGCGGCGCCGACGTACGTGCAGGAACTGCGGATGCCGGAGACGATCGAGTCCAGCAGGTCCTCGACGCTCGGGCGCTCGGCGTCCAGGTACATCCGGGCGGTCGAGATACCTTCCTCGAAGATGCTCTTGCGGGCCCGCTGGAACGGCGAGTCCTCGACGGTCCGGGACTTCACGGCGCGCGCGGACGCCATCCCGAAACTCTCCTTGTAGATCCGGCCCTTGCTGTCGCGGTGCGGGTCGCCGGGCGACTCGTACGTACCGGCGAACCAGGACCCGATCATCACGCTCGACGCGCCGGCCGCGAGCGCCAGCGCCACGTCGCGCGGATGCCGTACGCCGCCGTCCGCCCAGACGTGCTTGCCGAGCTCGCGCGCCCTCGTCGCACATTCCAGGACGGCGGAGAACTGCGGGCGGCCGACCGCCGTCTGCATCCGGGTCGTACACATGGCGCCGGGGCCGACGCCGACCTTCACGATGTCCGCGCCGGCGTTCACCAGGTCGGTGACCCCCTCGGCGGTCACCACGTTGCCGGCCACGATCGGCACCTGCGGGGCGAGGGCGCGGACCCGTTCGACGACCTCGAGCATCCGCTCCTGGTGCCCGTGCGCGGTGTCGAGGACGAGTACGTCGATGCCGACGTCGAGGAGCGCCTTCGCCTTCTGCTCGGCGTCGCCGTTCATACCGATCGCGGCGGCGATCCGGAGCTTGCCGTTGGCGTCGAGCGCCGGCTCGTACAGCGTTGCGCGGAGGGCGCGCTGGCGGGTGAGGATGCCGACGATCTCGTCGTTGGCGTCGACCACCGGCGCGAGCCGGTGCCGGCCGTCGTGGAGCTGGTTGAACGCCGCCTCGGGATCGATACCTTGCGGCACCGTGAGCAGCTCACGGGACATGACGGCATCCAGCTGCGTGAACCGGTCCACCCCGGAACAGTCCGCCTCCGTCACAACGCCGACCGGGCGTCCGCGATCGACGACGACCACGGCGCCGTGGTTCCGCTTCGGGAGCAGGTTCAGCGCCTCGCCCACGGTCCCGGTCGGTGGCAGGGTCAGGGCAGTGTCGTGCACCGGATCGCGCTGCTTGACCCAGGCAACGACCTCGGCGACCACGTCCACCGGAATGTCCTGCGGGATCACCGCGAGCCCACCACAACGCGCGATCGTCTCCGCCATCCGCCGCCCCGACACCGCGGTCATGTTCGCCGCGACCACCGGGATCGACGCCCCGGTCCCGTCCGCCGTCGACAGGTCCACGTCCAGCCGCGACGCCACCCCCGACCGATTCGGCACCAGAAACACATCACTGAACGTCAGGTCGCCCGACGGCTCCCGATCATGATGAAACCGCATGACAAACCCCTTCCGCCCACAACCAAACCCAACCAGCCTGCCACGCCCGCCCCCCACAGCCAAGCCGCCGGCGATCCCGGACTACGGAAACATCGCACGTGACCACGCTGAGAACGGAAACTCCAAGTAACCACCCACGCCGAACTGCGCTGCGCTCGGTGCAGACCGTACGTCAGCGGTCGAGGGCGCGGGCCGGCCGGGCTGAACTGTCTGTGGAGCGTTGCCCGAACTGCGCTGCCGCCAACGGACGTGAAGTTGCCAACGGCACCTGCCCGGGAAACGCGTGCGCGATCGCACGATTGGTATCGAGCTCGACCTGCCGCTGAACCTGGTTCTGCTTCAAGCTCGGCATCCGATCACCGAATGCATTCAAACCAGGCTGCCGATCGTGAAGATTCCGATTGAGCCGAGCGCAGGTGTGCTCATAGACGTTGCCGGTCCCCTGCCGAGGCTTCACCGCCAGGAACTCCCGCCGAGGAAGCTCACCGGGACCAGCCGGCGGCATCTCCCGAAACACCAACCGCCAGTCCGCCTTGGCCTGCGGATCAGACTGCAGATAAGCAGTCACACAGTCCCGCAAATCCCCCTTCCCAGCCTCATACCCCAAAGCATGCCGCCCATCCGTGGCCCCCTCGGCCAGTTGCTTCATCTGAGCCAGGAGCTGCTGTCGGAGAAAGACCCTGCCCGGATCCGCACGCGCGTCCGCAGCCAGTCGCCTCAGATCCTCAGCAAACTTGTCGCTGATGATGACCTCGTACTGCGGGGCTCCACTCACGGATTCTCATCGTCCGCGCGGCGCAGATCCTCAAGATCCTTCACGGCTTCCGGCCCCATCATCTCGGCGATCTCGTCGAGCGTCATCGCGCGGCTGGTCGGAAGCGGTTCACTCGCGTACACACGCCGCGTCGGATCATCGATCGTCCCGGCCGGCGGCTCGTCGTCGCCACGCAACTGCCGGTACTGCGACGTCGACATGATCACCGCCTCCGGCTCACCCCCGTCCCCCCAAACGACCGGCACGAACGAAGCATCCCGGATCGCATCCACCATCGACCCGAGTTCATCCCCCACGACCTCCGCAGCCACCACCCCAGGCCGACGCTCGAACTTCGACTCCCCACCAAGCTCCTCGAACTGGTCGTACGTCAGCACCACAGCCTCAGGCACCCCACCGTCCCCAAAACTGAACGCCATCCCCCGCCCCCGCCGAAACCGCGCGAGCACCCCGGCAACATCCCGCCGCACGTCCCCCACCGACCGAACCCCAGAACCTTCAGCAGCCACATCCCGACTCTACGACGCGCCGGCCCTCAACGGCGCCCTTATCCACAACCCGCCCATCCCATCTGCAGGAACCTGCAGCCCCTGTGGACAATCGGCCCCTCGAACACCCTCCGTATGCGACCCTTTACACCAACAGCACCAAGGAACGGAGCCCCCATGCCGCGCCGACCGGCTCTCGGAACCACCCTCGCAGCCCTCTGCGCCTTCATGGCGCTGACCGCCTGCCAAGGCTCCCCCGAAGCCGGCCAGCCCAACGCAACCCCCGCTGCGTCGCCCACGTCCGCGACACCGTCGTCGTCTCCTACGCCGACCGATTCCACCGAAGCCCAAGCAGCGGCAGCGCAGGCAGGCTATCGGGCGTACATCGCGGCCAAGGTCGCGACAGCCGCCAGCGGCGGAACGAACGTGGCCGGACTGTCAAAGGTCGCAACCGGGGTCATGCTGAGCACCGAGTTGAACCAAGCCGCGACGTACAAGAGTCGTCGGTGGCACGCAGTGGGCGAGATCGAGGTGATCTGGACCAAAGCTCTCAAGGTCGGCGCCGCAGGCGCCAACGGCCAGATCACGGAGATCACCGTGCAGGCCTGCGTCGACGCCTCCAAGGTGACCGCGGTGGACGCTCAGGGAAAGAACGTGAAGCCAACTGGTGCCCCCAGTCGCTGGATCGACGAGATGCAGATGCACTTCGATCAGAACGCTTGGAAGGCCTACTACGGAATGAATCAGGCAACCAAATGCTGACAACATTTGTCGCGGTAGGAACGCTCATCACCTCCGTCCTGATGGCCCCGGCGGCCGTCGCGACCGATCCGCCGCCGTGCCGACGAGACGTCATCACCGGTGAATGTGAACTGCAGGTCAGCGACGACGGAAATCCACCCAAGACCTCCGCGACAACGACCCCCGGGACCAAGAAGCCCGGTGGGTCTGCCTGTGTCTTCAAGGGCGAGATTGTGCCGTGCCGGACCGACAACGGGTTCTTTCATGCAGCGTCGGGGTGTTATCTGACGCTATTGGACGGCCCGGTGGGGCTGCGCAACTCCAACGATCCCGGCGATTATCCGCCGGGTACGAAGTTCTACCGATGCTTCAAGATCCTCGGCGTCGTGGAAGGAAAGCCGTTGGGCCGACTCGACCTCGAATCGGTGAACATCCCGCCCGCACAGACGCGGACGATTGATCCGAGGGTGGCGGCTCGGCGGGTCGTTGAGACGATGACGTTTGTGGCGCCGCAGCTCGGGCTTTCGCCGTACGTGCAGAGTGCGAACCACGTCGGCATCGTGAATGTGCCGATCTGGATGTGGGTGACCGACCCGGGGCCGACGACGACCGGGCCGCAGACCAAGACTGCGGCGCTCGGTGGCGTCTCGATC
>DASXXB010000406.1:0-1942 GCA_036503355.1 Kribbella sp. | reverse complement strand
GAGCCGCATCACGTGCGCCTCCAGATCGGCGACACGCCGGTTGAGCAGACGAACCTGCTCCAGCATGCGCGGGTCAGTGCCTCCAAGATGCCCTAGAAGAGCCTTGGCCATTGTGCTGTCCTCCGGAAGGGTTCTGGCCGGTCGCGCTCCTGAGTCCTGGTCATGCGGGAGCGCCGAAAAGGTGTGCCGTCTTTCAGGGTGACACCGGCGGGGCCGACGGGTCAACCTGGGCCACCTTTGTTAACGATACCTCGCTCACCAGCGGACGTGCCGCGGGACCGGCTGACATTTCGGGCACCGGTACGACGAACGGTTCATGAACGGCTCGCGACGGATCGGCCGGCCGTCCCGGGGGCACGGCGAGCCCTCCTGCCCGTAGACGTTCAGGCCGCGCTCGAAGTACCCGGATTCCCCGTTCACGTTGACGTACAGCGCGTCGAAGCTGGTGCCACCAACGGTCAGGGCCTCGGCCATCACCGCATGCGCCTGCTCGAGGATCGCCCTTATTTGTAAGGGTTTCAGCGTTTCTGTCGCCCGCGCGTAATGCAGCTTGGCCCGCCACAAGGCCTCGTCGGCGTAGATGTTGCCGATCCCGCTGACCGCGGTCTGGTCCAGCAGCGCCCGCTTCAGGCCGGTCCTGCGGCGCCGGATCTTCGCGATCGCCGCGTCGGGATCGAACAGCGGATCGAACGGGTCCCGGGCGATGTGCGCGATCTCGGCGGGCAGCTCGGCGCCACCCTCGGAGTACGACAGACCACCGAACATCCGCTGGTCCACAAACCGGACCTCTCCGCCGTCGTCGGCGAACCGGAACCGGACCCTCAGATGCGGCTCGTCGGGCGCGCCGACCGGCTGGACCCGGAACTGGCCGCTCATCCCGAGGTGCGTCAGGACGGCGTCACCGGACGTCAGCGGCAGCCACAGGTACTTCCCGCGGCGGGCCGGCTCCGCGAACACCTGCCCCTTGAGCCGGGACACGAAGTCCTCCGGCCCGGCGGCGTGGCGCCGTACCGGGCGGGGATGCAGGACCTCGACGGTGTCGACGGTCCGGCCGGCCAGAAAGCCGGCCAGACCGCGCCGTACAACTTCTACCTCGGGAAGCTCGGGCACTTACGGCTGCTGCGAAGGGTCCACGCTGTCGGGATGCGCCGCGCGCAGGGCCTTCCAGGCGGTCTCGGCAGCCTGCTGCTCGGCTTCCTTCTTGCTCCGGCCGATGCCGTGGCCGTAGGTGTCGGAACCGATCCGGACCCGCGCCTCGAACGTCTTGGCATGGTCCGGTCCGGATTCCGCGATCACATACTCCGGCACGCCGACGCCGAGCTGGGCGACCAGCTCCTGCAGCGAGGTCTTCCAGTCCAGGCCGGCGCCGAGCCGGGCCGACGACTCCATCAGGTCATCGAACAGCCGGTGCACCACCCCGCCGGCGACCTCGAAGCCGCGGTCCAGGTAGACGGCGCCGATCAGCGCCTCGACACAGTCGGCGAGGATCGAGGACTTGTCCCGACCACCGGTGGCCTCTTCGCCGCGGCCGAGCCGCAGGTACTTGCCCAGCTTGAGCTCGCGGGCCACACCCGCAAGCGCACGCATGTTGACCACCGCGGCCCGGAGCTTGGCCAAGCGGCCTTCACTCAGGTCCGGGTGGTTCCGGAACAGCGACTCCGTGACGATGACGCCGAGCACGGAGTCCCCGAGGAACTCCAGCCGCTCGTTCGTCGGCAGCCCACCGTTCTCGTACGCGTACGAGCGGTGGGTGAAGGCGTGCTCCAGCAAATTGTCAGCCAGCGATACGCCGAGCCGCTGATTCAGCTCGGCGTAGAGCCCCGTTTCGTTGACCGAAGAATTCACTGACTGGTGCCGTTTAGCTCTCGACGACCTGGCGACGCTCGCCCTTGGCGCCGTACTGGCCGCAGTTCGGGCAGACGGTGTGCTGCAGGTGCTTCGC
>DASXXB010000405.1:0-28649 GCA_036503355.1 Kribbella sp. | reverse complement strand
ACGAACACGATCAGGACCGGGATCGCCGCCACGGTGCTTGCCGCGAGCAACTGACCCCAGACGCTGGTCCAGTCGGCACCGAGCTGACCCGAGCGGATGTTCTGGGCCAGCGCCGACAGCATCACCTGCAGCGTCTGGTGCTGCTCGTCGTTCACCGCGACCACCGGCCAGACGAAGTCGTTGTAGATGTTGATGAAGGTCAGTACGCCGAGCGCCGCCAGCCCCGGCCGGATCACCGGAAGCACGATGCTCGAGAAGATCCGCAGCTCGTTCGCACCGTCGACCCGCGCGGCGTCCAGCAGCTCGTCCGGAATCGCCAGGATCACCTGCCGCATCCAGAACACCCCGAACGCGTCGATCGCGCCGGGCAGGATCAACGCCTGGAACGTGCTCACCCAGCCGAGCTGACTCATCTCGAGCAGCAACGGGATCAGCAGCACCAGCGTCGGCAGCATCAGGGTGGTCAGCACGGTCGCGAACAGCACCCGCTTGCCCGGGAAGGCGTATTTCGCGAACGCGAAGCCCGCCATCGGGCAGAAGATCATCGTCAGCGCGCCCTTGACCACGACCACGATCGCGGTGTTCCGGAAACCGGTGCCGATCGGAATGGTGTCCAGCATCGACCGGAAGTTCGACAGCGTCAGCTGCCCCGGGTCGAAGCTGAACGGACTCGAGATGATGGCCGCTCCGGGCTTCAGCGACGAGACCATCATCCACAGCAGCGGCGCCAGGCTGACGACACCGGCGACCGTGAGCAGGCCGTAGCGGCCGATCGCGCCGAGCTGAGTTCCGTCGCCGGCGGCCGATCTCCGGGCTGCATCAGGTACGCCGGACCGCTCCGAACGCTTCATGAATCCTCCCTGGAACGCAGCAACCGGATCGAGGCGAGTGACAACGCGAGAACCATGACCACGAGCAGCATCGAGTTCGCCGCCCCGAGCCCGAGGTCGGAGTTGGTGATGTGCTTGTAGAGGTACAGTCCGGCGGTCCGAGTCCCGTTGAACGGTCCGCCGCCGGTCACGACGTACGGCTCGGCGAACAACTGGAAGACAGTGAGCGTGCCGATCACGACGACGAAGCTGAGCGTGCGCGTCACCAGCGGCACGGTGATCGACCAGAACTGGTGCCACGCCCCGGCACCGTCGATCCGGGCCGCCTCGTAAACATCCGCTGGGATTGTCGACAATCCGGCCATCAACAGGATGACGGCGTACCCGGTGGTCCGCCACAACACGAGCAGCGCGACCGTCACCTTGGCCCATGCGGCCGTGGTCAGCCATCCGATTGTCGGCAATCCTAAAGTGCTCAATCCGTGGTTCACCGCGCCGAAGTCCTTGTCGAACAGGATGATCCACACCTGCGCCATCGCCACCAGCGGCGTCACGAACGGTGCGATCAGCGCCGCGCTGAACACGCCGCGGAACCTTGCCTTGCGCAACGCGACGGCGATCGTCAGCGCGAGCAACACCTGCGCCGGTACGACGAGCAGCCACAGCACCCCGGACGTCGCCATCGACTGCCAGAAGTCCGGGCTGGTGAGCAGATACCGGTAGTTGGCGAACCCAATGACCTTCAGCACCCCGGCGCCGTGCCAGTTGGTGAAACTCAGCTGCAGCGCGAAGAAGATCGGGTAGGCGCTGAACGCGGCGAACACCAGCACGAACGGCGCGACGAACAGGTACGGCGCGGCCTTGACCCGGCGCCGCCGTACCCGCTGGGCGGTTCGCCGGGTCGTAGCCGCTTCAGTGAGAGTCGCCATTCAGCTGGGCCCCATCAGGTTCTTCTGGATCTGCGACGCCGAGGTCTTCAGCACCTCGTCGGGACTCATCCGGCCGGCGAGCAGCTTCTGCACGTTGACACCGAAGTAGTCGACGGCCTTCCCCCACCAGCTGGGAATCGTGTAGCCGCCCGGCACCTGCTTGCCCGCGTCGACGGCAACCTTCCACAGGTCCTGACCGCCGAGCGCCTCGAGCGGCTTGAACAGCGGCGTACCCGGTTCGAGCGCGGGCAGGTACGACGGGATCGACGTGTTGAGTCCGCCTGGGTACACCTCGTTCTGTCCGTAGACCGTGGTGTACCCCTCCTTGCTGAAGACCAGGTGCTCGTACAGCCGCCAGGCCAGCTCGGGATTCTTCGCCTTCGCCGGGATGACGAACGACGAACCGCCCATCACACCCGCCCGCGCCCCGCCGCTCTGCCAGGCCGGCAGCGCGGTCGCCCGCCACTTGCCCTTGCTTGCCTTCAGCAACTGCTGCGGTGCGAACACGAACCACTGCGCCCACGGCACGAACACCTGGGTGCCGTTGTCCTGGGTCTGCAGATCGGTCGGCTGGGTGTACTTCGCGAGCGTCCCGAGGCCTTCCGACCGGACCTTGTCCAGCCAGGTCAGCGTCCTGCGGTACGGGTCGGAGTCGATGGTGAGCTTGCCGTCGGCATCGACCATCGCGCCGCCCTGCTGGTTGGCGAACATGTCGATCCACAGTTGCGCGAGGAACTGGTCGTTCTCGAGGTGGATCGGCCTCGCCTTCGGGAACTTGTCCCGGACGGTACGGGCCGCGCCGAGCAGGTCGTCGTACGTCGTGAGCTTCGCCGGATCGACGCCCGCCTGAGTGACGATGTCCTCCCGGTAGAACAGCAGGCCCGGGTCGAGATCCCACGGAACCGCGACGATCTTGCCGTCGACGGTCACCACACCGAGCTTGTACGGCGCGATGTCGGACTTGTACTGCTCGATCAGCTGACTGAGGTCGTACAGGTGCGGCGCGACACCGGTGAGCAGCGCGTCGTCGTAGAACGCACCGTCGGGCACGCCGGCGCCGCTGATCAACGTGGCCGGAAGCTTGGCGTTGACGTCGACGGCCACGTGGTTGACCTTGACCTGCGGGTACTTCGTGGTGAACGACGCGATCGCCTTGTCGAACACCTTGTACAGGTCGCCGGTGCGGTCCCAGATCGTGATCTCGCCGGACGGTGGTTTGGTCACGCTGCTGCTCGGCAGCGAGTTGCTGCCGGTGGTGCCGCCGGGCGCGCACGCACCGAGGCCGCCGGCCACCAGCGCGGCGCCCGCGCCGCGGAACAGGGTCCGGCGCGAGAGCGGGCTAGAGATGCCGCGCGAAAGCGGGCTGGAAAGAGGATTGGTCATGTCCTGGTCCCTCATGACTTCTGCTGGCTTGCAACGTTGCAAGTGATGCTGGAGACGCTAAGGTTGCAACGTTGCAAGTGTCAAGACTTCACCCCAGGACTTCACGCAGGACTTCACGCAGGACTTCACCGAGGGAACGAGGTGCAGAGTGGCCGCCACACTCCGCCAGGTCGCCGAGCGGGCCGGTGTCTCGGTCCGGACGGTGTCGAACGTCGTCAACGACTTCCCCCAGGTCGCCGCGGAGACCAGAGCCCGGGTGCAGCGGGCGCTCGACGAGCTCGGGTACCAGCCCAACGCGGTCGCCCGGACGCTGCGCAACGGGCGGTCGGGCCTGATCGCGCTGGTCCTCCCGGAGCTCGACGTACCGTACTTCGCCGAGCTGACCCGGGCCGTGATCGAGCAGGCGGCCGTCGCCGGGTACACGGTCGTGGTCGACCAGACCGACGGCGATCCGGTCCGCGAGCGCGAGCTGGTGATGCGCGGCAACCGGGCCGCGATGTTCGACGGGCTGATCTTCAACCCGCTGGCGCTCGGCGGCGCCGATCTGCGCAACCGGCAGTCGTCGACGCCTGTGGTGCTGCTCGGTGAGCGTGTCGTCCAGGGCGGGCTCGACCACATCATGATCGACAACGTCGGCGCCGCCGAGCTCGCGACCCGGCACCTGATCGAGCTCGGCCGGCAACGGGTCGCGGCGATCGGCGACCAGTTCGACGAGACGCGGCAGACCGGTCAGCTACGGACCCAGGGTTACCAGGCCGCGCTGCACGCGGCTGGGCGGGAGGTCGTCCCGGAGCTGGTTCGGCCCACCGAGTTCTTCCACCGAGCCGACGGTGCCGCCGCGATGGCCGAGCTGCTCGCACTTCCCGAGCCTCCCGACGCGGTCTTCTGCTACAACGACCTCCTCGCGCTCGGTGCACTCCGCACCATCCTGAGCCGCGGGCTTCGCGTCCCCGAAGACATCGCCCTGGTCGGTTTCGACGACATCGAGGACGGCCGCTACAGCACGCCGAGCCTCACCACGATCAGCCCCGACAAGACCCAGATCGCCAAGAACGCCGTACAACTCCTCCTCAACCGCCTCGACGGAGACCGTTCCGCCCCAGCCGAACTCCCCGCCGACTACACCCTCCAGATCCGCGAAAGCACGGGATCTGGTCAGACCAGTGGCCAGGCGCGGGGTTCGAGGCGGGTGGCGAGGTAGGCGGCCAGGGCCAGCGCTCGCAGGTCCTGGTGGTGGGGTACGGCGAGTTGGGCGCCGATGGGTAGGCCGGAGGTCGACCAGCCGGCGTTGACCGTGGTCGCTGGGTGGTGGGACATGTTGTACGGGACGGTGAAGGCGATGTGTTCGAAGGGCTTCGCGGGGTCGTCCGTGGGGTAGGCCAGTTCGGCGGCGAAGGCGGTGATCGGGGCGACCGGCGACAGAATCACGTCGTACGTCGTGAACACCTGGGTGACGGCGGACGCCATGGCGGACATCTGGCTGTAGCCGTGGAAGACGTCCGATGCGGTCAGGTCGGCGGCGGTGGAGACCCATTGGCGGATCTGCGGCAGGACCTTGGCCCGGCGTTCTTCGGGGAGCGCGGCGATGTCGGTGGCGGAACGGATGCGCCAGAAGCGGTCGAGGCCGTCGAGCATCTCGCGGGTGATGATCGGCGGGATCGGATCGACGATCGCGCCGGCTTGTGCCAGCACCTCGGCCACAGCTGAGACGGCGGCGGTGACCTCGGGGTCAACCGGGAGGCCAACGCCGGCGTCGAGCAGCAGCGCGACGCGCAGTCCGCGCAACTCGACCTCGAACACATCGGACGCGGCCGGCAACGACGTGTGGTCGCGCGGGTCGTGGCCCTGCATCACCGTCAACGCCAGCGCCGCATCGGCCGCAGTACGCGTCAACGGCCCGATCGCGCGCCCGGCGTACGGATTGCCGACCGCGATCCGTCCGTGCGTCGGCTTCAGCCCGACCAGCCCGCACCATCCGGCCGGCAACCGGATCGACCCGCCGATGTCCGTGCCGACATGGATCGGCCCGTAGCCGGCGGCCGCGGCAGCCGCGGCACCCGCGCTCGAACCGCCGGCCGTCTTCGACAGGTCCCACGGATTGCGCGTCAACTGGTGGAAGGTGGAGACCCCCGAGGACAACATCCCGTACTCCGGCATGGTGGTCTTGCTGAAGATCACCGCGCCGGCCGCGCGCAACCGTGCCGCTGCGGGAGCGTCCTCCGCGGCCGGGACCAATGCGGTCGCCGCAGTCCCTTGCGGTACAGGCGTTCCGCGGGTCGCGATGTTCTCCTTGACCGTCACCGGTACGCCGTCCAGCGCACCCGCCGTACCGTCCCGCCAACGTTGCTCCGACTCGTGCGCCGCCGCCCGTGCGCCGGAAGGGTCCAGGGCGTAGAGCGCGCGCAGTTGCGGTTCGAACGAAGCGACGCGGTCGAGGACGTCGGAGATGACCTCAACAGGTGACACCGAGCGGTCGCGGTACTTCGCCAGCAACTCGGTGGCGGTCAGGTCGGCGAGACTCATACTCATACGCTGCTCCCTCGGATCAGTTCGGTGGGTCGAAGCGGCCGTCGACCGCGGTCCAGCCGCCGTCGACCGCGAGTACGCTCCCGGTCACGAAACTCGCCGCGTCAGAGGCGAGGTACACGACCGCACCCGCGAGCTCGTGCGGTTGCGCCCAGCGGCCCAGCGCGCCCTTCTGCGCGTAGGCGTCGTACCAGCTCTGATCGGCCTTGATCTGCGCGGTCAGCGGGGTCTCGACGACGCCCGGGGCGATCGCGTTCGCGCGGACGCCGGACGGCCCGAGTTCGGCGGCGGCGGTGCGCAGTAGTTGGACGAGACCGGCTTTCGTTGCCGCGTACACCGATTGCCCGGGCTCAACTGTCGTACCTCGGATCGAGCTGAAGCCGATGATGCTCCCGCGTCCACGGTCGGCCATCGGTTTGCCGAACGCGCGGATCAGCTGGAACGAAGCGCGCAGGTTCAGCGCGACCACCCGGTCGAACTCGTCGCCGGTGTAGTCGACGATCCGCTTCCGCACGTTCGTCGCCGCGGTGAACACCAGCACGTCCACGGGATCGAGCTCCGCGACGGCGCGCTCGATCGCCTCGTCGTCGAGAACATCCAGCTCGTACGCCGTCAACGTGGAGCCGGCCGTCTCGCGCGCAGCCGCGAGGTCTCGATCCGCACACGTCACGCGCGCGCCGTGCGCGGCGAGCGCCAGCGCGCTCTCGCGGCCGATCCCGCTCCCCGCGCCGATCACCACCGCATGCTTCCCGTCCAAGCGGAACAGCGTCGTGTACTCCGTCACTCGCTCGACCTCCTACCGTCGCGACCTTGGGCACGCACCAACCGTTCCGGCCGGCACGATCTGGTTGGTGGGTGCACAAAGAGCGGTCATGGGCGCGGGCGGATGATCGCCATCCGGGTCGTGGTTAGCTCTTCGATGGCGAAGCGGGGGCCTTCGCGGCCGGTGCCGGAGTCCTTCACGCCGCCGTACGGCATCACGTCGGACCGGAATCCGGGGACGTCGTTGATCACGACTCCGCCGACCTCGAGCCGGTCGATCGCGGCGAACGCGGTGTCGAGCGACGACGTGAACACGCTCGCATGCAGTCCGTACCGCGTCGCGTTCACGGCCCGCAGCGCGGCGTCCACGTCGGGCACCGAGCGGACGGCGATCACCGGCCCGAAGATCTCCTCGTCCCACGCCGGAAGGCCATCCGGTACGTCGGTCAGCACGATCGGCCCGAGTACGTCGCCCGGGGCCTCGTAGGCGATCGATCCGCCGGCGTGCACCGCGTCCCCGACCCACTGCCGCACGCGATCCGTCGAGGACGGGTTGATCAGCGCAGACACCCGCGTCTCGGGATCGCGCGGATCACCCACGACCACGCCTGGCATCCGCGCACCGAGCTTGTCCAGCAGGGCCTCCCGCACGGATTCGACCGCGATCACCCGTTGCACCGAGATGCAGGCCTGCCCGGAGGCGTAGTACCCGCCGCGCACGATCGCGTCCGCGGCCGCGTCCAGATCGGCGTCCTCGGCAACGACCAGAGCGGAGTTGGAGCCGAGTTCGAGCAGTACCTTGGTCGGCGCCGCGTCCCGCGCGATGCGATGCCCGACGGTGGCCGATCCGGTGAACGACACCGCGCCGATCCGGCCGTCGGTGGTCAGCCGGGCGCCGACCTCCGGCCCACCCGTAACGACCTGCAGCGCGCTCTCGGGTGCTTCCGCGTCCGCCAACGCCGACCGCATCAGATGCGCCAGCCACAGCGTCGCGAGCGGTGTCTGCGGCGCGGGCTTCACGATGATCGGGCAGCCGGCCGCGAACGCCGGCGCGATCTTATGGGCCGCGAGCAACAACGGGTAGTTGAACCCGGTGATCCCAATAACCACACCGATGGGCTTGCGAACCCAGAATCCTTGCAGCCCCTCACCGCTCGGCAGCAGGTCGAGCGGGACGGTCTCGCCGTGCAGTCGCGCGACTTCCTCGGCCGACGTCTCGAGCGTGAGCAGCGTCCGGTCGATCTCGACCCGGCAGTCGACCAGCGGCTTCCCGGTCTCCAGCACCAGCAGGTCCACGAACGCGTCCCGCTCCGCCAGGACCGCGGAATGCACGCTCTGCAAGACTTTCCGGCGCAGGTACGACGGAAGCCGGCCGACCGTTTCGCGAACAGCGAGCGCGCTGTCGAGCGCGACCTCCGCGACCGCGACGTCTCCGACCGGTGCGTCCGCCACGACCGAACCGTCGTACGGGAAGATCACCGGCGCCGTCCCCGGTGCCTCGATCCACGACTCGCCGATCGGCAAGCCGGCTGGGAACTTCATGCGGGATCTCCCTTCGCGAGCAGGTCGGAGGTGGTCGCGCCGGACAATGCGCGTTGCAGCGTCGGGATCGCCGAGACCAGGCGTTGCGTGAACGGGTGCTGCGGAGCGGCGTACACGTCCGCGGTGTAGCCGGTCTCGACGATCTGGCCGGCGTTCATCACGGCCACGCGATCGCAGACGTGCTTGACCACGGACAGGTCGTGGGACACGAACACCAGCGTCAGGTCGAGCTCGTCGACCAGGTCCGAGATCAGGTTCAGGACCTGTGCGCGGACGGATACGTCGAGTGCGCTGACCGGCTCGTCCGCGATGAGGATCCGGGGGCGCGGGGCGAGCGCCCGGGCGATCGAGATGCGCTGACGCTGACCGCCGGAGAACTGGTGCGGGTAACGGTCACCGGCGTCCGCGGACAGGCCGACGGCTTCGAGCAGCTCGCGGACGCGTTGGCCCGAGGCCGGATGGCCTTGTACGACAAGGGGTTCAGCGATGATGTCGCGGACGCGCATGCGTGGGTCGAGGGAGCTCATCGGGTCCTGAAAGACGAGCTGGAGGTTCTCGCGGAGGGATCGCAGCCTGCGTTCCGGGAGGCGGGTGATGTCGGTGCCTTCGACGATCACGTGGCCGGAGGTCGCGCGGTCGAGGGCGGCGATGAGGCGCAGCAGCGTGGACTTGCCGCAACCGGATTCGCCCACGATACCGAACCGCTCGCCCTGCTTGACCTCCAGGCTGACACCGCGCAAGGCGTGCACAACCGGCGCCGGCTTGGTCAACGAGGTCCGCGGTCGCGGGTAGTCGCGCACAAGATCGACCACCTGGATAGCCGGCTCCGACTCGACGTGTTCAGGCATCGGGGGCTCCTGCTGGGTGGTGGCAGGCGTAGCCGGTTGCTTCGGCGCCGGTCCAGGCGGGACGCTCCTCGCACAGGGCGGTCGCGTGTGCACAACGGGTGCGGAAGACACAGCCCGACGGGAAGCGGCCGGCGGGTGGAACGTTGCCTGGGATCGTGGTCAGCCGGCGCGAGTTCGTCTCCAGATCGGACGCCGCGAGCAAGCCCTCGGTGTACCGGTGCCGGGGTCGTGTGAACACCTCGGAGACGGGACCGGCCTCCACCACGCGTCCGCCGTACATGACGAGCACCCGTTCGCAGACCGTGGCGACGACGGCGAGGTCGTGGGTGATGAAGAGCAGTGCGGACGAGCGGTCCAGTACGCCGCGCACGATCAGGTCGAGGACGAGTGCCTGCACCGTGACGTCGAGTGCGGTCGTCGGTTCGTCGCAGATCAGCAGCGCGGGATCGTTGGCCAGGGCAAGCGCCAGGACGACTCGTTGCCGTTGGCCACCAGAGAGCTGATGCGGGTACGCACGGAGCGTCTCCACAGGCAGCTGCACCCGTTCCAGCAGTTCGGCTGTCGCCGTACGAGCCGCCGGTTTGGACAGCGTCTTGTGGATGAGCATGCTCTCGGCGATCTGGTCGCCGACCCGCATCGTCGGGTTCAGCGCGGTCATCGGTTCCTGGAAGACCATCGCGATGTCGCGGCCACGGACGCGGGACATCCGCCGTTCGTCCGCGCCGACCAGGTCGTGGTCGACGCCGTCGAGCCGGACCGAACCGCCGGCCCGGACGTCCTCCGGCAGCAACCCGAGGATGCTCAAGGCGGTCAACGACTTGCCCGACCCGGACTCCCCGATCAGCCCGACCCGCTCCCCCGCGCCGACCGTCAGGTCCACGTCCGACACCAGCGCCGTGTCTCGGACAGACACCGACAACCCACGCACTGTCAAGACATCGCTCATCGACGGTCCTCCAGCTTCGGATCGAAGCGGTCGCGCAGACCGTCGCCCAACAGGTTGAACCCGAGGACCGCGATCGCGATCGCCAGCCCCGGGAAGATCGCCAGCCGCGGCGCGCTGAACAGGAACTCCTGGCTCTCCTGCAGCATCCGCCCCCACGACGGCGTCGGCGGCGGCGTGCCGTATCCGAGGAACGACAGCGCAGCCTCGGCCAGTACGGCGATCGCGAACGAGACCGACGCCTGCACGGTGATCAGACTCGTCACGTTCGGCAGCACATGCCGTACGGCGACTGGCCACGGCCGGCGCCCTGCCGCGCGCGCCGCCAGCACGTACTCGGTCCGCATCACCTGTAAGGCGCCGCTGCGGATCACCCGCGCGAAGCTCGGCACCGAAGCGATGCCGATGGCGATCATCGCGGTCAGCGTGCTGGCCCCGAACACGGCGCCAAACATGATCGCCAGCAGCAGCGCCGGGAACGCGAGCAGCAGGTCGTTGGCGCGCATGATCACCTCGCCGGGCCAGCGCCGTACCATCGCCGCCAGGATCCCGAGCGGTACGCCGATGACCGCGGCCACACCGACTGCGACGACGCCGACGAACAACGTGGTCCGGGAGCCGACCATGATCTGGCTGAGTACGTCCCGCCCGAACTTGTCGGTCCCGAACCAGTGCGCCCACGACGGCTTCAGCAACCGCGACGCCGGCGTCACGAGCGTCGCGTCGTACGGCGTCCAGACGAACGAGACCAGTGCCATCAGCACGATCCCGCCGACGATCACGGCGCCGACGATCAGGCTCGGGTTGCGGCGCTTCATGTCGACCTCAGCCGCGGGTCGAGGGCGACGTACAGGACGTCGACCAGGAAGTTGACCAGGAGTACTGCGAGGACGAGGACCATCACCACGTCCTGCACGAGCAGCAGGTCGCGGTTCGAGACGCCGTCCAGCAGCAGACTGCCCAGGCCTGGGATGACGAAGACGCGTTCGACGACGACTGCTCCGATCAGGAGAGTTGCGAGCTGGAGGCCCAGAACTGTGACGACAGGAACGGCGGCGTTCCGCAGGCCGTGCTTCCACAACGCCTGGAACGGGCGGAGGCCCTTGGCTCGGGCGGTTCGGAGGTAGTCCTCCCGGAGCACATCCAGGACCGCGCTTCGGACGTACCGGGTGAGCACGGCGCCTTGGACCAGGCCCAGCGACAGCGCGGGGAGGATCAGTTGCTTGAGGAACATCGCGGGATCCTGGGCCGGCGGCGTCCAGCCGTTCGCGGGGAGCCAGCCGAGTTTCACGGCGAAGACGACGATCAGCAGGATGCCTGCCAGGAACGCCGGCACCGCGACGCCGACCTGCGAGAGCGCGGACAGCGCCAGCCCGGAGACCTGGCGATGCCGGGCGGCCATCACCGTCCCGGCCGGGGCGGCGACGAGCAAGGCGATGATCATGCCGGCGACGACCAGCCACAGCGTCACCTGCAGCCGGTCGAACACCTGCGGCCCGATCGCCGCTTTCGAGACGTACGACGTGCCGAGGTCACCGCGCAGCAGTCCGCCGAGCCAGTCGAAGTACTGCGTCGGCAGCGGGCGGTCGAGGCCGAACTGCCGCCGCAGTTCGGCCACCGCCTCGTCGGAGGCGTTCACGCCCAGCGCGACCCTGGCGGGATCGCCGGGCAGCACCGCCATGAACGCGAAGACCAGCACCGAGCTCACCGCGAGACTGACCAAGAACACGCCGGTGCGCTCGATCAGGCGGAGAATCATCGGGCGAGCTTGGAGAGATCGAAGTTCTCGGTGATCGCGTTGGTCGGCAGTCCCTTGATGTCCTTGTCCGCGACCATCAGGTTCGGCAGCAGGAACAGCCAGTCGCCGGCGGCCTGCTCGGACAGCCGACGGGCCGCCTTCTTCATGTCCGCGACCTGCGTGGCCTCGTCGCCCGCGTCGGCCGCGGCCAGGTCGGCCTGCAGCGTCGGATCGTCGTACCGGGTGTAGTACTTCGGGTTGAAGACCGCGCCCAGGTCGCGCGGCTCGACGTGCGCGATGATCGACATGTCGTAGTCCGCGTTCTTGAACACCGTGGTCAGCCACGCCGCCGGGAACTCGAGCTGGTCGATCTGCACCTTCAGCCCGGCCTGCTCCAGCTGGCTCTTCACCACCTGGCCGCAGGACGTTGCGTACGGCAACGTCGGGAGCCGGAGGCGGAGCGTCTTGCCGGCCGCACCGGAGGCCTGCAGCAACGACTTCGCCTTGGCCAGGTCGTACGGCGCGATGCCGGTCAGGTCCTCGTACCAGGGATCGGTCGGCGGGACCATGCTGCCGATCAGCTTGCCGCGACCGGCCCAGCAGGTGTCGAGCAGCGCCTTGTGGTCGATCGCCATCCGGATCGCCTGCCGGGTCCGCAGGTCCTTGAACACCGGTCGCGAGTTGTTGAACGACAGCAGCACCTCGCCGTTCGTCGTCCCCTCGATCACCTGGTACTTCGAGTTGCTGGTGAACTGGCTCAACGCCTCAGGCGCCTGCACCGTGCCGATCACGTTGATCGTGCTGGTGAGCAGCGCGTTGTTGAGCGCCGTCGCGTCCTTGAAGTACTTCAGCGTGATCTGCTGAAAGAAAGGCTTCGTGCCCCAGTAGTTGTCGTTGCGGGCCAGCACGATCGAGTCGCCGCGGTTCCACTTCGAGAACTTGAACGGCCCGGTGCCGATCGGGGCAGTGGCCAGCGCGCTGACGCCGCTCTCGGAGAACATCGCACCGATCCGGGTGGTCATCCGGAACAGCCAGTCGTTGCTGGGCTTGGCGAGCGTGACCTGCAACTGGGTCGGCGACAGCGCCTTCGCGCCGGCGACGACGTCCATCGCGCTCTTCAGCGAGATCGTCCACGCGGTCTTCACCCGGTTGATGCTGAACACCGCGTCGTTCGCGGTGAACTGCTTGTCGTTGGTGAACTTCGCGTTGTCGACGAGGTCGAACGTGTACGTCTTGCGGTCCGGTGACACCGTCCACGACTTCGCCAGCGACGGCACGATCTTGCCGGAGTCGTCCTGCTTGACCAGCGTCTCGTACACGTTGCCGAGCAGCGCCTGCGGGATCGCGGCACCGTCGGTGGTGGTGAAGTCCAGGCTGGCGGGCTCCGCGACCAGGCCGATCGAGAGGTTCTGCGCGCCTCCCGGCGAGTTGCCGGACGACGACGTACCGGATCCGGCCGAGCAGGCGGTCACGGCGAGCAGAGCCGTAGCAGCGAGCGCGACCGCACGGGTTGGAAACTTCACGTGGACTCCTCCAGTGCCTCGAGCTGTCGCCGCATTCTGACCGCCTCGGCGCCTGGGTCCGGCCGCGGCCACGCCGGTGCGGCGGCCATTGCCGCCCGGATGTGACTGGTCAGACCAGTGGACTAGGTATCAGTGGGCCACTAGGTTTGTCGGACCACACCGCTCTGTCAAGACGAATGGGGCATGAGATGGCCAAGAGCGCGTCGCAGGGTTCTCAGCTGCCCTCCAGCGGTCCGCGGTTCCAGCCCGTGCAGCCCGTGCGCGCCTACCAGCGGATCGTCGAGCAGGTCGAGGACGCGCTGGCCCGCGGCGAGCTCGCTCCCGGTCAGCGGCTGCCGAGTGAGCGGGAGCTGGTCGCGCAGTTCGCGGTGAGCCGCTCGACGGTGCGCGAGGCGCTGCGGGTGCTGGAGAGCAACGGCGTGGTCCGCTCCCGGCCCGGCGACCCGAACGGGCCGGAGATCCTGCCGTTCTCCCAGTCCGCGCTCCGCAAGCAGGTCGCGCGGCTGGCCCGGGTCGACGAGGTGACGCTGAGCGAGCTGATCGGGTTCCGGATGATCATGGACGGCGCCGCGATCCAGGTCGCGTCCCGGCTGCGCACCCCCGAGGAGCTGGACGAGCTCGAGGCGACGCTGGTCGCGATGCGGGACGCGATCGACGTCGACTTCGACGCTTTCGGCGAGGCCGACCTCGCCTTCCACGAGCTGATCGCGCGGATCAGCCGGAACTCGCTGATCCAGACCTGCAACGAGGTCGTCCGCGGCGTCGTCCTCGGCCTGATCTCGGACAAGATCGCGCACGCGCCGAACAGCCGTGCCCTGATGCTGGAGTCGCTGCACCACCACGCCGAGGTCGTGGACGCGATCCGCGCCGGCAACGGTCACGCGGCGGCCCGGATCGCCCGGCAGAACATGTTCGACTACTACGCCGGGTACGTGCCCGACTCCGAGCAGGAAACCTTGCGCGCACTCATAGAGGACTGAGCGCCGCACCAGGGGACTGGCCGCACTAGAGGACTGAGCGCCACCCGTGGCATGCTGACGGAATCGTTCACTGCTGTGGGGGGCACAAGCGTGAGCAAACCCGCGATTCTCACTGTCGACGACGACCCGATGGTCTCGGCGGCGATCTCCCGCGACCTGCGCCGCCGCTACGGCGAGGACTACCTCGTCGTCCGCGCGACGTCCGGCGACCAGGCGCTCGCCGCGCTGACCAGGCTCGCCCTGCGCAACCAGCCGATCGCGTTGATCGCGACCGACCAGCGGATGCCCGGCATGACCGGCATCGAGCTGCTCGAACGCGCCCGCGAGCACGCACCCAGCTCCAAGTACCTGCTGCTCACCGCGTACGCCGACACCGACGTCGCGATCCGGGCGATCAACGACATCGGCCTGGACTACTACCTCCTGAAACCGTGGGATCCCCCCGAGGACCAGCTCTTCCCGGTCGTCGACGACCTGCTCGGGGACTGGCAGCACGCGAACCCCGAGCACACCGCCGACGTCCGCATCGTCGGCAACCGCTGGTCCGACCGCGCGCACGACATCAAGACGTTCCTGGCCCGCAACCACGTCCCGTACCACTGGTACGACGTCGAACGTGATGCCGAGGGTCTGCGCCTCAAGGAGCTCGCCCAGGCCGCCGAGAACGACCTCCCACTGGTGCTGATCCCGGACGGCGACACGCTCCGCGCCCCCACCGCACTCGATCTCGCCTCGGCCCTGGGCCTGCGTACCCGCGCCGAGCAGCCGCTGTACGACGTCTGCATCGTCGGCGGCGGACCGGCCGGCCTGGCCGCCGGCGTCTACGCCGCGTCCGAGGGCCTCAGCACCGTGATCGTCGAGCGCGAGGCCCCCGGCGGACAGGCCGGTCTGAGCGCCGCGATCGAGAACTACCTCGGCTTCCCGCGCGGCCTCACCGGCTCCGACCTGGCACAGCGGGCCGTCGCGCAGGCCTCCCGGTTCGGCGCGGAGATGGTGCTGGCCCGCTCGGTCGTCGGAGTCGAGTCCCGCGGCCCGGTGCACGCCGTACTGCTCGAAGGATCCGGCGAGATCGAGGCCCGCGCACTGATCGTCGCGACCGGCGTCTCGTACCGCACTCTCGATGTCGACGGTCTGGCCGCCCTCACCGGCCGCGGTGTGTACTACGGCGCGACCGCGAGCGAGGCCGTCCAGGTCCAGGACGACGAGGTGTACGTCGTCGGCGCGGCGAACTCGGCCGGCCAGGCAGCGCTCAACCTGGCCCGGTACGCCAAGCGCGTCGTGCTCCTGGTCCGCGGCGAGACGCTCGAGACGTCGATGTCGAAGTACCTGATCGACAAGATCACCAAGGCGGCCAACATCGAGGTTCGCTGCCGGACCGAGGTGGTCGGTTGCCGCGGCAACGGTCACCTCGAGGCCCTCACGCTCGCCGATCGCGCCTCCGGGCGGGTCGAGGAGGTGCTCGCCGGCTGGCTGTTCATCTTCGTCGGCGCGATCCCGCGCACCGAGTGGCTCGGCGACGCCGTCGTACGGGATCCCCTCGGATTCGTGGTGACCGGACCGGAGCTGATTGCGCAGGACCGGTGGCCGCTGCACAGACCGCCGTACGCGTTGGAGACCAGCGTGCCGGGGGTGTTCGCGGCCGGCGACGTCCGGCTGGACTCGATGAAACGCGTCGCGTCCGCGGTCGGCGAAGGCGCCATGTCGATCTATCTCGTGCACCGCTACCTTGCGACCGTGTGATGACCAGGACTTTGAGGGCAGCCGATCTGCGTGACATCGCGCTCTTCGCGGGACTGAGCGACGGACAGCTCGAGGAGTTGCTGGCGGGCAGCACCGAGGTCCCGATCGAGCCCGGCGCCGACCTGTTCCACGAGGGCGATCCGGCCGACTTCTGGTGGGTGCTCGTCGACGGCGCGATCACCCTGCACCGCAAGATCGGCCGCGAAGACACCGTGATGGGCAAGATGGACGTCCCGGGTCGCTGGGCGGGCGGGTTCCGCGCGTGGGACGAGCACGGTCTGTACCTCGCCAGCGGGCGCGGCCTCGCCGCAGGGCGGGTACTGCGGGTGCCCACCGACGTACTGCGGGATCGCATCGACGACTGGTTCCCGCTCGCCGGGCACCTGATCAAGGGCGTGTACGGGACCGCGCGGGCGATCGAGTCCACCGCGCGCCAGCGGGAGTCGCTGATCACGCTCGGAACCCTGGCGGCCGGTTTGGCCCACGAGATCAACAACCCGGCCGCGGCTGCGGCCCGTTCGGTCAGCGCACTCGACACTGCGTGCGTCACACTGCTGTCGGCGCTCCGCGGGCTCGCGGAGGGCGACGCGACGGCCGCTCAGTTCAGCGCGCTCGACGAACTGCGGCTCGAGCTCGGCACGGGTACGGCGGCACCGGATCCGGTGGATCTCGCCGATCACGAGACCGCGATCTCGGACTGGCTCGACGACCACGGGGTCGGCCGGTCCTGGTTCATCGCGCCGCCGCTCGCGGCGGCCGGTGCCGATGCGCAGTGGTGCGAGCGCGCCGCCGACGTACTCGGGGACGGCCTGGAAGCCGGCCTCGAGTGGGTCGCGAGCACGCTGTCCGCGGCGACGCTGCTCGGCGAGGTGAAGGAGTCGACGCGGCGGATCACCGAACTGGTGGCCGCGGTCCGGTCGTACTCGCAACTGGACCGCGGTTCGATCCAGACCATCGACGTGACCGAGGGCATCGAGAGCACGCTGGTGATGCTCGGGCACAAGCTCCGCGACGGCGTCGAGGTGGTTCGCGCGTACGGCGCCGGACTGCCGCGGATCGACGCGTACGCGGGTGAGCTGAACCAGGTGTGGACGAACCTGATCGACAACGCGGTCGATGCGATGGACGGTGCCGGCACGTTGCGGATCGGCACCCGGACCGACGGCGACCGGATCGTCGTCGAGTTCACCGACACCGGTGCGGGGATGCCGCCCGAGGTCGCGGCGCGCGCGTTCGAGCCGTTCTACACGACCAAGGACGTCGGCAAGGGCACCGGCCTGGGCCTCGACATCGCCCAGCGCATCGTCGCCGAACACCACGGCGGGACGATCGGCATCACGTCCCGCCCCGGCGAGACCACGGTGCAGGTCCGCCTCCCGCAGCAGCCGCCGCGGTGACGCAGGGCACTAGGTGTCGTGCTCGACGATCCGGACCCGCGGGACCTTGAGCAGTTTCCGGGCCTTCGTGGTCCAGTCGGAGCACAGGAAGCGGGCCGCGGTCTCCGGCCAGGCAACCACCACGACCTCCTGGCTGTTCGTGGACTTCACCATCTGCATCAGCGCCAGCAGGATCTCACCGTGGGTGATCGAGACATGCACCGGATAACCGCTGGCCGTCCGCAGCCGACGTGAACTGTGCTCGATCACCGATGCCAGGTCGACCGCGGGATCGGCGAGCGTCGCCGTCGGTGTTCGGGTGGCCGCCGGTGGACTGACCCGCGCCGACGGTGCGGTCGCGGACCCCATCACCGACGCCGAAGCGGTCAGACCGGCCACGTCCGCGAACGTCGAGCCGAGCAACGCCATCGGACCGGCAATACCGCTCTCCGGATGACTGGAGACCAGCAGGTGGTAGTCGACGGATTCCTCACGCTTCGCGTACAGGGCGGCAACGCGTCGCGCGTCGCCCTCGCTCATCTCACGCTCGATGAGCACCACCACGTCGTACGTCATTCGTGGCTCCCTTCGCCAATTCCGTTGTACTCCTGCGCCGGAGCGCACCAAAGCACCGGACTCGCGTCCGTCACCGAATTGTCAAAAACCTCTCAGGCTGCTGCCAGACACTCCCGGGCGAAGGGGTTGGGGTGTCAGACCGCCCGGAGGCTCGCCCGCGCGCGGGTGTCCGGGGCCAGCACCGCCAGCAGGTGCGGCGCATCGATCAGCGCGACACTCGC
The DNA here is from genome assembly GCA_036503355.1 of Kribbella sp. GTDB lineage: Bacteria > Actinomycetota > Actinomycetes > Propionibacteriales > Kribbellaceae > Kribbella. Next base: position 10,732 of record DASXXB010000405.1, on the reverse strand, counting down.
GTGGTCCAGCAGACGCGGATGCAGCGCGTACACTTCCGCCCCGGGCCGCGCCGCGACATCTCCGGCGAGCACGGCAACGAAATCCGCTCTGGCCGCGGCGTCCTCGTCCCAGGTCCGGTCGGGCTGCAGGCGAGCGATCACCCGACGGGCGTACGTCGCGAGGTCCTCACCGGCACCGCGCCGGTAGCCGACGACCGATCCGTCGGCGCACCGGACCGCGATCTCGTCGGTCCGCGCCGCCGCGTGCCAGCAGCAGATCTCCCACAGGCTGACCCGGTCGCCAGATCCGTGCACCTCCTCCAGCGTCGCCGCCATCAGCCCGAGCTGACCGCCGTACCGCCGGAGGTTGTGACCGTAGCCGGCGGCGCCCAGGTTGACGTCGTACCAGCGGAGCTCCTTGGTGTGCAGGTCGACACCGAACGGCAGCAGGATCTTCGCCGGCCCGGACAGATCGAACCGGTCCTCCACCGCCGCCGGATCGAACAGCCCCGACGGCTGTCGCATCACTCCGACGATCCCGCGCTCCAGCTCGTCGAATGGCACGTCGTTGTAACTGAACACCACGGGCAGCAGGTACCGCCCGGTGAGCCGGCGGACCGCGCGCAGATCGACGTCCACGAACTCCGTCGACCCGTCCGGCTCCGGCGCGGACGTGAGGTCGCCGGAGTGCACCAGCGCGTCCTCGTCGAACCTGAGGCGCGTGTAGTCGCACAGCCCGACGAAGGCCCACTCCTCGTCGAACACCGCGACGGACAGGTCCAGATCGATCCGCCGCCCACGCGGCTGCACCCAGTGCAGGAACAGCCGCAGCAGCTCGTCCTGCGGGATCGGCACCGCGCTCCCCCGCGTCATCCGCAGCAGGCTCGACGACGCGCTGCGCTCCGACCCGGGCGCGGCCAACCGGGACAGCTCCTCGTCCAGGAACGCCCGCCGCCACCGCGGGAGACCGGTTGCTCTGCGCAACATTTCTCCGGTCAGTACACCGGACAGCTCGGCGGCGAGCGCGCTGGGCAGCGGCTCGCGCTGATCGACCGACGTCCAGATCCGGGCCGTCCCGCCGCGCGGGAAGAACAGCCGCAGATCGCCCGGCGGCGTGCGGACCTGCCCGAGCGCGGCCGTGATGACGGCCGGCGACACGTCCGACACCGCGGTTGTCAGCGCCTCGACCAGCGCCGCGTGGTGCTCCGGCGGCAGCGCGCGGGCCAGCTGCACAAGACGACGTACCAACTCGCCGGGACGCTGGCGCAGCAGGTCGAGCGCCTGGTCGGGCCGGCCCTGCGCAAAGGAACCCTCGACCCGCGAGCCGTACGTCGTCAGCACCAGGCGCCTGTCCGCCACCCGCACCAGCGGATGCCGCGACGCCTCGCCGGCCACCGCACGCCCCGCCGCGGTCCCGAGGTCCAGGTCGGTACGGCGCAGGATCGCGAATGCCAGCGCGGCGACCGGAAAGCGGGTCGCGAACTCGAAGGGATGCAGGTTCTCCGCGATCCGCTTCCAGGCGCGCTCGTGGCGGAGGATGTCCTCCACAAGAGTCTCCACCGGCATCCGGTCGAGGCGCTCGAGCAGCAGCCGTCGTGTTGCCCGCGGCAACGACTTCCGCCGGGGCGGCGGCGTCCGCAGACCGGGATCGGCGTCCATCAGCGCGTAACTCAGCCGCAGCACGTCGGTTGCGGTGCCGGCCCGGTCGATCAGGCCGGGCTCGGCGGCGAGGAAGTGCGCGATCACCAACGCCTGCGTCTCCCGGACCGGGATGTCCTCGGGGATCCAGGCCGCACTGGCGCCGTCGAGCAGGATCTTCAGATCCGCGCGGTCCGCGGCCGACAGCGGAGCGCGCCGCGCCAGTAACCCCTCGATCGTCTGGCGCACCGAGTCGGCCGTGGCCAGCGCGAGCAGCCGCAGGCGCTCGGAGCGGACATGAGCAGGCTGCTCCACGGCGGCGGACGGCTTGAGGAACGGATCGTTCGGGTCGATCCGCCGCAGGCACAGCGGGCAGGCTCTGAAGTCGGAACCGTCCCAGCACGTCCGGCAGACCAGATGCGCACAGGGCGACACCGCATGCACCGACGTGGTGTCGCCGCAGAGCACACAGGGCTGCTCCGGCTCCTGCAGCAGCCGCGCGAAGACCCGGTCCACGTAGAAGCTCTCGGTGTTGCCAGGGACGCTCTCCGGGAAGCCCCGGAACAACGGCGTGTGCTCGGTGTCGAAACCGGACTCGGCGTCGAGCAGATCGAGCAGCGCGCCGCCGAATCCGGCCAGTGCGGGAGCCGACAGCGAAGCGCAGTACCGATAGAGGCCGACCGAGAGCAGCAGGCCGCGCTGGATCAGATCGGCCTGCAAAGCGGACAGACCCGCCTGGATCGTCAGCGGGCGGCGCAGCCACTGCCAGGCGGAACGCCGGACCGGCGGGGTGAGCGCGGTGGCGTCGACCAGCCGGCGGCGGCGCAGCAGCACGGCGGCCCGCGGATCCGCTGAGTGGTCCGGCATCGCGTCTCCCCACCGATCGTCAGGACGAAGGCGCCAGGGGCGGAGAGCGAACGCGCTACTTGCCTGGTGAAGGAGAAGGAAGCACGTCCAGGAGCCGCCCCTGGCACTGAGAACGCTACCGGGCGCCGCCGACAGTTTCCGGCGGCCTCTGGGGCTCCACAAAGAAGAGCTCCGGTGGCAGGGTCGGGGCCGCCCCGCCCAGACCCCGCCACCGGAGATCTCCAGAGTAGAACGTTCATCCAAATCTCGCCGCACCGGGTCCCCGATCTCGCCGGGATTTGGCACTGATGCGCCGCAGGCAAACCCTTGCGTCCGGCCCGGACGCCGAATCGATCACGGTCGGGAGGTGTCGGGCCACGGATTGTGGTTAATCTGCAAGGTATGTCGGGTGGGGTGATCGAACGTGCGCGCTGGCGGGACGTGTTCGGGCATGCGGAGTTCCGGGCACTGTTTCTGGCCGGGGTGCTGTCCGTGGCCGGCGACCAGATCGCGCGGGTCGCGCTGTCGGTGCTGGTCTTCGACCGTACGGCGTCGGCGGGGCTGACCGCGCTGACGTACGCGCTCACCTACGTTCCCGACCTGCTGTTCGGGCCACTGCTGGCCGGCTTCGCCGACCGCTACCCCCGCCGTACCGTGATGATCGTCACCGACCTCGCCCGGGCCGTTCTCGTTGCCTGCATGGCAATCCAGGCCCTCCCCCTGCTCGCTGTGATCCTCCTGCTGCTCGGGTTGCAGGCATTCGGCTCGCCGTTCAACGCGGCGCGGGCGGCGACACTGCCCGCCGTACTGCCTGGTGATCACTACGTACTCGGCAAGGCCGCAAACGACATGGTCGTGCAGTTCAGCCAGGTCCTCGGCTTCGGCTTCGGCGGCGCGGTCGTGGTCGCCGTCGGAACCTCCGGCGGCATGCTGCTCGATGCGGCGACATTCCTGCTGTCCGCCGCCCTGGTCGCGTTCGGAGTGCATCGCCGGCCGACGCCAGGAGCTGGCACGAATGCGCCACCGACGACCTACTTCCGGGACCTGGCCGCCGGACTGTCCCTCGTGGCCCGTACGCCGCAACTGCGGACGCTGGTGCTGCTCGCGACGATCGCCGGGTTCTACGTCACCGTGGAGGGCCTCGCCGTCCCGTACGCGCACGAGATCGGCCACGGCACGACCGCGGCCGGTTTCCTGCTCGCCGCGAGCCCCGCCGGCGCCGTCCTCGGGATGTGGGTGATCACCAAATGGCAGCCGGAACAACGCCTGCGCCTGCTGGGACCGTTGGCGATCCTGGCGTGCGTGCCGCTCGTGTTCTGCTTCGGCGGGCTGAATCTGCCCGCCACTGTGGCGCTGTGGGCATTGTCCGGCCTGGCGTCGTCGTACCACCTGCCGACCAGTGCGGCGTTCGTCCAGGCGGTTCCGGACGCACAACGCGGTCAGGCGTTCGGCGTCGCGAGCACCGCACTCAAGAGCAGTCAGGGCCTCGGGATCCTGCTCGCCGGCCTGCTCGCCGACCGCTGGTCACCGTCGGTCGCACTGGGCACGATGGGGGCCGCCGGTACCTTCGCGGCCCTCCTGGCGGGCGCTGCCTGGGCACGCGCCCGCCGGGCCGGAACCGGCAGTGCGGAAATGCCTGCCGGCTGAGCCGCTGGAGATCCGCGCAAACATCTCCTGATCGGCTCGGTAAAATATCGGTTAAGAAATTCGCGGTCACCACTCGTTGCCGCTGATGAACCATTCGTTGCCGGGCTTGCGGAGCCACTCGTTGCCCGGCGTGCGGAACCACTCGTTCCCGCCGGTGAACCACTCGTTGCCACCGGTGAACCACTCGTTCCCGGTGCCGGTGAACCACTCGTTGCCGCCGTGGAACCACTCGTTGCCGGTGCTGATCTTCGCCATGGTGTTTCCTTCCTTCGCCGTCCGCTGGACGGAACAAAACGCGGGCCGGTGCTGACCTCGCGTGAACAGGCAGTTACTATTACGGAATAACCGTTCAGGTCTATCCGGGTGAGGCCATAATGATTCTGATCGGTCGGAGCAATTTGGTGCCACCCCGCCGGTGGAAGCTCTGGTCGCTACCGCGCCCCGCACTGTCGTATGTGCTTGGGGTGGACGCCGTCGCGCTGATCATCACCGCCCTCGCTGTGGGGTCGACGGTCTCCGGTCGCGGTGTCTCCCACTCCGAGTGGCTCAGCTTCGGAGTGTTGACGGCCGCCTCCATCCTGCACCTGGAGTCTGCCCGCGGAATCGAGCGCCGACGCGAGATGGCGGCGAACAGTTCGCCGTACACGAACCTGAAGAGCCTCTGGGTGTTCGCCGGCGTGTTGCTGCTCCCGCTCAGCCTGGCGGTCGCGCTGGTCGCGATCTCGTACACCTACTCCTGGATCCGGGTCTACGGGCGGACAATCGCCCATCGCAAGGTGTTCTCGGCCAGCACGTTCATCCTGGCCAGCGCCGCGGCAGCCGCAACTTTGCGTGCCGGTGGCCTGCTGACCGAGCCTCGGGTGCCGACCGGCCCGTGGGCGCTGCTCGTCGTGCTGGGCGCCGCGACGACGTGGTGGCTTGTCAACTTCGCGCTGGTGATCGGCGCGATCCTGCTGTCGTCGCCGGAGGCCACCGCGCGTGGAGCGCTGGGCGATCTGGCCGACCAGCTCGTGGTGGTCGCGGGCCTGGGTCTCGGCGTAGCGGTCGCCGCGTTGCAGGCGTCGTACCCGTGGGTGGTGCCGATCCTGATGGTGACTGTCCTCACGCTGCACCGCGACCTGTTGCTGCCGCAGTTCCAGCGCGCCGCGGCCACCGACGTGAAGACGGGACTGGCGACGCCGTCGTACTGGGCCAGCGCTGTGCCGGCAGAGCTCGCACGCGCACAGGCTTTGCGGAGCACTGTCGGGCTGCTGATGCTGGATCTCGACAAGTTCAAGGAGATCAACGACACCTACGGGCATCCAGCCGGTGACCAGGCACTTCGGGCGGTGGCGGAGAGCATCCGCGCGGAGGTCCGCCAGGGCGATCTGGTCGCCCGTGTCGGCGGCGACGAGCTGGCGGTCCTGCTGCCCGGCGCCTCCGAAAGCGAGGTGCTCGAAGTGGCCGGACGGATCCGCGACCGGCTCAGCAAGCTGAACGTCGCGGTCGAGACGACGAGCTCCAGCAGCACCGTGATCGCCGGCGTACCGGCGTCCATCGGTGCGGCGGTCTACCCCGACGTCGCCGAGACGATGGACCGGCTGATCCTGGCCGCCGACAACGCACTGCTGAGCGCGAAGCGGGACGGGCGGAACAAGATCGTCACCGCCCGCCGCGGTATCGCCGATCGTGCTGACGAATCCGTCCCCGACTGACACCGGCAGCATCGCCGAACTGCTGCGCGGCAGACAGCCCCGCACGCGGAGCAGCACGCCATCGATCTGCTCGATCTGTTCGGCTGGTCAGCGGATCCGGATCAGCGCCTTGCCGTGCAGGGTGCGGGTTTCGAGGGCGCGGTGCGCGTCGGCCACGTGGTCGAGGTCGTAGATCTGGTCGATCACGGGCTTGAGGTCGCCGGCGGCTGCGCGGGCGATGACGTCCGCGCCGGTGACCGACGTCGTGGTCGAGTCGGCGCGGAGGTCCATGATGCCCTTCAGCGTGATGCCTCGCCGCTCGGCGTCGGTCGGGTCGATGGTGGCGAAGCCGCCGCTCGGGGCTCCGTGCGCCGAGAACCAACCGCCGTCCCGGGTGACAGCGAACGCGGTGCCGCCGAGCTCACCACCGGCGCCTTCGAACACGATGTCGGCGCCCCTGTCGTTCGTTGCCTCGAGCACCAACTTTTCCCAGCCCGGCTTGCTGTAGTCGATCAGTACGTCGGCGCCCTGGGCCTTGCTGAGCGCCAGCTTCCGTTCGCCGCGGGCCGCGGCGATGACGTGTGCTCCGGCCGCGTGCGCGAGCTGGATCAGGAGTAGCCCCATACCGCCCGCTGAGGCGGTGATCAGGACGTCCTGCCCGGTCATCGACGGCGCGAGTTCCTCGAGCATGAGGGCCGTGAAGCCGTCGCCGTACACCGCGACCGCGGTCTGCAGGTCGAGCTCGGGCGGCACCTCGACGTCGGGGGTGATGAGCGCGAGTTCGGCGTGGCTGCCGAAGTTCGGCGGGCGGCCGACCACGGTCTTGCCGATCCAGTGCGTGGGTACGCCGGGGCCGACCGCGCGGACGCGTCCGCCGAGGTTGCTGCCGGGGACGTACGGCGGCTCGACGTCGAAGAACTTCCCGTGCCCGCCGCGCCGGATCGCGGTCTCGACGAAGATCACGTCTGCCGTATCCACTTCGACGAGCGCCTGGCCCGGGCCCGGTACCGGGTCCGGTACGTCGCGGGTCTCGATCACTTCCGGACCGCCGAACGCGGTGACGACTGCTGCACGCATGGCTGCTCTCTTCCTCGGGGACTCCAAGGCTGCAACCTCAACGATGGTTCAGGTCAAGTTCTGTCGGACGCCCGGCGTAGCCTTCGGGGCATGTTCGACGCCGTTTTCGTGCCCGCCGACCCGCCGCGTGCGGGCCGGCTGGCGCTGTACGGCGACCTCACCGGCGAGACCGCCGACGGCACGGTCGACCTGGTCCTCCCCCGCGGTACGACGGTCCGCCGGGCGACGGTGCCCGCTCGCCTGCTGTCGATGGACGAGGTCCTCACCCGCCTGACGGGCCTCGAGGCAAGCGGGTCGACGAGTTGGGCGGCGTGGCGGTCCGCCGGGCTGGCCGGGCTGGTGCTGATCGGGCGCGGGCGGCTGGTGCCGGATCGCAGCCCGGAGGGGTACGGCGCCTGGCGGGTCGCGCCGCTCGATCCGATCGACCACGCCTGGCTGCGGAACCTCGGCGCCGCAATGCCGGCGTACGGACATGCCCTCCCGATCGCGGGGACGCACCCGGTGCGGTTGGTCGAGCCCGAGCAGCTGATCCGCGCGTTCTGGGACGCGCTGGCCGACAGCCTCGTCCGGACCCCCGCGGCGGCGGTCGCGGCCCGCCCCGGCGCAGCGCCCTTCGCGGCCGCGGACCCGACTCCTCTTCCCGGCCCTAGCAGCTGGCTGGACGAAACGGCCCTCGCAGAACAGGCCGGCACCCGCTTGGTGCTCCGCATCGAGCCACCCGAAGACTCCGAGGACTCCGAGGACTTCCGGGCGGTGCTGCAGTTGCGCAGCGGGCTGGATCCGAGCCTGCTCGTCGACGTCGCGGACATGTGGAACGCACCGGCCGCTGTGCTGACCGCCCTCGGTGAACGCGCCGAGACCGACCTGCTGCTCGCGCTCCGCCGAGGTGCGCGCGTCTGGCCGCCGCTCGGTACGGCGCTGCGGGACGCCGCGCCGGAGGAGGTCCCGATCGACGACGCAGCGCTCGAGGAGCTCGCCGAAGGCAGCAGCGAGCTGGAGGACACCGGCATCGAGGTCCTCTGGCCGACCGAGCTCTTCGCCGGCAAGCTCGCCCTGCGAGCAACGGTCGGGACGCCGACGCCAGGCGCCGTGACCGGCCCGGACTTCAGCCTGAACGACTTGGTCGCGTTCCGCTGGCGCCCGACCCTCGACGGCGACGACCTGTCCGAGGCAGAGATCGCCGCGCTCGCCGAGGCCAAGCGCCCGATGATCCGGATGCGCGGCCGCTGGATCCGCGTCGACCACGACGTCGTACGGCGCCTGCGCAACGGGTCCACCCGCAAGCTGACCGGCGCCGAGGCGCTCGGCGCCGCGCTCACCGGGACGATCGACGCCGACGGCGAGCTTGTGCCGTTCGAGGCCGACGGTTCACTCGCAGAGATGCTCGCGCGACTGCGCTCCGCCGAGGAGCCCGCGCCACTCGTCGAACCGGTCGGGCTGCGCGCCACCCTGCGCGACTACCAGCGCCGGGGTGTCGCGTGGATGGCGCAGCTCGCCAACCTCGGCCTCGGCGGCTGCCTCGCCGACGACATGGGTCTCGGCAAGACGATCCAGGTCATCGCCCTCCACCTGCAGCTGAAGGGCCGCGGCCCGACCGTCGTGGTCTGCCCGTCGACGCTGCTCGGCAACTGGGAGCGCGAGTTCGAGCGGTTCGCGCCTGACGTACCGACGCGTCGCTACCACGGCCCGGGCCGCACGCTGAGCGATCTGGCCCCGGACGAGGTCGTGCTCACGACGTACGGCGTGGTGCGCCAGGACCACCGGCTGCTCGGGGAGATCGGCTGGGGCCTGGCCGTCGCAGACGAGGCGCAGCACGCGAAGAACCCGCTGTCACGCACCGCCCGCGCACTCAGGACGTTGCCGTCGGCAACCAGGATCGCGCTGACCGGCACGCCGGTGGAGAACCGGCTCTCCGAGCTGTGGTCGATCCTCGACTGGTCGGCGCCCGGGCTGCTCGGGACTCTCGACCGGTTCCGCCACGACGTCGCCGTGCCGGTGGAGCGGTTCCACGACGAGGAGGCGACCGCGCGGCTCGCCAGGGTGACGCGGCCCTTCCTGCTGCGGCGGCGCAAGAGCGACCCGGGCATCGCCCCGGAGTTGCCACAGAAGTCCGAGCACGATGTCGTCGTACCGCTCACCACCGAGCAGGCCACGCTCTACCAGGCCGTCGCGAAGGAGACGCTCGCCAAGATCGAGGAAGCTTCCGGGATCGCGCGGCGCGGACTCGTGCTCAGTCTGCTCACGCAACTCAAGCAGGTCTGCAACCACCCTGCGCAGTTCCTGCACGAGTCCGGTCCACTCGAACGGCGCTCCGGGAAGCTCGCCGCGCTGGACGAGTTGCTCGACGTGATCCTCGCCGAGGGCGAGTCGGTGCTGATCTTCAGCCAGTACGTCGAGATGTGCCGGCTGATCGAGGCGCATCTCGCGGCGCGGCAGGTGCGGACGCTGTTCCTGCACGGTGGCATCGGGGTGCGGAAACGCTCGGAGATGGTGGAGCAGTTCCAGGCGGGCGCGGCGCCGGTGTTCCTGTTGTCGTTGAAGGCCGGCGGTGTCGGGCTGACGCTGACGCAGGCAACGCATGTCGTGCACTACGACCGCTGGTGGAACCCGGCGGTCGAGGATCAGGCGACGGACCGTGCGTACCGGATCGGGCAGGACCGGCCGGTGCAGGTCCATCGACTCGTCACCGAGAACACGCTGGAAGACCGGATCGCGACGGTCATCAACACCAAGCGCGACCTCGCGGATGCGGTCGTCGGGTCGGGCGAGGCGTGGCTGAGCGAGCTCTCGGACGGCGAGCTGGCGGAGCTCGTCGAGCTGTCGACCGGTCCCGCGCGATCCGGGTCGGCGAGTGCGTACAACCCTTCTGCCGTTGGGAAATCCGATGGCTGACGAGGATCGCACACCGTGGCAGGGCTGGCGCCGGAAAGGTGAGGACGCGGGCTTGCCGGCCGCGCGCGGGCCCGGGAGCCGGCGGTCGTTCGGGGCGACGTGGTGGGGCCGGGCGTGGCTGGAGGCGTTGGAGCATCGGGCGCGGCTCGACCCGGGTCGGTTGTCGCGCGGCCGCTCGTATGCACGGCGCGGCAGTGTGGTGGAGCTGACGGTCGGCCCGGGCGAGGTCGAGGCGGTGGTGCAGGGCAGCCGCGTCACGCCGTACCAGGTGACCGTCCGGATCCGCGCGTTCTCGACAGCCGAGTGGGACGCCGTCCTCGGCATCGTCTCGGCACAGATCGGGCGCGTCGCGGCGCTGCTCGACGGAGAGCTGCCACCGGAGGTCGTGGACGACGTCCGCGAAGCCGGGCTGGACCTGCTGCCGGGCGCGGGCGAGGTGCTGACGAACTGCAACTGCCCGGACTTCGCCGTGCCGTGCAAGCATTCGGCGGCCGTGTGCTACCTGGTGGCCGACGCGCTCGACGACGACCCGTTCGCGCTGCTCCTGCTCCGCGGCCGCCGCAAGGACGAGCTGCTGACGGCCCTCCGCTCCCGCCGCGGCACCACGACAACCACCCCGGTCGCCCCCAGAACTCCCCCACCCGCCGGCATCCCCGCCATAGCAGCCTTCGCCCGCCACATGACCACAAACCCACCTCCCCCACCGAACGGTCAGCGTCCTGTGCCGGACATCCCGGACACCGCGCCGAACAGCCCGCGCTCCGACGGTCCGCGCCCCACGCCGGACGATCCGGATGCGGCGCCGGACAGTCCGGATGCTGTGCCGGGAGGTGCGGTTGTTGGGTCGGGAGGTGCGGTTGTTAGGTCGGGAGGTGCGGTTGTTAGGTCGGGAGGTGCGGTTGTTAGGTCGGGAGGTGCGGCTGTTAGGTCGGGAGGTGCGGTTGTTGGGTCGGAGGTTGTGGTGCCGGTGCCTGCGCCGC
>DASXXB010000404.1:0-25465 GCA_036503355.1 Kribbella sp. | reverse complement strand
CGGTCAGGCGGACAACGCGAGTTGGAGGTGGTTGATGATCATCCGCAGGCGCCGCGACACCTGCATCTGGCTGACGCCGATCTCGGCGCCGATCTCGGCCTGGGTGCAGTGGTCGACGAACCGCCTGCGCAGGATCAGCTGATCGCGCTCCGGAAGGTTGTCGACGACAGGCCGCAGCGAGTGCACCTGATCGACCAGCTCGTAGGTGTTCCCGGGCTGGGCCACTTCCCGGGCCGGGGCCTGGGCGCCGGCATCGGTGGTCCGGTCGGCGTCCAGGGACGCGGGCTGGAAGCAGCCGCGGGCCTGTTCGGCCTCGACGATCTCGCCGACGTCGAGACCGAGGGCCTCGGCGAGTTCGGCGTTGCACGGCCAGTGCCCCAGACTGACCGCGAGCTTGGTCTGTACGGCGTTGACCTGGGACTGGATCTCCTGCAGCCGGCGCGGGAGCTTGATCGCCCAGGCGTTGTCGCGGAAGTGGTGCCGGATCCCGCCGCGGATCGTCGGTACGGCGTACGACCGGAAATCCGAGCCCGGCGTCGGGCGATAGTTGCGCATCGCCCGGATCAGGTGCTCGATGGCGATCTGCTCCAGGTCCTCGTCGTCGACACCGCGACCGCGGTACCGGCGGGCGAGGGTCTGGGCCAGGGGTACCCCGCTGACGATCGCCTCGTCGAGGAGTTGCTCGCGGCGTGGGCCGCGACTGGCGTGTGCGGCCCGGAGGATGCTCTCGGTCCGGGAGGACTGTTCGGCGTGCGACCTTTCCGTCGGCGACGCCGCAACCTTGACTGGACTACTCGTTGCCATTGCGGGTTGTCCTGCCTGTGCCCGTCCCGGTCGAGTGCGGCGCACGGTTGTACCGCCACCGGGACCACCCCCGGGTACCCGCGCTTATGCAGGTGAATCATCGATACTTGTGCCGGACGTACGCCGGGATCGCCAGCCAGAAGGCCACGAACCACAGCAACACGCCGCCCACCGCGCCCACCGCAGCGCCCCGGGGGAGTACGACGTCCAGCGCGATCAGCAGCCCGCCGCAGATCGAGATGACCAGAAACACCATCCCCCAGCGGGCCAGATGGTCGGCGATCCTGACCAGGCGGTCACGCAGGCCCTGACGGTACAGGATGCGGTGGAACGCCACCGGAGCCAGGAACAGGGCGACCGCGAGAGCCGCGGCGATCAACGTGCAGGCGTAGACGGCGTGCGTGAACCCGTCGGTGGTGTGGAACTGGTTCTGGAACGCGATCCCGAGCAGGAACGCGAACAGGATCTGCGTCCCGGTCTGCACCAGCCGCAGCTCCTGCAGCAACTCGCTCCAGTGCCGATCGAGACGCTCGCCAGAGGTCTCACCGTCGCGCTCGTACGTGAGCGAATCCATCACCGCCTGCCTTCCGCCGCCCGCCCGGTACCCGCCGCCGCCAGGTCGGACACGTGCCTGACACGCGAATGCGCACGGCATGTCCCGGGCACCGGTGCGGTCGACCGAGGAGGAGAGGACGTATGCGGGCACTGGTGCTGAACTGCACGTTGAAGCGGTCGCCGGAACGGTCGAACACCGACCAGCTGGCCGAGGTCGTCGTCGACGGGCTGCGGCGCGAGAAGGTCGAGGTCGAACGCGTCCGGCTGGTCGACCTGACGATCCACCCCGGTATCACCAGTGACGAGGGGTCCGGCGACCAGTGGCCGTCGGTGCACGAGAAGCTGCTGCAGAGCGAGATCCTGGTGGTCGCCACGCCGACCTGGGTGGGGCGGCCTTCGTCGGTGGCGCAGCGGATGCTGGAGCGGATGGACGCGATGCTGAGCGAGACCGACGACAGCGAGCGGCCGGTCGCGTACAACCGGGTCGCCGGGGTCGTTGTCACGGGCAACGAGGACGGCGCGCACCACGTCATCTCCGAGATCAGCGGGGCACTCGGCGACATCGGCTACACGATCCCCGGTCAGGCCTGGACCTACTGGAACAAGGGCCCCGGCCCCGGCCCGAGCTACAGCGACACCGCCGAAGGTCACGACTGGTCGGCGAAGACCGGCCGGGCGATGGCCTCGAACCTGGTCGCGGTCGCCAAGGCCCTGAGCAACAATCCTGTCCCGGCTCCCAGCTGAAGGTGTGGCGATGAGTGAGAACGAGTGTTCGATCGAAGCGAGCGTCGAGGACGTGTTCGCGATCCTCACCGACGGCTGGTCGTACGCCGCCTGGGTCGTGGGCGCGTCCCGGATCCGCGACGTCGACCCGCCGTGGCCGGAACCGGGCGGCCGGATCCATCACTCGGTCGGAGCCTGGCCGTTGCTGCTGGACGACACGACGACCTCGCTCGAGTACGAGCCCCTGCAGCGCCTGCGGCTGCGGATCCGGGTGTGGCCGGCGGGCCACGGCGAGGTCGAGTTCCGGGCGACGCCGACGCCGACCGGGTGCCGGCTGGTGATGACGGAGACAGCGGTCAGTGGACCGGTCGCGATGCTCCCGTCCGCGGTCGCCGACCCGATGCTGCACGCCAGGAACGACGAGGCGCTGCGGCGCCTCAAGCTGCTCGCCGAGCACCGGTCCTGACCGTTCGCCCTGCTGTTTGCTGTGCGGTTTGCTGTGCGGTTTGTCTTCGTACGGCGGGGGGCACCGGGGCCGGATGGCGAAGATCGACCGAATCGCGGAGCCGTGGGGGACGCGGGCGCCGTACGGGCCCGGGGAAGACTGGCCGGTGCGGGTCGACCTTCGGCTGGACGACGGGGTGAGTCCGGCCGAGGTCGACGCATGGGTGCAGTCGGCGACGATGCTGCACTCCAACGGTGACGCGCTGGACATCGCCGTCAAGGACGGGCGGATCGTCGGGGTACGCGGCCGCGCCGTCGACCGGGTGAACCACGGGCGGCTGGGGCCGAAAGACCTGTTCGGCTACCAGGCGAACAACTCGCCCGACCGGTTGACCAAGCCGCTGGTACGCCGGGACGGGCAGCTCGTCGAGACCGACTGGGACACCGCGATGACCGCCGTCGCGGGACGGACCAAGGAACTGCTCGCCGAACGCGGCCCGAGCTCGATCGGGTTCTACACCACCGGCCAGCTGATGCTGGAGGAGTACTACACGCTCGCGCTCATCGGCCACGGCGGCATCGGCACGAACCACATGGACGGCAACACGCGACTGTGTACGGCGACCGCAGCGGCCGCGCTGAAGGAGACGTTCGCCTGCGACGGCCAGCCGGCCTCGTACACCGACGTCGACCACGCCGACGTGATCGCCCTCTACGGCCACAACGTCGCCGAGACGCAGACCGTGCTGTGGACGCGGATCCTCGACCGCCTGGCCGGCCCGAATCCGCCGAAGATCCTGTGCGTCGACCCACGCCGTACGCCGGTGGCCGAGGCCGCGACGATCCACCTGGCGCCGAAGCCGGGGACCAACGTCGCGCTGATGAACGCGCTGCTGCACGAGCTCATCGAGAACGAATGGATCGACCGCGACTACCTGGACCGGCACACGATCGGGTACGACGAACTCGCCAAGCAGGTCGCCGGCTGCGACCCCGAATGGGCGGCCGGGATCTGCGAGGTGCACGCCGGTGACCTGCGCGCCGCGGCCCGGCTGCTCGGGACGGCGGAACGTCTGCTGTCGACCGTGCTGCAGGGCTTCTACCAGTCCCACCAGGCGACGGCGGCCGCCGTCCAGGTCAACAACGTCAACCTGCTCCGCGGCATGCTCGGCCGGCCCGGCTGCGGGATCCTGCAGATGAACGGCCAGCCGACCGCGGAGAACACCCGCGAGTGTGGCGCGGACGGCGACCTGCCGGGCTTCCGGAACTGGGCGAACGACGACCAGGTCGCCGACCTCGCGCGGGTCTGGAACATCGAACCGACGCAGATCCCGCACTACTCCGAGCCGACGCACCTGATGCAGATGCTGCGGTACGTCGAGGACGGGTCGATCCGCTTCCTCTACGTCAGTGGGACGAACCCGGCGGTGTCACTGCCGGAGCTGGCGCGGATCCGGAAGCTTCTGGGCCAGGAGCGCCTGTTCCTCGTCGTCCAGGACATCTTCTTGTCGGAGACCGCGCAGCTGGCGGACGTGGTGCTGCCGGCGGCGACCTGGGGCGAGAAGACCGGGACGTTCACGAACGCCGACCGGACCGTCCATCTGTCCGAGAAGGCGGTGGAGCCGCCCGGCGACGCCCGCGCGGACCTGGACATCTTCCTCGACTACGCGAAACGGCTCGGCCTCACCGACAAGGACGGCCGGCCACTGGTGAAGTGGACCGACGCCGAGGGCGCGTTCGAGGCCTGGAAGGAATGCAGCGCCGGCCGCCCGTGCGACTACACGGGCTTGAGCTACAACAAGCTGCGTGGGGGCAGTGGGATCCAGTGGCCGTGCAACGCGGAGCATCCGGACGGCACCGAGCGCATCTACGCGGACGGGGAGTTCTGGAGCACACCGGCGTACTGCGAGAGCTACGGCAAGGACCTGGTCACCGGCGCGCCCGTGGAGCCGGTCGAGTACAAGGCCCTGAATCCGTCGGGGAAGGCGGTGCTGAAGGCGGCCGAGTACCTGCCGCCGCACGAGCCGCCGACGCCGGAGTACCCGTACCTGCTCACGACCGGGCGCACGCTGTACCACTTCCACACGCGGACGAAGACCGGCCGCGTCCGGCAGTTGCGGAACGCCGCGCCCGAGGTCTGGGTCGAGCTGTCGGCGTACGACGCCGAGCTGCAAGGGTGGGACGAAGGCGACCTGTTGCGGGTCAGCACGCCACGCGGGAGCGTGCAGGCGCGACTGCGGATCAGCGGGATCCGGCCTGCGACGGTGTTCCTGCCGTTCCACTACGGGTACTGGGACGCGCCGGAGGATGCGCACGAGCGGGCGGCGAACGAGCTGACCGTCACCGACTGGGATCCGTGCTCCAAGCAGCCGTTGTTCAAGACGGCGGCTGCCCGGGTCGAACGGGTCGCCCTGGGTGACGCGCCGTCCGCGGCGCCCACCACGACAGCGTCCAAGCCGGCCGGCGGCGGCATTCGCCCGACGGTCGGTGGGATCGAGGCGGAGGTCGTCGAGCAGTTCGAGCCGGAGGGGAGCAGCTGATGGCGAACAAAGTGGGCCTGGCGATCCGCGAACTGCACCGCGCCGAGAACGATCTCGCCGCGGAGCTGCTGCAGGCGTCCAGCCGGCACAAGTCCGACCACGACATCTTCTACCTCGGCCGGGACCTCGCGCGCTGGTCGCAGGACCATGTGCGCGAGCTGGCAAGGCACGGCAAGAACTACGGCGTCGAGCTGGACGCCGAGCCGCACGACGAGCCGCGGCTGCTGGCGGCCGTCCGGCAGAAGAGCGCCGAGCTGATCGGCGGCCACCACGACCCGGCACTGCTCCTGCTGAAGGACCTCCGCGAGATCCATCGCAAGGCGGCCGGCGTCTCACTCGACTGGGAGGTCCTGGCCCAGACCGCGCAGGCCCTCAAGGACACCGAACTGCTGACCCTCACCAAGGCGTGTCACCCGCAGACGCTACGTCAGCTCCGCTGGGCGAACGCCTCGGTGAAGGTCAACGCCGCGCAGATCATGGTGACGCCCTAAACGGCCTGCTCGAGGTGTTCGAGGGCAGTCAGCCAGAACCTGTCGTAGTGGCCGAGCCGGCTGTGGTGGATGCCGCCGTGGGTCAGGATCAGGTGCGAGCCGTGCTGGGTGGGGACGACGTCCACCAGGACCGTGGTCGGCCCGTGCGGCAGGTCGTCGAAGGCCGCCTGGAAGTAGTGCGGCGGCTCACAGGTCGACACGATGCCGGTCTGCTGTGTCTTGGGACCGGTCGTGATCAAGAATCCGCCGTACTGCGTGTCGCTCAGCACCGTCGGCCCCAGCCAGCTGCTCAGTAGTTCCGGCCTGGTGATGAGGTCCCACAGGCGGTTTGCGCCACAATTCAGCGTCCTGACATACCTGAGCTGCGGCGCCCGAGTTGTCCGTTCAGCAAGTCTTGTCTGCGCCATACCTACCTGTGCCCAAGGTGGCGTCGCGTAGTCGCAATACGACGGTTACGACAGGGCCTCACGGGCGTAGACGATGTATGCCGCGGGCGCGCCGACGAGCAGGGTGCCGGCCAGCAGCAGGATCAGGATGTCGCGGAGCCGCTCGACGCCGAGAGACGAGGTGTAGAAGGAGTCCGGGTTGCGCTGGTCGTAGACGAGGTCGACCTTGTCGCCGACGTGGCGGGCGCGGCTCCAGAGCTTGAGTGTCTGCGTGGTGGTGTGTACCGTGCCGTCCGCCGCGGTGAAGCGGATCGTGGCCTCGGTGCCGCCGCCGGTTCCCTGCGGGTCGTGCGGAAGCTTGCGGGTGGCAACGATCTGGCCGGTGCCGCGCTGCTGGTGGTCGGCGAGGTCGTTGATCCGGTGGATGCCCCAGATCAACGTGACGACACCGACGGAGAACATGCCGAGCGCCATCAGGGAGAACACCGTCCAGGTGGCGACGACGCCGAGTCGCTTCCGGCGGGTCAGCCGCCGCGCCGTGTACTGGGTGCTCACAGGTCAATGAAGCCCCAGTGGCCGCGGTCTGTCCATTCGAACCGGTGTGCCTGTCCTGGTCGTGAATCAAGTGCCTGAATCTGCCTGTGGCGACCTATTGACGCGCACTTCTGCGCAGTGGCTAACTAGCGTCACCCGCCTGCCCGAGGAGACTCGATGCGCCTGATCCGGTCTGCTGCCGCCGTACTCGCCCTGGCTGCCCCGTTCGCGATCGTTCCTTCCGAGGCCGGCGCTGCACCGCCCACGCCCACCACGGTCTCGCCCGAGCCGCAGCAACTCGTGCCCCGCGCCGACGGGTTCCCTATCACGCCGGTCGTCGGTCTGGTCCGTACGGCGCGGACCGACGCGGACGCCGAGCGCGTCGTACGGCAGGCGCTCGACCGGGCCGGCGTGCGGACCATCAGGACCACGAACGGCGCCGACCCCGGTACGCCGGTCACGATCTGGCTCGGCCGCGATGCCGCCGTGCTCAACGCACTGCACGTCAAGGACAGCACCGGCCTCGCCGGCGAGGGGTATGTCCTGGCTGCCGGCCGCGACAGCGACGACCGCGGGCAGGTGGTGCTGGACGGCGTCGATTCCGACGGCATCTACTACGCAGCGCAGTCGTTTTCGCAGCTGATCCAGGCGCGGCCCGGCCAGGACTGGCTCCCGGGTGTCGCGATCCGTGACTGGCCGACGATGCGCTATCGCGGCGCGATCGAAGGCTTCTACGGCACGCCGTGGTCGCAGGCCGATCGCCTGGACGAGCTCAGCTACCTCGGCGAGCACCGGATGAACACCTACGAGTACGCGCCGAAGGACGACCCGTACCACCGCGAGCAGTGGCGCGACCCGTACCCGGCCGACAAGCTCGCGCAGCTCGCTGCGCTGGTCGGCCGGGCCCGGCAGAACAAGGTCGACTTCACGTTCGCGCTCTCGCCGGGGCTTTCCATCTGCTACACCTCCGACGCCGACTTCCAGGCGCTGATCGCGAAGTTCGAGGCGCTGTACGACGTCGGCGCCCGGTCGTTCAACGTGCCGCTCGACGACATCGACTACAACACGTGGCACTGCGACGCGGACAAAGCGAAGTACGGGACGGGTGGTGGCGCCGCCGGTCGTGCGCAGAGCGACCTGCTGAACCGGGTGCAGCGCGAATGGGTGGAGACCAAGCCGGACGTCGCGCCGCTGCAGATGGTGCCGACGGAGTACTACAACGTCAGCGAAACGCCGTACAAGAAAGCGCTCCGTGAGCAGCTCGACAGCGACGTGGTCGTGCACTGGACCGGGATCGGCGTGGTGCCGCGCACCATCACGGCCGCGCAGGCCGCCCAGGCGAAGGCAGTGTTCGGCCACGACATCCTGATCTGGGACAACTACCCGGTCAACGACTACGCGGCGGGCCGTCTGCTGCTCGCGCCGTACACCGGACGCGAGCCGGCGATCGCCGACAGCGTCGCCGGCGTCATCTCGAACCCGATGAACCAGGCCGCGGTCAGCAAGATCGCGCTGTACTCGTTCGCGGAGCTCAGCTGGAACCCGGCGAAGTACGACGCCGAAGCCTCCTGGCGCCGTGCCCTCGCCGAGCGGGCCGGCGGCGACCCTGCGACGACGGCCGCGCTGCACGTGTTCGCCGACCTCAACACGTACGACGGCACGCTGCATCCGGACAGTGCGCCGGTGTTCGGTGCCGCGGTCGACCAGTTCTGGCAGCTGTGGCGCTCCGGCCAACGGGCCCAGGCGATCGCCGTACTGCGCCCGAAGGTGAACGCGATCGCCGCCGCGCCGGCCACGATCCGGGCCGGCGTGGTCGATCCGGCCTTCGGAGCCCAGGCGGAGTCCTGGCTCGAGGCGACCGAGCTGTGGGGCCAGGCGATGGGCCGCGCGCTGGATCTCCTGTCGGCGCTCGACGCCGGTGACGGTGCGGCAGCCTGGACCGCGCGGCAGGGGATGAATGCGCTCGTCACCCAGGCGAAGGCGATCCGGGACAGCCGGCTCCCGCACAGCGGCACGTACCCGCGGATCGGTGAAGGGGTCGTCGACGAGCTGATCGCGGAGGCCGGCCGGGTGCACGACCGCTGGCTCGGCGTCCAGCCGGGCCGTACGGCGACGACCAGCCTCGGCACGTACCAGGACAACGTGCCCGCGCGGATGGTCGACGGCGACCCGAACACGTTCTACTGGAGCAACGGCGCCCCGAGTGCCGGCTCCGAGGTCCGCGTCGATCTCGGTCAACTGTCGACCATCGGATTGATCACGTTGCTGATGGGCAAATCGTCCAGCCCGAACGACTACATCCACTCGGGTGTCCTGGAGTACTCGGCCGACGGCACGCGCTGGACGGAGCTCACCCGCGCGACCACGGCCGAGGTCCGCGCCACCGCCCCGGCGGGCACCTCCGCGCGCTACGTCCGGTACCGCTCGTTGAGCGCGAGCGACTACTGGCTGGTCGTCCGCGAGTTCACGGTCGAGACGATCGGCGGGCGGACGACCACGCTGACGGCGAGCGGTACGCCGGCCCCGGCCGCGGGCTCGTCGTTCCGGCAGGCGGTGGACGGCAATCTCGACACCGCCTACGTGCCGGCGACCACGCCTGTCGCCGGTGATCTATTGACAATCGGATTGTCGGCGCCGAGAGAGCTGGCCGGTGTCACGGTTCTCCAGACCAGCGTCGGGTCCGCGGACGTGGAGGTCCAGGTCGGGGGAGTGTGGCAGCGCGTCGGCTCGGTGTCGACGGCGTACGCCGAAATCCCTGTGCCGGACCTGAAGGCCGAGGCCGTACGGCTGGTGTGGACGAGCGGCACGCCCGCTGTGGCGGAGGTCGTGCCGCTCTGGACGGACACTCCGCTCGCCACGCTGAGCGTCGGCGAGGACCGGACCGACGTGGTCCGCGGCGAGCCCTCGACGTTCACGGTCGACATCTCCGCCGACCGCGGCACCGACGTCAGCGGCACGCTCGCCGTCACTCCACCCGCAGGATGGACGGCGGAGACGAGCGCGTCCGTCGTCGTCAAGCGCGGCTTCACCCAGTCCGTGCCGGTGACGCTGACGCCGCCGGCCGACGCAGCCCTGGCCGACGTGGACATCCCGGTGAAGTTCACCGCCGGTCAGACCAGCTTCGACGCCGTACTGCGGGTCGCGGTCCGTCCGCGCACCGGTACCACCAACCTCGCCCTGCACAGTCCGGTCGTTGCCTCCAGCATCGAGCCGGGTACGTCGTTCACCGCCGACCTCGCCGTCGACGGGAACGCGACCACCCGCTGGGCCTCCGGGTACGACGACGCCGCCTGGCTGCAGCTCGATCTCGGTACGCCGACCCACCTGGGTAAGGTCGTCCTGCGCTGGGAGGCCGCCTACGGCTCGGCGTACCAGCTCCAGGTCTCCGACGACGCGAGCAACTGGACGACCGCGACCGAAGTCAGCAACGGCGACGGCGGAACCGACACCCTGTGGCTCGACACCACCGCCCGCTACCTCCGCCTCCAGGGCGTCCACCGCGCCACCCAGTACGGCTACTCCCTCTACGAACTCGAGGCCTACCCGGCCCTCTGACGCGCTAGCGTCCCGATCCGGGGAGGCCGCCTTGAAGCCCTGCGAGGAAGTACTTCGACAGGAACAGGAAGAGCAGGAGCAGCGGGATGCTGGCCAAGGCGTAGCCGGCGAACAGTGGCCCGTACTCCGTGGCGTTCTGGGTCTGGAAGAACTGCAGGCCCGCCGACACGGTGCGCAGGTTGTTGTCCGCAATGGTCAGCAGCGGCCAGAAGAAATCGTTCCACACCCCGATGACGGTGACGAGAGAGATCGTCCCGACCACCGGCAACGACAACGGCATCATGATCGACCAGAACATCCGGGGGACCGACGCGCCGTCCACGCGCGCCGCGTCGAACAGTTCCTGCGGCATCTGCTCCACGAACGTCTTCATCAGTAGCGTCCCGAGCACCGCGCCGCCGACGACGTGGGGGAGGACCAGGACCAGCCGGGTGTTGAGGATACCCAGGTCCCGCATCAGGACGAAGAGCGGAATCAGGCTGGAGATCCCGGGAACCATCAGGAGCAGTGCAACGATCGCGAAGAGCACCTTGCGGCCCCAGAACTCGTACCGCGCGAAGACGAAGGCTGCGACCGTGCAGAGCAGGAGCGTCCCGGCGATCGCGGCGGCCGCGACGATCAGCGAGGTGACGAAGTACGGCTGGATCTGTTGCCAGGCGGCGCTGTAGTTCTCCAGGTGCAGCGGCCAGGTCGGCCGCCAGAAGGTGCCGTAGTACTGCTGGTTGGTCTTCAACGACGTCATCAGCATGAACAGGAACGGGAACAGCCCGACGAAGGCGATCAGGCTCAGAGCGAGGATCACCAGAGGCTGCCCGCTGCGCCGGCGCTCAGAGTGACGTGACATCTGCCTTGTCCCCTCGCTTGATGACGACCACGACGACGCTCAGCACGATGGTCATCAGGAACAACGTGGTCGACAGCGTCGCCGCGTAGCCCCATTGACTGCCCTGGAACGCGACGCCGAGCATCCGCAGTACCGGCACCTGGGTGGCGTTGTCCGGTCCACCGCCGGTCAGCAGGTACGCCGCGAAGCCGTACTGGAGGACACCGATCGTCGCGAGGAAGACCAGGAGCTTGACCTGCGACGTCATCAGCGGAAGGTCGACACTGAAGAATCGGCGCATCCTGTTGGCACCGTCCAGCGACGCGGCCTCGAACACCTCCTTCGGGATGCCCTGCAGCGCGGCGAGGAAGATCAGGAACGGCAACCCGGCCACGAACGGGAACCCGATGAACAACAACGCCAGCAACGCGGTCCGGGGGTCGCCGGTCCAGTTGTGCGCCAGCGGGTCGAGCCCGATCGACTGCAGGAAACGGTTGATCACACCACTGTTCGGGTCGTACATCGCCGACCAGAGCAGCACCGTGACCACGCCGGGAAAGGCCATCGGGGCGATCAGGATCGTCCGGAAGAAGAACTGTGCCCGCTCACTGCGCAGCGAGATGATCAACTCGGCGGCCAGCAGCGGCACGGCCCACGCGATCGTGACCTGGAAGACGAAGATGTACCCCAGGTTGCGGAACGACCGCCACCACAGATCGTCGTGCCACATCGCGACGTAGTTGTCGAGCCCAACCCAAGACGACTCGAAGCCGGGGTGCCAGTCGTAGAGGGAGTGCCAGATCCCCGACGCTGCCGGGTAGTAGGCGAAGACACCGAGCACCGCGAACAACGGCAGCAGGGCAAGGTACGCCGCCCACGGCACCCGCCGGCGCCGCCGCACCGACGCCACTACTTCTTTGCCCACGGCTCTGCTTGCCACTTGTTGTCGGCGACGGCCTGTTTCTCGGTCTTGGTCCACATGTCCTGCAGGTAGTCGAGCTCCTTGTCCAGCGAGCGCGAGCCCAGCAACCAGCCGTCCCAGAGACTGAGCTGCGTAACCCCCGGCGGCGGACCCGGCACGGAGAACGGAATCGCCTCGCCCCAGGTTCCGTCGGCGAACGCCTTGGTCTGGTCCGCGCCCTTCGCGGACTCGACCGCCGGGATGCCGCCGGTCGCGGCCAGCCACGGCTGGATCTTGTCCGGTGCGCTGACGAACTGCAGGAACTTGACGGCGGCGTCGAGGTTGGCGCCCTTGGTCGCATTGGGGATCATGTAGCTCGTCCCACCGGGGCTCGCGCCGAACCGCGCCGGCGCGTCCGTCGCCAGCGACGAGGAGGCGGTGGTGATCTTCGGGAACGGCATGCTGCCGACCTTGAACGGCACGTCGGCCAGCGCACTCACGCCGAAGTTCACACCCCACGCCATCGCCGCCTTGCCGGCCGCGAAGTCCCTGAGTCCGATGACCGCTCCGTTGTCACCGGTGACACCCGACCAGTTCTTGTCGACGCAGCTGTCCCACAACCTCTTGAGCAGGTTCAGCGACTCGGTCACCTCGGGAGTCCGGCTGCTGAACTCGCCGGAGAGCACGGCGCGCGCCGTCCCCTTCGCGGTGACCGTCGGGGCCTTGCCTGCCGATCCGTCCGGTGCGTAGACGTTGTACTTCCCGGCGTACTTGTCGAGCAGCATCCCGCTGATGGTCGCCATCGTCCAGCCGGGTCCGAGATCCGACGCGTCCATCGCCAGCGGCGTGTAGCCGGCCGACTTGAGCTTCCCGCAGCCCGCGATCAGGTCCTCGAAGTCCTTGAAGGGCAGTTGTACGCCGGCCTTGGTGAACGCGTCGTTGTTCGTGAACAGGCCGATCCCGACCAGGTTGAACGGCACGAACTCGATGTTCCCGGCGGCGTTGCGGCTGTTGCCGTTGCCGAACCCGTAGAACTTCTTGCGGAAGACGTCGATCCACTGTTTGTTGCCCTCGACGTACGGGTTCGGCTTCTTCAGGTAGTCGTCCAGCGGCACCACCATCTCGGGCTTGTGCGGTGCCTGGTTGAACACCAGCTCGGGTGCGGTGCCGGCCGCCAGCTGGGTGGAGATGGTCTGCGCGAAGCTGTTCAGCGGGAGGACGACGGTCTTCACCTTGATGTTCGGCTCCTTCGCCTCGAAGGCCGCGACCAGTTCCTCCCAGGGCTTGCCGAAGCTCGACCCCGAGCTGTTCCACTGGTTGGGCCCGGAGAGCGTGATCGTCACCTTGTCACCCGGCTTGCCCGAACCGGCCGAGCCGCCGCACGCCGCGACGAGCATCGTGGAGGCCACCAGGCCGGCGCCCAGCGCCAGCACACGGCGCCTGGATGCTGATGGAGCTGTTCTCATCTTCATGCCTTTCAGGAGTCAGCTGGTGAGATAGCCGAGGTCGTCGACCTGGAACCTGGTGGTCCAGTTCGGATAGTCGGTACCGGTGGCCGCGAAGGTGACCTGGATCGAGGTCACCGCGGAGCGCGACGCCCAGCCGCTCACGTCGATCGACAGCTTGTTCCACCTGTCGGGAGTGAACTCGGTGTCCGTCACGGTCCTCGTCGTACCGTCCGCGGCGGTCAGCGTGAACGTGGCCAGGTATCCCGTGGCACCGGGAGCGCCGCCGTACGAGTCCATCCACACGTACACCGATTTCGCCGTACTCAGGTCGAGTGGGCTGCTCGGCGTCACCGACATCGTCCGGTCCGCGGTTGCCGGGGCGGGTGGTGCCGTCGCTTCGAGCGCACCGGCTCCGCCGCGCGGGACGCCCGGACCGTTCGCGAAGCTCGTCACGCGAGCGACGGAATCGACGCCGGCGC
The DNA here is from genome assembly GCA_036503355.1 of Kribbella sp. GTDB lineage: Bacteria > Actinomycetota > Actinomycetes > Propionibacteriales > Kribbellaceae > Kribbella. The sequence goes on along the minus strand of DASXXB010000404.1, from coordinate 11,782 downwards.
CGGGGACCCAGCCTTGGGTATCGGTCTCGAAGTCGTACACGAGGTTCTCCGCGGGAGGCGGAACGGTGACGGGAACCGTGAAGGTGTGGCCTCCGAGTTCCACGCAGACCGTCGACGGGTCGCCGCGCACGGCAGCCACCTGAAAGGTCAGTTTCGCGACGCCGCCGAACGGCGTCGGCGGGATCGGCACCGGGTTCGGCCGTACGTCGAAGTTTCCGCAGTCCTGCGGGATCCGCGCGGCACCCAGAAGTGCGTCCACATCCAGATTGGTGATGCTGACCGTCAGCTTCGAGCCGACCACGTCGGCGCTGTCCGTCGCCGCGGCGACGAAGACGTTCGGCGACCGGGAGCGCCCGACGTCCCCGGACTGCGAGACCGACTCGACGTCGAACGACGTCACGGGTTGGGACGTCCCGGTCCCTCGGATCCGGACCTTCAGTTTGGCCAGCGTGTCGTCCGCGACCGCACGAGGCAACGGAAGCGCGACCGCGTGGACCTCGCCATCGGCCGGAACATGCGCATCCCCTTCGACGACCTGCCCGGACGAGGTAGTGGCGGTGATCCGCGCGACCGTCTCCGCACCCAGCTTCGTATCGCTCGGGATCCGCACCGATGCACTGACCCAGCCGCGTGCGGCGGGGGCGTGGTCGCCGGCGAACGTCCTGGCGACGCCTCGCCATTGCTTGGCGAACGTGTTGGGTGCGTCGACGACATGCAGGGCACCGCCGGCCGGGGTCGCCGCCGAGACGTTGTCGGAGGCGACCCAACTGTCGGCCCCGGTCTCGAACGAACCGAGCGAGTGAGGGTCGTCCTCGGCGGCGTCGAGCCGGGTTCCGGCCGTCGTGGTGATCGGGCGCTGGTCGAGCGCGGCCGGGTCGAAGCCCTCGATCACGTCGGACCAGTCGTCGATCCCGATGATCTTCTTCGCGAAGTCGGTGACCTCCAGCGACCGCGCCGTGTCGATGTACTTGAAGACGTTGTAGCTGTACTTCTGGCGTAGCGGGGCATTCGGGTTGGTCGTCGCATAGTCCGACGTCCACAGCCCGAGATTCAGACCGCCCTCCAGTTGGTGATCGACATGGCGATGCAGGATGAAGCTGTCGATCGAGGGCAGGAAGCGGATCTTGTAGTAGGCGTACGCGAAGCAGGCAGCCTGCAGCTTCTCCGCGTCGAGGCTCAGGTTGCGTCCGGATCCCGGGGTGTGACAGCCCTGCTCGGACAGAATGATCCGGCGGGGTTCGCCCTTGTACAGCAGGTCGTTCGAGGCCAGGTAGCGCGGCAGCACCTGCACGTTCTTGAACGTGATCAGCCTGGTGCCGACGCTGTCGGTGGCTTCGGTGTCGTTCCAGAAGTCGGGTTTGAACAGGTCCTGCGGATACGGGTGGTACGCGATGAACCAGGGGAAGTCGCCACCGGCCTTCGACACCGCGTTCAAGGTGTCGATCACGTCCTTCGCAGGATAGAAGCGGGTCGAGTTCGCGCCGGCGGGGATGGACCAGTGCTGGGTCAGCGAGATGTAGGTGCGCGCCTTGTCGTAGTACTTCCTGGAGGCGAGCGACATCACTCGCAGCGCCCGCGAGTAGTCGTTCAGGAATTGATCGATCGTCTTCTCACCGGAGTTCGACCAGATCCACTGCGCGTCCACCTCGTTGCCGACGATGAACCCGACGGCGCGCCCGAACTTCTCGTCCGTGCGTGACCAGCGACTGGCAATGAACTCCATCGCTGCGGTGGTGTAGCGGATGCCTTCGGCGGTGACCGTGTTGAATCCGTAGACCGGGCCGGCGCCGGCTTCGTGGGACGCATCGGGGTGGATCAGGATATTGGCCGCGCTGTTCGGGTCGTTGTCGTGCCGGTACAGCAGCACGATCAGGTTCACCAGGGTGCCGTTGTCGGACACCGCCTTGATCTGCGTGTCGAGCGCGGCAACGGCGGCTGCGTCGAAGTAGTAGTCGGTCCCGCCGCTGGAGAACGTGATGTTCTGCGCGCTGGTCTTCTTGTTCAGCATGATCTTCGCGAGATCGAGGTTGATGGCCGCGTGTTGCACGCCCAGACTCTCGGCGTCGTCGGACATCTGAACCTGCAGGCCCTTCTTGTCCAGCACCTGCGGGAACGGCGACGTATTGGGCGCCTTGAACCGCAGGTCGTCCGCGAAGTGGGGTGAGCCGACCGCGGCGCCGTCGACGGAGAGCGTGAACTGGGCATAGAGATTGTCGGTTCCGTCGGCGCGAAGCCGCGAACCTTGCACCGAGAACTGGCCGGCCGCATCTGCGACGGCGCTGCCGAACGCCTGCGCGTCCGCCGTCGTGGCCGACGACTGGGCACCGGAGACGAACACGTCGACGTCGGAACCTGCCCGTGCGGCTCCGACCGAACCGGAGACCGTGATCAGGTCGTCCGCCACGGCGACGGACGTGATGCCTTCGCCGGATGCGGCGACCAGCTGACGTACTGCCTGGGCCGGCTGTTGCGGTACAGGTACTGCGGCTTGCGCGGTGTGACTGCTCAGCAGTAGCGCCGATATCGCCACCACCGCAGCCGTTCCCCATCGGTGTCGTCTTGTCGCGAGCATCATGGTCCCTTCCCCAGTTCGAGCCATGTGAGGCGTGCTCAGAGTGACGACCACATCCACCGGGCGCAAGGCCTTGCATGCCAGGTGTCCGCATCCGGACAAGCCCCTAACAGGTGCCTGAGGCAACTAGATGGCCGCGCCGGGGACGAACTGACGCACAGTCCCGGTAGTTGCGTGGCGCAACAGTTCGAAGAGTAGGCCCGGTCGATGCGGACGTGGCCGGAAACGGCAGATGGTTGACAGCTCTCGGTTCTGTCTGTGAATCTACCTGAAAGCTTTCAAGTCAACTGGCAGCGGCCGTTGCGGTGCTCGCTCCGCCGGCGTTGTCTGCGTGCCTCGAGCTGTGAGCGCCACCTCGACCGAGCGACTGGAGAACCCGCATGGCCACACGCAGCACGCGCTTCCGAATCAGCCGGCGAAGATTTCTCCAGGGGGCGGGCGGCGGCCTGGTCCTGGCTGCGACCGGCCTGGGTCGTCCTCTGCAGGCCGACGCGGCCGAGGGCGCGACGTACCAGTTGGAGAACGGATTCGTCAGTCTGTCCGGCGCCTACGGAAAGCTGACCCGATTCGCCTGCGATCCCGCAGGTGCCGGCCGGTACGAGCCGACCGCGTTCGGCTCGGTGTTCCTCGGCGCGACCGACTTCTTCGACGCCGGCTTCAACAGTGGCGTCACCTGGACGGCGAGCGACGCGGCGCTCAGCCTGTCAGGCATCCAGCTGCCCTCGGCGCTGAACCTTCAACAGCGACAGCAGAACTCTCCGGTGCCACTCGGCTCGGGACATACGCTCGGCCAGTCGTTCACCGCGAAGATGTATCGCTTCACCCGGGTCGGTGGTCAGTTCCCCACCTGGAACAGCCAGAACTCGGCGGTGACCATGACGCTGTACGCCGGCACTCTCGCGAGCGGACTGACCGAGATCGCGAGCCGCGAGGTGAACCCGCTGCAGGACAACGGGTGGGCCTATCTCGACGTACCGGATCAGGCAGCCGGGGCGTACTACCTGGAGATCTCGTACCGGGCGGGCACCCCTGGCTGGTGGAGTCAGCTCGGCAGCACCACCGTCGACGTCGGTGGGTCGGCGTACATCGATCGTCAGCCGCAAGCCGGTCGCACGATGACGCTCGAGGTCACCGGCTTCAACGTCGACGGCATCGCCTCGTGGGACCTGCAGCTGACCGGCCCGGACCTGGCAATGACGTACGACATCCACTGGAACAGCGCGCAACGGCCCGACCCCGGACTGACCCTGAACACCTCCTGGCGGCGCGACGGATATTCCGTCTCGGCCGCGGACGGCGTCTTGTTCAACCGCTTCTACGGGGACAGCGGCGACTACATGCCCGCCGAGCAGCTGAAGCGGCGCGACGCCTGGACGAACCCGGTATCGGGATCGACGGCGGTCACGGCGGGCGGCAGCGGCCCGTACGACCTCAGGATCACCGGCAGCGAACCGGTTCTCGACGGCGCGATGACCGGTTCCTCGATGACGCTCACGCTGAACTCGGGCAGTGCGGCCGCGCAAGCCTCCGTCGAGCGATCCCTGGCGGTGCAGGTCCAGCCGCATTCCGACGTACTGCCGGAGGTCTTTCCGGTCTTCGTGGCCTCCGATCAGCGGAGGGCGGCGCAGTTGTCGACCTTCTACTGGGAGCGTGCGCTGAGCTTCCGATTCACCGGGCACGCCATGGACTGGGCCGACTGGAACGGCCGCATCCTGGACTGGACCGGCACGGCCGGCTCCCGGGCGCAGGCCGATTCGCTCCTGAACACCCAACTGAACAGCGACGGGTACGTCTGGTCGTGGACGGATTCGCCGAACTGGCCCTTCCCCGATCCGGCGCTCTTCGACGCCAGGCACTTCACGTCGAACGCGATGTACCTGCTCGGCACGTGGCGGTACTACTCGTGGACGGGGGACACCCAGTTCCTCACCACGATGCTGCCGCGGGCACGGCGCGCGCTGAACTTCTATCTCGACACGCTCGGCGGATCGAGTGGGATCGTCACGATCACGTCGCCCGACCACAGCGGACGAGACGGAGCGCTGGCCTCCAACTACTGGGACGTCACGTCGTTCGGCCATCAGGACGCCTACCTGAACGCCTATTTCTACGGGGCGCTCGAGGCGATGGCTCAGCTCGAGGACCATGTCGGGAACAAGACACGGGCGAAAGAGTTGAGGGCGCTGCGCCTGCAGGTCCGATCGCGCTACAACGAGCTGTTCTTCAACGACGCCGCCGGCCGGTACGTGCAGGCGATCGATGCCGACGGCATCGTTCACGACTACGGGTCGACGTACGTCAATCTCGAAGCCGCGTCGTTCGGCCTCCCGACCGAAGCGCAGGCCGCGCGGATCTTCGACTGGCTGGACAACGGCCGTACGGAGCTTCAGGAAGCGGTCGTGATGATCGAGAGCGGTGGCCTGGCGCCGAAGATCGCGGCGGGCCACTCGCTGGGGCAGAGCTTCACGGCGGACGCCGAGTTCACCAGCGTTGCGGCGCGGTTCCCGACCTATGGTGCGCGCGGTGCGGCGTTCACGATGACGTTCTACCGGGGTCTGCCGGGCGCAGCTCCGGTCAAGATCGCGGAACAGCAGTTCAGCGATTGGACCGACGGGCAGATCGCGCACATCGACCTGCCGAAGCAGCCACCCGGCGTCTACTACCTGGAGGTTTCACAGGTCACCGGGACGCTCGCGTGGTGGTCCTCGGCGACGCCGGTGGCGGGCGCGAAGGCGTACACCGACGGAGTGCCCGCACCTGATGCCGCGACCAGGTTCGTCGTGGCGCTCGGCGACCACGTGGAGGGTCCCGCCGACATCTACTCGAAGTGGGTTTTCGCTCCGAGGTCGACGACACGGCGCAACAGCTACTGGTTCTTCCTGTCGCACCTCACGACACCCTGGGGAGATGAGGTACAAGACGGCGGCGCCATCCTCTACACCTCGGGCTTCGACGTCATGGCGCGCGCCCGCTATCGCTCCGCCGACGATGCCTGGGCGCGGATGACGACGATCCTCGACCGGTGGAGCGAACCCGACCACATCTGTGGCGGTTCTCCGCTGTTCCGCGGCGAGAGCACGGTCGGAGGCCCGGGCGGGAGCTCGGTCGGAACCGATATCCCGTTCCCGGAGAGCGGACTGGCGCCGGCCAGCTTCCTGTACGCCTTCATCGGTGTCGAAGCCGAACCGGATGCCTTGGTCGTCACCCCGAATCTCCCGTCCACGTTGACCAACGCGGGCGTGCGTCACCTCCACTGGCGCGGACAGCAACTCGACCTTCTCGTCACCCGCGACAGCGTCACCATCACCGCCAACGGACAGAAGCTCAAACGTCGCTACAAGACAGGCCGCTCAGTACGCGTGCCGGCCGGCGACCTGTAGCAAGCGACGACCCCACTCAGACCTCTCACGCCGAGGGGACATTCCCCGGCGTGAGAGGTTGCGTCGTTTCTCCCGATGGGGGAGTGCATTGCAGCCGGCTACTCGAGGCCGGTTCCGGTGATGCCCTTCAGGTACCACTTCTGGAAGACGATGAACACGACGAGCACCGGCAGCATGGCGATCACGCCGCCGGCGAGGCCGACGGAGGGGGAGATCGTGGAGTTCTCGCCACCGGCCAGTGGCGCCAGTGCGACGTTGATGACCCGGTTGGCCGGGTTCGGCGCGATGACCTGCGGCCAGATGTACATGTTCCAGGCGGTCAGGAAGCTGATCGAGCAGAACGTGGCGAGCGCCGGCCTCGCGAGGGGCAGCGCGATCGAGGTCAGGACGCGGCCCCAGCCGGCACCGTCGATCCGCGCCGCCTCGATGAGACCGCTCGGCAGGCTCGCGAAGAACTGCCGGAACAACAGGATCGCGAACGCACACTGGGCTGCCATCGGGACGATGAGTCCCGCATAGGTGTTCAGCCAGCCCAGCTGGAACGTGATCACGAAGAGCGGGATCAGCGTCAGGTTGCCCGGGATCATCATCGGCACCACGAGGATCGCGAGGATGGCCGCCGACCATTTGAACGGAATCTTCGCCAGGGCGAACGCCGCGGGCAGCGAAAGCAGCAGTTGGAGACCGATGATCCCCAGACTGAAGATGAAGGTGTTCGCGATCACCTGGGGCGTCAGATACCTCCAGGCCTCGGCGAAGTTCTCCCAGATCGGCGTGTCGGGCAGGAGCTTCGGTGGGAAGGCGTTGACCTCCGCACCGGACTTGAGTGAGCTGGTAACCATGAACAACAGCGGCGTGGCCATCACCAGGCCGCCGAGCACGATCGCCACGTAACGAACCACACCGTGCAGACGCGAAGTACGCATCAGCTGTGCTCCCTTCGGAATCGCACGACCACGCGCACGAGCAGTACCACCGAGATCATCAGAACCAGCTGGAACAGCGAGAGTGCGCTTGCGTACCCGATGTCCCGCTCGGCGAAGGCCACCTTGTACGAATAGAGCGCGAGCGACTGCGTGGTGCCGAGCGGACCGCCGTCGGTCATGATCAGCGCAACCTCGAACGACCCGCTGACGAAGCCGACTGCCTGCAGGACTGCGATCAGCAGCGTCGTACCCCAGACGTTCGGCCACGTCATCGACCAGACCTGGCGCCACTTGCCGGCGCCGTCGAGAGACGCTGCGGCATAGATGTCCTCGGGTACCCGCTGGAGTCCGGCGAGGTACAAGATGATGACGAGCGGAAGGCCGCTCCAGATCATCATCACGACCAGCGCGGGGCGGGCCCAGGTCAGGTCGGACAGCCAGTTCGGGCCGTTGACCCCGATCCACGCCAGCGCCTGGTTGACGAGGCCCTTCGAGTTGTACAGGTTGACCCAGATCAGCGAGGAGACGGCGGCCGAGGCGATCATCGGCGCGAAGTAGAACACCCGGATCACACCGACGCCGGGCATTTTCGTATTGATCAGCACGGCCAGCACGAAGCCGATCAGGATCGTCGGTACGACGCCCATCAGTACGAACAGCGCGGTGACCCCGAGTGCGTGCCACATGTCGGCGTCACCGAACAGGCGACTCACGTTCGCGAGCCCAACCCATTTCGGAGTGCCGAAGAGGTCCCATTGAAAGAACGTCAGAGCCAGGCCGCCGACGGCCGGCAGAACAACGAAAAGTGCGAATGCCAGCATGCCCGGCGTCAGAAAAGCGGCGGCCGTCAGCGCGTCAATGCGTTTGCCGCGCCGGCGCCCCGGATCTTCGGCCCGGCCCGGCCGCTTTTCCTCGTCCGGCGCCGGCAGTGACACGTCAAGAATTGGGGTCGACACCCGGACCTCCGATGATATTGAGAACACCGGAGCGGGAACTGTTCCCGCTCCGGTGCGCCGTTATTTGCTCTGCTTCTCGATTGCGGCGTTCACGGTCGCCTCCGCCTCGCCGAAGGCATCCGCGATCGAGCGGCCCTTCAGCAGCACTTCCTGGGTCGCCTTCTTGGTGGCCGCCTGCATCGTGGTCGACGACGAGCCCGGAAGCTGTGCGAGGAGCACCGCGGTGCGAGCCGAGGCGCCGAAGATCGCGATGTTCGCCGGCGGCGGGGTGCCGTTCTTCCAGGTGCCGTGGTCGATGCCGTCGGCTGTCGGCGGGATGACGCCGCCGACGTCCTGGGCGACCTTCATGCCCGCGTTGGTGTCGTAGAACCAGCTCAGGAAGGCCCAAGCGGCATCCTGGTTCTTGCTGGTCTGCGCGATCGACAGCCCGTACGATCCGCCGCCGGCCGTCGAGTGGCCTTCGATCGTCGGCAGCACCTGGACGTCCCAGTTCGCCTTGCCCAGCGCGGTCTTGGTCTGCGGAATCGTGGCACGCGAGGCGATGGCCATGGCGACATTCCCCGAACCGAAGCTGGCCTTCGGGTCGTTCGCCGTCGCGCTGTACGGACCGGACGCCTTCCCGTAGGCGCTCAGCAGCAACTTCCACGCCTTCAGGGCGGCAGGCTGACCGATGCCGGACTTGTGCGTGGCCGGATCGTAGACGGATCCACCGAACGCCTTGATGACGGGTCCGTAGACGATCTGGGCGGTGCCGTCCCCGAGGGGCGCGCCGATGCCGGTGATGCGTCCGCCCGACTTCGCCTGAATCTCCGCTGCCACCCGCAGCATGTCGTCCCAGGTCCAGTCCGCCTTCGGGTATTCCTTCACCCCGACCTGGTCGAACAGCGACTTGTTGTAGAACAGCCCCACCGAGTCGGCACTCACCGGAAGTCCGGTGATCTGCTCGGGCTTGGCGAGCGGGCGGTACTGGCCGAGGAACTGCGGAAGGAAGGAGTCCGCCTGCAGACCGTGGAGCTTGCCTGCTTTCAGCCCTGGTGCCAGATCGAGCGTGACGTTGTCGGTCGCCAGCGTGTCGGCCAGGAAGTCCACGTTGAAGAAGACGTCCGGCAGTTCGCCGCTCAGCCGTGCGGTCGCCAGTTGCTGCGCGTACTCGTCGGCCTTGTCCGTGGTACTGCGAACCTCGACCTTCCGATCGGGGAACGCTTTCGTGTACGCGTCGGCGTACTTCTTGAACTGTGGCTCGAGGGCGGTGATCGTGGTCAGGACGATCGAACTGCCGTCCACTTTCCCGGCTCCTCCGGAATCGGAGGCGGCGTTTCCGCCGCACGCCGCGAGCACGGTGAACATGACAGCTGCCGCGACCGCAACAACCACCCGGTGACGCGCTGTGCGTGACGTCATTGTCGGCTTTCCTTCGGTTGATCTGAATCCAGCATGAATGCGCGAACCCGGCCATCGATGAGCGTGCACTCCGACCGGTTTCCGGGCACATTCACCGAGATTGAAAGCTTTCAGATTGAAAGCTTTCAGGCCATACTGGGCGTGCCTGGATAACCTTGTCAAGGGCGGATGCCGAAGCCGGTCGGACGTTGCCGGCGGGGCAGAGCGAATTACCGGGTCCGCGCTCCGCGTCGCACCGGCCGGGCGGACCGCGCGCCCGTGCTCGCCCGGACGATGAGTTCGGGCGGCAGCAGGGAGTGCTCGTGAACGTGCCCGCCGCCGTTCGCGACGTGGTCCAGCACCAGCCGGACCGCCTCCGCTGCCAGCGCTTCCTTCGGTTGCCGCACGGTCGTCAGCGGCACGGCGGCCGAGGCCGCGTAGTCGATGTCGTCGTACCCCACGATCGCGACGTCCCGGGGAACATCGATGCCGTCGGCAATCACCAGCGACTGCATGACGCCGAGGGCGAGCAGGTCGTTGGCCGCGAAGACCCCGTCCGGCCGCGAGCGGGGCTTCATGGCGGCCAGTTCGTCGCCGATCGACCTGCCGTCGGCGATCGTCTGATCGCCGGTGTCGAGGTGGGTGAGGCTCGCGCCGTCGACCTCGGCGACAGCGCGCAGTGCGCCGTTCCACCTGTCTTCGACCTGATGCAGCGGTCCGCCCACGAACACCAGCCGCCGCCGGCCGGTGTCGAGCAGATGCTTGACCGCGAGGTACCCGCCGGCGTCGCCGTCGAGCGCGAGCGAGCAGAAATCCCCGTCGACCGCACGAATGTCGAACAGTACGACGGGCATGCCGCGGCGGATGACCCGCTGGATGCGTGCGGTCTCTCCCGCCAGGGGAGCGATGATCATGCCGCCGACGCGTTGCTCCTCGAACAGTTCGATGTAGCGGTCCTCGCGCCGGCCGAGCTGATCGCTGCTACCGAGGATGATGGTGTGCCCGCGGGCCTCGGCGGCGCTCTCGCAGGCGTGCGCCAGATCGGCGAAGAACGGGTTGGCCACGTTGAGCACGATCATGCCGAGCGTGGTGCCGCCGCCCATCTTGAGTTGCCGGGCGAGATCGTTGCGCACGAAGCCCAGCTCGTCCATGGTCGCGAGCACGCGCTCCAGCGTCGCGCTCGAGACCAGTTCGGGCCGGTTGAGTACGTGCGAGACCGTGCCGACGGACACCATGGCGCGGGCAGCAACCTCACGAATTCCGACTCGCCCGGCCACGTCGTTCCTCTCTCACCTTCTTCTCCAGCGCTGAGGGCCATCATAAGCCGGACCTGACTCCGACTCCCGGAACACCGCCCGCGCTGCTCGTCCGGAACCGGACAGCCCAGTTGGACCGTCCTCCGCGATGACCTAGTCTCCGTGGGTGGGACTGACCGTGTCGGAGCTGCTCACCGAGTACGCCGGCAACCCGTTGGGCATCGATGGACGTCGGCCACGGCTGACCTGGCTGCTCGAATCCGGACGGCGTGGACAGTCGCAGAGCGCGTATCAGGTCCAGGTCGCGTCCACCGAAGACCTCCTCAATCGCAACCACGCCGATGTCTGGGACAGCGGCGTCATCGCCTCGTCGCAGTCGGCAGGCGTTCGGTACGACGGTCCGGAGCCGGCCGCAGGTACGAGATACCACTGGCGGGTCAGGTGCTGGGATCTGGACGGTGCGGCGTCGTCGTGGAGCGAGACGGCGTACTGGGAGACGGGTTTGTTCGACGACTCGGACTGGGCGGGGGCTCGGTGGATCGGCGTACCCGAGGACGGTTTCGGCTCCGTCAGCCCGCAACTGCGCAAAGAGTTCGCCGTCACCAAGCAGGTCGCCCGCGCCCGGGTGTACGTGTGCGGTCTGGGGTACCACGTGCTGACGATCGACGGCCTGCGCGTTGCGGACAGCGTGCTCGCCCCGGGCGTCACGAGCTATGACAGGTCCGCGTTGTACGTAACGCATGACGTGACCTCCGCGGTCCGGGCGCAGGACCTCCACGTCCTCGGCGTCACCCTCGGCCGCGGGTTCTACGCACTGCCACCCGGCGACACGAAGTACTGGGGATCCGCGCCCTGGCTCGGAAGTCCACGACTGCGCCTCAAACTGGAGATCCGCTACACAGACGGCAGCCGGGACCTGGTCGTGAGCGACACCGACTGGCTGACGTGCAGCGGCCCGACAACGCGCGACTCGGTCTACCTGGGCGAGAGCTACGACGCACGCCTGGTTCAGCCGGGTTGGGACCGCCCGGGCTTCGATGTAACCAACTGGCACCCGGCCGCCGAGGTGGCCGCGCCGACGTCCCACCTCCGCCCGCAGCAGATGGAGCCGATTCGGGTGGTGGACACACTGCGCGCGACCGAGGTCACCTGCGCCAAGTCCGGCAGCTACGTGTTCCGCTACCCAGTGGTGACCGCCGGCTGGGCACGGCTCCGGGTGACCGGTCCGGCAGGCACCGAGGTGACGCTACGGTACGGCGAGACTCTGCGAACCGACGGTACCGTCGACAACCGCGGCGACGCCGGCCTGACG
>DASXXB010000403.1:0-4169 GCA_036503355.1 Kribbella sp. | reverse complement strand
GCCGTCCGGTGCCGGCAAGTCGACGTTGGGCCGGCTGGTCGCGGGCATCCATCCGCCGCGCACCGGTTCGGTGACGGTTGGCGGTGTGGGTATGACGGACCTGCCGCTGGACGAGCTGCGCAAGCAGGTTGCGCTGGTGACACAGGAGCACCACGTCTTCGTCGGGACGTTGCGCGACAACCTCTCGATGGCACGTCCGTCGGCGACCGATGCCGAGTTGCTCGATGCGCTTGGTGCGGTCGACGCGCGGGAGTGGGCCGAGGCGCTGCCCGAGGGGCTGGACACCCGGGTCGGTTCCGGGCAGCTGTCGTTGACGCCGGCGCAGGCGCAGCAGCTGGCGCTGGCGCGGCTGGTGCTGGCCGACCCGCACACGCTGGTGCTAGACGAGGCGACGTCCCTGATCGACCCGCGCGCGGCGCGGCACATGGAGCGCTCGCTCGCGGCGGTGCTGGAAGGCCGGACGGTCATCGCGATCGCCCACCGCCTCTACACCGCCCACGACGCCGACCGCGTAGCGGTGGTCGAGGACGGCCGCATCTCAGAGCTCGGCAGCCACGAAGACCTCTTGTCCCGCCAAGGCCCCTACGCCGCCCTCTGGACCTCCTGGCACGGCTAACACCACCTCCCCCGCACCCCGCGTCGGGAGCGGCACACCACCATCCCGCACCGTGTCGGGGTCGCGGACACACCTCCCCGCACCGTGTCGGGATCGCGGACACACCTCCCCGCGCACCGCGTCGGCGGCCCGGCACGCCTCCCCCGCACCGTGTCGGGCGGGCATACCTGCCCGCGCACCGTGTTGGTGGCCCGGCGCACCTTCTCACCCCGCCCCGAGCGGAGCGAGGGGCGGGGTGTCTTTAGCGTTTGCGGAGGAGTAGGACTGCTGAATCGACATGCGGCGGTGGGGTGAATGCCTTGCGGGGAAGGCGAAGCCCGATCGACGGGTGGTACTGACGGAACCACCGGTTAGCCCCGGGTGCCTCGCCGCGAACCCACCGATTCGCCACCTGCCGCTGCAGCACCAGATCCGCCGACACCAGGCGAGAGCCCTGTGCCAGCAGGCGTTTCAGCAGCAAGGTGGAGATGTTGTACGGCGGGCTCGACACCACCCGGAACGGCCGCGACGGCAACCTGAGGTCACCGGCATCGGCCCGGACCACCGTCACCGGCGCATCCGCGAACCGCCGGCGCAATCGATCGGCACGTCCGGGATGGAGTTCGACCGCGACCACGCGCGCACCGGCGCGGACCAGCGGCCCGGTCAGCGCACCGAGTCCGGCCCCGACGTCGAGGACGAGCTCGCCGGGTTCGATCCCGGCCGCGTCCACGACCCGTTGGGCCCAACGACTATCGAGCGGATGCCATCCCCAGGCACCCCGCGCCTGCCCGGAGGCGGGCACGACGGACCATCACGAAGTACGTAATCATGCTTCGACCCTAGAGGCTCCGTCACCACCGGCTCAAAGCATTTTCGGCGTCGCTCCCAGTGCCGTCACGGTCTCCGTCGTACGGCGCTGCGCCAACTCGAGACGCTTGCGGCGGACGGTGTCCTTGGTGAGCTCACGCCGTACGTCGAGCACGCGCACCGGAAGGTCGTCGGTCATCAGCAGCGCGGCGTACTCGGCCTCGGTCTTCCAGCGGTGACCGTCGCGAGTGAAGGTGAAACGGGTCAAGAGCCCTTCGGCCTTGGCGCTGTTCGGTTCACGATGCGCGGCGACCAGGTTGCCGTGCCCGTACGCGATCCATTTGCCGTCGATCTCCTGCATCGGCTGGACGACGTGCGCATGATGACCGATCACGAGGTCGATGTTGCTGTTGGCAAGCAGTTGCGGACCGACGTCGCGCTGCTGGTCGTTGAGCTCGTGCGAGTACTCCGTACCCCAATGGCAGCTGACGATCACCAGGTCGGCGCCGCGGTCGCGGGCCTCCTGCGCCTTCCGCGCGATCGTCCTGGTACTGATCTTGCCGGCCCGCCACGTCTCGCCGTTCGGGTATGACAGCCCGTTGAAACCGAACGTGAAGCTGAGCGAGGCGACCTGCACTCCCCCGGCGTCGACGATCGTGATCTGCTCGGCCTCGGACCGCGAACGCGCAGTACCGGCATGCTCGAGGCCGGCCTTGTCCAACGTGTCGAGCGTTCGGTCGACGCCGGCCGCGCCGCCGTCGAAACTGTGATTGCTCGCGGTGGTGCACAGGTCGTATCCAGTCTGCTTGAGCGCAGTGGCGATCTGCGGCGGACCCTGGAAGAGCGGGTAGCCGTGGTACGGCCCGCCCGCACGAGCAAGTGGCGTCTCCAAGTGCGCGATCGCCAGATCCGCCTTCTGCACAAGGGGTTTCACGCCGCTCATCAGTGGCGCGAAGTCCCAGCGCCCGTCGGTACCGTCGCGTTTCGCGCTCGTCCACAACCGCTCGTGCAGCAGTACGTCGCCGGTCGCGACCACCGTGATGCGGTCAGTTGCCCTGACCGGAGTCGACTTCCTGGCCGGCTGCTCACCCGTCGTACCGGCGAACGTGTCCGCCATACAGCCGGCGGTCGCCAACGCCCCGACACCAGCAAGCACTCCCCCGAGCACCGCACGCCGTCCCACCATCGTCCCACCCCCTCACTCCTCCTCCTAACTGACGCAGACCGAGCTCACTTGGTTGGGGTTGCCCATCGAAGTACAGGGATGCCCCCCTCGAAATCCGAGCAGGCAACCCTCCACCTCGGCGGGCAGGCCCACCAGCCGGCGCGGGGTCTGTGGTAGGAAGGGGCGGTATAACTATCCCGGAGGAACGATGGTCGAGCTGAAGACGCCGGCGGAGGTCGAGCAGATGCGCGCGGCCGGTCAGGTCGTTGCGACTGCGCTGCAGACCGTGAAGAAGCAGGCCGTGCCGGGCGTATCGCTGCTTGAGCTCGACGAGGTCGCCCGGGACGTACTGCGATCCGCCGGGGCGGTGTCGCTGTTCGACGGGTATCAGCCGGGGTTCGCGATGTCGCCGTTCAGCGGAGTGATCTGTACGTCGGTGAACGACGCCGTACTGCACGGATTGCCCAACGACCTGCGCCTGCAGGACGGCGACCTGCTGAACGTGGACTGCGGCGCGTCGATCGACGGATGGTGCGCGGACTCGGCGATCAGCTTCTGTGTCGGTACGCCGCGCGACGGTGATCTGGAGCTGATCGCGACGACCGAGGAGGCACTCGCCGCCGGGATCGCGGCCGCCGTCGCGGGCAACCGGATCGGGGACATCGGCGCCGCGATCGGCCGGATCGGAGAGCGGGCCGGCGTCGGCACCAACCTGGACTTCGGCGGTCACGGCATCGGCCGCCGCATGCATCAGGAGCCGCACATCCCGAACGGCGGCCGCGCCGGCCGCGGGCTCAAACTCCAAGCCGGCCAGGTGTTCGCGATCGAGCCGTGGTTCTGGTCGGGCCCCGGCTCCACCTATCTCATCGACGACGACGGCTGGACCCTCCGCTCCGCCGACCGAACCCGAGGCGCCCACGCCGAACACACCGTAGCCATCACCCCCGACGGCCCCCGAATCCTCACCCTCCCGTAGATCAACGACCCCTCAGCACTGCACTCCCCGCCACTCTCGCCGGACCGCGGGACGACGTGTGACCCCTCGCCCCCCACGCCCGACCGCGAGACGACGTGACCCCCTCGGCGCCCCCCCCGCCCGACCGCAGGACGACGTGCCCCCCTCGGCGACCCCCCGCCCGACCGCGAGACGACATGCCCCCTCGCCGTCCCCACGCCCGACCACGGGGTCGTGACCTCTCGGCGGCCAGACACCTGACCGCGGGACGTCGTGACCCGTCGGCGGCCCTACGCCTGGCCGCGGAACGACAAGCCCCCTCGGCAACCCCACGCCCGACCGCGGGACGACGTGAGCCTCGGCGGTCCTACGTCTGGCTGCGGTACGTTGTGACCTCTGGCGCGGCGTATCGCTCGAACGTCGTGGGCCTCGGGAGACCCGACTGGTGATTCGCGGCGATCGCGTCCGGGTGCTGGGTGAACTCCCGCGCCCCGTCGGCCGACTCCCACAGGTTGTACGTCGCAATGCCGTCGTCGGTCCGAACCGTCACCGACCAGATGGCGCCGAACGCGGGCGCGAGACGCTCGACGACCGGATCCATGAACTGGCGCTTACGGCTGAGCAGGTCGTCCGGGTCCCCGGAC
>DASXXB010000402.1:0-5530 GCA_036503355.1 Kribbella sp. | reverse complement strand
CGCGCGCCGGGATCCGGCACCGGGTCGGTCAGATCGCGGTACACCGGGACCCAGGGGACGTCCGCGTTCCAGCCGTCCTTGAACAGCAGGTCCTGGACGAGCGCGCCCATCGGCGTCTCGACGTACACCTTGCCCTCGATCAGAACGCCGTTCGCGGGCGCGGACACGTCGTCGACGATCCGCTGCGCGAGCTCCTCGTCCCGCTGCAACTCCGGCGCGATCGCCATCCGCAACCAGTCCGGCTCGTCGAGCATCCCGACCGCGACGATCTCCCCGTCCCGCCGCCACACCCGCGTCGCCGCCGCCGTCCGCTCCACCCCGAACCGCCAGAACCACCCAAGATCCCCAGGATGCAACTGCAACGGCACCCCCTCCCGGGCCCACTCCCGCAACACCCCCACGACCAACCCCAACTCGCCACTCCCCGCCACACCCAACGCAATAGCCATCCCCCAATCCCACACCACCACCGCCATCCCACGCACCTCACTTCTCCGGTACTTCCTTGGGCACGCACCAACCATGAATCCCGGCACACAGTGGTTGATCCGTGCTCAAGGACGGTTATCCACAGGCTCCGGAGCGGCGAACGGCGTACGGCGTGATGATGGAGCGATGGATCGGCTCGAGCGCGGTGTGCGGGAGATGCTGCGCACAGCGGTGCAAACTCCCCTGCCGCGGCAGACACTGCGTGACCTGGGACTCGGGGATACGGACCTTCGGCGCCTCGTACGACGCGGACACCTGCGCCACCATCACGGCCACTACGTCGACGGACGGCTCGACGAGCACGTCGCACTGATCGCCTGCGCGCAAGCGGCGTACCCGGGCTCGGTCGTGAGCCACTTCAGCGCAGCACGCCTTGCCGGACTGAACGTCTGGACCGATCGCGATCGTTCTTCCGCGCGACCGATCGACGCCACCTGGTTGACCCGCCCGCGCTCAGCCACCCGCAACCAGCGCCGGCCGGACATCGTCGTACGGCGAGCCGGCCTGCCAACCGATGACGTGACCCGATTCGGCCGCCTGCCGGTGACCACCACCGCGAGGACCGTGGTCGATCTCGCGCGGGAACTCCCCTTCCGGGAGGCGATCGTCACCGTCGACCACGCGCTTCGGACGGGTACGTCGATGCCCGAGCTCCTTGCGGTGGCAAGCGGTCTCGACCACTGGCCCGGGATCGTGCAGGCCCGTTCCTCGCTCGAGTTCGGCGACGCACGCTCCGAATCCGCGCTGGAGTCGATCTCGCGGGCGGCGTTCTGGATGGCGGGCCTGCCCGCGCCGGTGCTGCAGGTCCAGTTCTTCGACGGGTTCGGCTGGATGCCGGAGCGGGTCGATTTCTGGTGGCCGCAGTTCCGGACGATCGGAGAGGCCGACGGACTGGCGAAGTACGAGGCGGGAACCCCCGAGGAGCGCCGGCGCCGGATTCGCCGGGCTCATCACCGTGATCACCGGCTCGGCGATCTGGGTGTCGAGCTCGTGCACTTCGGGTTCGAGGACGTCCTCGCCCCCGGCTCCGGGTTCGGCAACCGCTTCCGCTCGGCGTTCGCGCGTGGTGCCGCCCGCACCACCGAGCCGCCGAGATGGCGTGTTCACCCGCTCGCAGCGTCCCTGGTCGCGTGACTTTGGGCACGCACCAACCATTGTTTCCCCGGATTCGTGGTTGGTGGGTGCCCAAGGACGCGCCGGGTTTGTGAAATCGCTGAGGGGGCACGGGGCGAGGGCTAGTGACAACCGACGGATGGAGTGGGCTGTGCTGACCCTGACTGAGAACGCGACGCTGGTGATCAAGAGCATCACCGGGGTCGAGGGCGCGCCGGAGGGGGCCGGGGTGCGGATCTCGCAGGACAACCCGGCGGATCCGGCGCTCGCGGTAACCACGACCGAATCACCGCAACCGGGTGACCAGGTCGTCGAGGAGGCCGGTGCACGGGTCTTCCTCGAGCAGAACGCCGCGAACGCACTCGACGACAAGATCCTGGACGCGGCGGTCGACGACAAGGGTGGTGTCGAGTTCCTGCTGGTCCCGCAGCCGGGCCCGAGCAACGGCGCCGCCCCGACCCCCTGACCGAAGTACGTCACGCCGGCCGGGACCAACGGTCCCGGCCGGCGAGCGGGCCCCCCAGCTTCCCGAGCCTGTCAGCCTCCCCGAACCGCTAGTTCCCGCGCCCGGCCGTTCCCAGCGCCTTCTCGGCTCCGCGCGCGCCTCCCGGTTCCCCGCGCGTCTCGCTTCGCGCCTCTCCGCTCCGAGCGTCCCGGTTCCACGAGCCTGTCAGTCGGCGCGTCTCGGTTCCGCGCGCGCCTCCCAGCTCCCCGCGCCTGTCAGTTCCCCCCGCGCGTCTCGATTCCCCGCACGCCTCGATTCCCGCACGCCTCGATTCCCCGCACCCCTCGATTCCCCGCACCCCTCGGTCCCCCGCGCGTCCCGGTTCCCCGCACGCTTCGATTCCCCGCGCCCGTCGGTTCCCCGCGCACCCCGGGTTCCCCGCGCGCCTCGGTTCGCCGCGCGCCTCGGTTCCTGGGGCTGGCGGTTTGCGGGTGGGTTGGGGGCTGGGGGCTTAGATTGCGGTGCGTTGGGCTATCCAGCTGTCGTGGAGGCGGGTGTAGACGCCGCCGGCTGTGACCAGGTCGGCGTGTGGGCCGCGTTCTACGATCTCGCCCTCGTCGAACACCAGCACCTCGTCGGCGGCCTCGGCTGTCGACAGGCGGTGTGCGATCGTGACCGACGTACGCCCCGCCATCAGCCGTTCCAGCGCCGCATTCACGCGCACTTCGGTGCCGGGGTCGACCGCTGACGTGGCCTCGTCGAGCACCAGCAGGTCCGGGTCCGCGATGTTGGCGCGGACGAGCGCGACCAGTTGCCGCTCCCCCGCGGACAACGACTCACCGCGCTGACCGACGGGCGAGTCGAGCCCGTCCGGCAACGACTCCAGCCACTCGGTCAGCCCGAGCGCCTCGAACGCCGCGAGCAGCTCCGCGTCCGTCACCTCCGGACGCCCGAACCGTACGTTGTCGGCCAGCGACGCATCGAACAGGTACCCGTCCTGCGGCACCATCACGACCCGCTCCCGCAGCGACTCGAACGAGATCTCCCGCGCGTCCACCCCGTCCAACCGAACCGCTCCGGACGTCGGGTCCATCAACCGTGTGAGCAGCTTCGCGAACGTCGTCTTGCCCGATCCGGTCTCCCCGACGACGGCCACCCGCCGGTGCGGCTGGATCCGTACGTCGACGTCCCGCAGTACCAGTTCGCCTTCCGGATAAGCGAAATCGACGTCGGCGAACTCGACCGTGATCGGCCCGCGGGCCTGCTTGACCCCCGCGGAACCCGGGTCCGCGACGTCGGCCGGGGTGGCGATCACGCCAAGCACCCGGCGCCAGCCGGCGAATGCGCTCTGCGCGTCGGTCAGCACCTGGGTCGCGATCTGCACCGGGTCCGAGAACAGCGAGACCAGGAACATGAACGCGAGCAGCTCGCCCAGCGTGGCCTTCCCGTCGACACCGAGCAGTACGCCGACCGTCAGGACGCCGGCGTTCGCGAGACCGGCGGCGAGGCCGCCGATCGAGAACGTCAGCCCGGTGATCGCCTGCGCCTTCGTCGCGGTCTTGCGGTAGTCCTCGATCGAGGCGTCGATGCGGTCCTGGGTGCGCTGCTCGATCGCGTACGAGCGGACCACCTGGGCGCCGACCACCGGCTCCGAGATCGCGGACAGCATCTCGCCGACCTTCGCCCGAACCACGCCGTACGCCGCCGACATCGCGCGCTGCAGGTACTTGAGACTGGCGAACAGCGGGACGAAACACACCAGCACGACCAGCGCGAGCTGCCACGAGTAGATGAACATCACGATCGTCGCGAGCAGCATCTGCCCGAGGCTGACCAGGAAGATGAACCCGCCGAACTGCAGGAACTGCGACACCGTGTCCACGTCCGACGTGACCCGGCTGACCAGTGCGCCGCGGCGCTCGGTGCTCTGCGTCAGCACCGGCAGGTCGTGCACGTGCCGGAACGCCTTGATCCGCATCGTCGCCAGGCCGTGTTCGGAGTTGACCGCGAGCCGCACGGTCGTCAGGTACGACGCGCCCGCGGTCAGGATCACGCCCAGCGCGCAGACCAGGCACATCCATGCGACGTACGACATGTCGGGACCGCCAGGCCCGGACAGCCCTTTGTCGATGGTCTGCTGGACGGCGATCGGTACGACGATGCGCCCGGCCGTCATGGTCAGCGCGAGGATCCCGGTCAGCCACCAGCCACGCGCGAGCTCGGGCGAGACCCGCAGCCCTTCACGAAGGGTCTGCAGTCCACCCGCGTTGTCGCCATGGTCCAACCGGCTCGCTTCGGCCGCACTCACGCGGACACCCCTTCCTCATCGAGCTCCGCCTCTTCCTGGCGGCGCTCGGCGTCCTTCTCGTACGCGTCGACGAGATCCCGGTAGGCGGGCGTCGACGCCTGCAACTCGGTGTGCGTTCCGTGCGCCTGGATCCGGCCCTCGTCCAGGAACAGCACCTCGTCGGCGAGCGAGATCGTGGCCTTCCGGTACGCGATCACCAGCACGGTCGTGGCCGCCCCGGCGTCCTCCTGGACGGCCGACCGCAGCCCGGCGAGGATCCGCGCCTCGACCTGCGGGTCGACCGCGCTGGTCGCGTCGTCGAGGATCAGCAGTCGCGGCCGCCGGACCAATGCCCGGGCCAGCGCGATCCGCTGGCGCTGCCCGCCGGACAGCGTCGTACCGCGCTCGCCGACCTTGGTGTCCAGCCCGTCCGGCATCGCCTTCACGAAGCCGTCGCCCTGGGCAATCCGCAGCGCGTCCCAGACGTCGTCGTCGGAGTATTCGCCGCCGAGTGTGATGTTGCCGCGGATCGTGTCGTCGAACAGGAACGCGGTCTGCGCGACCAGCGCCACCGACCCGGCCAGCTCGTCACGCGCCAGGTCCCGCAGGTCGATCCCGTCGACCTTCACGGCCCCCTGCTCCGGGTCGACGAGGCGGGTGAGCAGGGTGGTCATCGTCGACTTCCCCGACCCCGTCGGCCCGACGACGGCGACGGTCCGGCCGGGCTCGACCATGAAGTCCACACCGGCGAGTACGTCGCGCTCCGGCAGGTACCCGAACCGCACGCCGGCCACCTGGACCCGGGCCGCCTTCGTGGACGTCAGCCGCGCCTCGCCGTACTCCATCCCGCCCTCGGCCGTGAGCACGCGCTGCACGCGGTCCCAGCCGACGACCGACCGCGGGAGCTCGCCGAGCACCCAGCCCAGCGCCCGGATCGGGAACCCGATCAACGTGAACAGGAACGCCACCTGGACCACGTCACCGGCGTCCGCGCCGCCGGACCGAACCCGGCCGACGCCGACGAGCAGGACCGCGAGGACGCCGAGCCGCGGCAGGCCGTCGATCACCGGGTCGAACATGCCGCGGGCCTTGTTCACCGCGATGTTCGCGTCCCGGAGCGCGTACGTCGGCCCGCGGAAGCGCTCGGTCTCGGCCGCCTCCCGGCCCAGCGTCTTCACCACCAGCGCGCCGTCGAA
>DASXXB010000401.1:0-2241 GCA_036503355.1 Kribbella sp. | reverse complement strand
GATCGCCAGCGACTTGACCACGCAGCCCATCTCCCGGGCCGACGCGATGTCGGTCGCGGTCACCTCGGTGATGCCCTCGCGGTGCACGTCGGCGATCGACACCCGGGTGTGGAACGCCAGGCTGGCCAGCAGCGCGGCCTTCGCCGCCGCGTCGAACCCCTCGATGTCCGCGGTCGGGTCGGCCTCGGCGTACCCGAGCGCCTGGGCCTCCTCGAGCGCCTCGTCGAAACCGGCCCCGGTGCTGTCCATCTTGTCGAGGATGTAGTTCGTGGTGCCGTTGACGATGCCCATCACCCGCAGGACGTCGTCGCCGGCCAGCGACTCGCGCAGCGGCCGCAGGATCGGGATCGCGCCCGCGACCGCGGCCTCGAAGTACAGGTCCCGCTGGTACTTCTCCGCGGCGGCGAACAGCGTCGGCCCGTCCTCGGCGAGCAGCGCCTTGTTCGCGGTGACGACCGAAGCACCGTGCTCGAGCGCGGTCAGGATCAGGCCTCGGGCGGGCTCGAGACCGCCGATCACCTCGATCACCAGGTCCAGATCGCCGCGCGACACCAGCGCGTGCGCGTCGGTGGTGACCAGCGCCGGGTCGACCGCGATGTCGCGCTCCCGGCCGGCCCGCCGGACCGCGATGCCCGCGATCTCCAGCCGGGCGCCGACCCGGGCCGCCAAGTGGTCCGCCTGCTCGGTCAGGATCCGCACCACCTCGGTGCCGACCACTCCGCAACCGAGCAGGCCTACCTTGAGAGGTTTGTCGTCGTTCATTCGGCGGCCCCCATGTCCAGTCCGAGCAGGTCGTCTTCGGTCTCACGGCGTACGACGACACGCGTCCGGCCGTCCTTGACCGCGATCACCGGTGGCCGCGGCACGTGGTTGTAGTTGCTCGCCATCGACCGGCAGTACGCACCGGTGCCGGGGACGGCGACCAGGTCGCCCGGCTGTACGTCGGAGGGCAGGAACTCGTCCTTCACGACGATGTCGCCGGCCTCGCAGTGCTTGCCGACCACGCGCGCCAGCGTCGGCGCGGCGTCGGAGTACCGGTTGGCGAGCGTGCAGGAGTAGTCCGCGTCGTACAGCGCGGCACGGATGTTGTCGCTCATCCCGCCGTCCACCGACACGTACGTCCGGGCGGCGCCGGCGTCCAGCTCGACCTCCTTGACGGTGCCGACCGAGTAGACCGTGCACATCGCCGGGCCGACGATCGCGCGGCCGGGCTCGATCGAGACCTTCGGTACGTCGACATCGAACGCCCGGCATTCGTGCTCGACGATCTTGCCCATCTCGGTGGCCAATTGGGCCGGGTCGGAAGGATCATCTTGAGTGGTGTACGCGATCCCGAAACCACCGCCCAGGTCGAGATCCGGCATGTCCACGCCGAGCTCCTCGGAAACCCTTGCGTGCAAGGCGATCACGCGCTTCGCGGCGACCTCGAACCCCGACGAGTCGAAGATCTGCGAGCCGATGTGCGAGTGCAGGCCGAGCAGCTCGAGCTCCGGCGATTCGTTGACCCGGGCAACGGCTTCGAAGGCGGCACCGGAGGTGATCGAGAAGCCGAACTTCTGGTCCTCGTGCGCGGTCGCGATGTACTCGTGGGTGTGCGCCTCGACGCCGGCGGTGACCCGGATCATCACCGGCGCGACGACGCCGCGCTCGCCGGCGAGCGCGATCAGCCGGGTGATCTCGTGCTGGGAGTCGACGATGATCCGGCCGACACCGGCGTCCAGCGCGCGGGCCAGCTCGGACTCGGACTTGTTGTTGCCGTGGAACCCCAGTCGCTTCGGGTCCGCACCGGCGCGCAGCGCGACGGCGAGCTCGCCACCGCTGCAGACGTCGAGATTGAGCCCCTCCTCCATCACCCAGCGCACAACCGTCGTACAGAGGAAGGCCTTGCCGGCGTAGTAGACGTCGAAGTCCTTGAAGGCGTGCTTGAACGCGCGCGCCCGGATCCGGAAGTCGTCCTCGTCGAGCACGTACGCCGGGCTACCGTGCTCGGCGACCAGGTCGCGCAGATCGACACCGCCGACCTCGAGGGCGCCCTCGCCGTTCTTCTTCGCGGTGTGCGACCACAGCTGCGGGACCAGGTCGTTGGGATCGCGCGGCGCCCGCAGCCAGGGCGGTGCCCGGTGGCCGATGTCGGCGTGCAGCGCGCCCGCCTCGTGCGCCCTCACATCCGCTCCGGTGCGGAGACGCCGAGCAGGTCGAGCCCGTTGGCGAGCACGGTCCGGGTCGCGGAGACCAGGGTCA
>DASXXB010000400.1:0-14389 GCA_036503355.1 Kribbella sp. | reverse complement strand
TCCGCTACGTCACCGAGAAGTACGGCGACGACCGGGTCGCGATGATCGTCACCTACGGCACGATCAAGGCCAAGCAGGCGATCAAGGACGCCGGCCGGGTGCTGGACTACCCGTTCGCGATGGGCGACCGGATCACCAAGGCGATGCCGCCGACCGTGATGGGCAAGGACATCCCGCTGTCCGGCATCTTCGACTCCACCCACAAGCGGTACTCCGAGGCCGCCGAGTTCCGCTCGCTGTACGAGTCCGATCAGGACGTCCGCAAGATCGTCGACACCGCCCGCGGCCTGGAGAACCTGAAGCGCCAGTGGGGTGTGCACGCGGCCGGCGTGATCATGTCCAGCGCGCCGCTGATCGACCTGATCCCGATCATGCGCCGCGAGCAGGACGGCCAGGTCATCACCCAGTTCGACTACCCGAGCTGTGAGACGCTCGGCCTGGTCAAGATGGACTTCCTCGGCCTGCGGAACCTGACGATCATGGACGACGCGGTCAAGAACGTCGAGGCCAGCCGCGGCATCACGCTGGACCTGGACGAGCTGGCCAAGACGCTCGACGACAAACCGACGTACGACCTGCTGGCCCGCGGTGACACGCTCGGCGTGTTCCAGTTCGACGGCGGACCGATGCGGGCGCTGCTGCGGCTGATGCGGCCGGACAACTTCGAGGACATCTCCGCGGTCGGCGCGCTCTACCGGCCGGGCCCGATGGGTGCGAACAGCCACACCAACTACGCGCTCCGCAAGAACGGGCAGCAGGAGGTCACCTACCTGCATCCCGATCTCGCCGAGGCGCTCGAGCCGATCCTGGGGACGACGTACGGCCTGATCGTCTATCAGGAGCAGGTGATGGCGATCGCCCAGCAGCTCGCGGGCTACACGCTCGGCAAGGCGGATCTGCTCCGCCGGGCGATGGGCAAGAAGAAGCGCGAGGTGCTCGACGCGGAGTACGTCGGCTTCTCCGAGGGCATGAAGGCGAACGGCTTCTCCGAGGCGTCGATCAAGGCGCTCTGGGACGTGCTGGTGCCGTTCTCCGACTACGCGTTCAACAAGGCGCACTCCGCGGCGTACGGCCTGGTGTCGTACTGGACGGCGTACCTGAAGGCCAACTACCCGGCGGAGTACATGGCCGCTGTCCTGACGTCGGTGAAGGACGACAAGGACAAGATGGCCATCTACCTGAACGAGTGCCGCCGGATGGGCATCAAGGTGCTGCCGCCGGACGTCAACGAGTCCGACTCGAACTTCACCCCGGTCGGCACCGACATCCGCTTCGGCCTATCCGCGATCCGCAACGTCGGCGTGAACGTGGTCGCCGAGATCGTCGCGGCCCGCGAGGAGAAGGGCCGCTTCACCGACTTCGTCGACTTCATCGACAAGGTCCCGCTGCCGGTCTGCAACAAGCGGGTGATCGAGTCCCTCGGCAAGGCCGGCTCGTTCGACTCGATGGGCCACGCGCGGCGCGCGGTCGTCGCGGTGCACGAGCAGGCCGTCGACGAGGCCATCGACCTCAAGCGGAACGAAGCACACGGCCAGTTCGACCTGTTCTCGATGGGCGACGACGACGCGGACGAGGGCGAGGGCAACAGCCGGCTCACCGTCACGGTGCCCGAGATCGAGGAGTGGGACAAGGCGACCAAGCTCGCGCACGAGCGCGACATGCTGGGGCTGTACGTGTCCGACCATCCGCTGTTCGGCGTCGAGCACGTGCTCACCAACGGCTCCGACTGCACGATCGGTCAGCTGCTCGCGGACGAGGACCGGCCGGACGGCAGCCGGGTGACGATCGGCGGCCTGGTCACCGGGGTCCAGCGCAAGGTGAACAAGCGCGGCGACATCTACGCGATCGTCACCATCGAGGACCTCGAAGGTTCGATCGAGGTGATGATGTTCTCCTCGGCGTACCAGCTGCACGCGCACCTGCTGACCAACGACGCGATCATCTTGATGAAGGGCCGGGTACGCCGTCGCGAGGACCGGCTCGAGCTGAGCGGCGACGAGGTCGTCGTGCCGGACCTCACCGAGGGTCCGAGCGGCCCGGTGGTGATCACGATGGCCGTCAACCGCTGTACGCCGCCGGTCGTCGACTCGCTGCGCGACATCCTGCAGTCGCACCCTGGCATGACCGAGGTCCAGCTCCGCCTCCAGGCCCGCCAGAAAACCACCGTCATGCGCATCGGCGACCGCTTCCGCGTCACCCCCACCTCAGCCCTGATGGCCGACCTCAAAGCCCTCCTAGGCCCCTCCTGCCTGGCCAGCTGACATGCCGGACGAGGCTGATCGGCCCCAGACATGCAAAGGCCCCGGGGGGTTTCCCTGGCCGAAGCCGGTACGCCGTGATTCCCGGGGCTCTCGTGCATGTCCAGGTTACCAGCTCGCCGGGACGTCCGCGCAGGTCGGCGCCCGATGAACAACCGGACCAGAGAACCGATGCAGCCGCGCACCCGCCCCTGGACCCTCGAGAACCTGCTGTCCGAGGCCCGGCTCGGACCTTATGTGGCGGCGACGGACGGGAGCCTGACGGGCGCACTGCGTCTCTACGACTGGAATGCACGGGTCAGCTCCGCGTTTCACGAGGAGCTGCACTACGTAGAAGTTGGCCTGCGTAACGCAATGGATCGCCAGCTGACCGCGTGGTCGGCGGCGCTCGGTGCACAGTCGTCGTGGTATTCCGACCCGCGAGTGCCGCTGGTTCCGCCGACACGGGCCAAGGTCGCAATCGCTCGCACCAACGCGACCCGCGGTGGTCAACCTGAGCTGCATGGCAAGGTCGTTGCCGAGTTGATGCTCGGATTTTGGTGGTCCCTCCTGTCCGACGACTACAACCGTCGTCTCTGGCAGCCGTGCCTCCGGTTCGCGTTCGACGGGCCGGTACGCCGAACGCGGTTGCATGCGGAACTGGACGAACTGCGGCGTCTGCGGAACCGGATCGCTCACCATGAGCCGGTCCATGGGCGTGACCTGGAAGCGGATCACCAGCGCGTACTGGATGTCGCCGGGCGCATCTCCCCGCAGTTGAGCGCGCGCATCGAGATAGTCGGCCGGGTACCGCAGGTGCTCCTGGAGCGCGCCGAACCTCCTCGCGATTGACGAGCCGTGATGCACTGTGACTCGCCGGACCGGGGTGGTGGGTTCGGGCAACCGGGCATGAGACACACTGGCGTCGTGAGTCAGCCGGAGTCTTTTCAGTCTTTTGGGGTGCCGTCGTCGGTTGAGCCTGTGGGGGCGCCGGCGGGGGAGGAGTCGCGGTTGCCCGTGGCGAAGGCTGTGGTGGTGACGGTGGTGGTGTTCCTGGTGGCCGGTGTGGTGGCCGGGTGGGCGTGGCAGCAGTTCTCGCCGTTGGCGAAGTACACCGTGGACGAGCGCGGTGGGTCGCTGGGCGAGGAGCAGATGACGCGGATCTTCGGGCCGGACGGGACGTTCACCGCGATCGGGTTCGTTGCCGCGGTCGTGCTCGGCGGCGCGTTGTTCTGGTGGCTGCGCAACCACGGGCCGTGGTCGGTGGCGATCGTGACGCTCGGCGCGTGCCTCGGCTCCGGGGTGTCGTGGGGTGTCGGCATGCTGCTCGGGCACGACCCGCTCGACGCCCGGCTGCGTGCGGCGCATCCAGGTGATCTGGTGTCGGCGCCGCTGGAGCTGCACAACTGGACCCCGGCCGCGTCCTGGCTGGTCGGTGCTGCGCTGGCGTGCGCGATCATCGCGGCCGCGACGTGGCGGGCCGAGCCGGTTGCAACCACTCCGCAACCTGCTGCGTCGGAACCTGGACCGCCGGTCCACTAACCTTTGCAGGTCCGGCGGTGAGGCCACCGGAGCCAGCGAGGGAGCATATGTCCGACCAGAACCAACCCCCGACGTACCCAGGTGCCGGCGGTCCGCGGCCACAGAACGGTCAGCCGCAGAACGGTCAGCAGGGGCAGAACTTCCCGCCCCAAGGCCCCGGCCAGCACGGGTACCCGCAGCACCCCCAGCAGGGCCAGGCGTACGGCGGCCCGCAGCAGAGCCCGCAGTACGGCGGACCGCAGCATGGTCCCGGTCCGCAGCAGCAGGGCGGCCCGCAGTACGGCGCTCCCCAGTACGGCGCACTTCAGCATGGTGCTCCTCAGCATGGTGCTCCTCAGTACGGCGGCGCCCCGATGCCCAACGCACAGCAGCAGGGCGGCCCGCAGTACGGGCAGCAGTCGGGCGGCTCGCAGTACGGGCAGCAGCCGGGGCAGGCGTCGTACGAGCAGATGCACATCGGCGGCCAGCCGCCGCAGGGGCCCGGGTTCGGTGGGCAGGAGCAGTGGCAGCCGGAGCCGAAGAAGAAGCGCGGCAAGCTGATCCCGATCGTCGCGGCGCTCGCGATGGTGCTGGTCGTGGCCGGCGGCGGAATCTTTGCCTACGGCAAGCTCGGTGGCGGCGGCAAGCAGCCGTCCGACGTGCTGCCTGGTACGGCGGTCGGGTACGCCCGGGTGGACCTGAACCCGTCGGCCGGCCAGAAGGTCAACGCGATCCGGTTCCTGATGAAGTTCCCGTCGGTGAAGGAGAAGCTCGGCCTGAGCGGCGAGCAGGACGACCTGCGGCAGAAGCTCTTCGAGCAGATCAAGAAGTCCGCCGGTGACGACCTCGCCGACGTCGACTACGACAAGGACGTCAAGCCCTGGCTGGGTGACCGCGCCGGGTTCGCCGCGCTGCCGCCGGCCGAGGGCAAGGACGAGCCGGTCCCGGTGGTCGCGGTGCAGGTGAAGGACGAGGACGCCGCGAACAAGGGTATGGACAAGCTGCTCGCGAAAGAGGACAAGAAGCCCGGTCGCGCGTTCAGCAACGGCTACATGATCCTCGGCGACGACCAGGCGACGGTTGATTCCGCGATCGCCACCGCAAAGGACAACCCGCTCACCAAGAACGCCAAGTTCAAGGCGGACATGGACAAGCTCGGCGAGCAGGGCTTCGTGTCCGGCTGGGCGGACGTGAAGGCGATCGCGTCGATGAGCGGCAAGGTCGACTCGGCGCAGCTGTCCGGTCTCGGTGACGCGACCGCGGCGATGGCGCTGCGGTTCGACCCGTCGTACGTCGAGCTGAAGGCCGTCGGCCACGGCGACTCGAGCGTCAAGGTGAACGCGGCCGACGCCGGTGACCTGGTGACGAAGCTGCCGGACAGCACGGCCGGGGCGATCGCGATCTCCGGTGGCGACACCATGATCGACACCGCCTGGAAGCAGGTGCAGAAGGCCGGCGGCGACAACCTCCAGTCGACGATCGACCAGATCGCCGAGCAGACCGGGCTGAAGCTGCCGGACGACCTGAAGACGCTGGTCGGCAAGAACGTGGCGGCCGCGATCGACAAGGACACCGAGGGCGGCCCGAAGGTCGCGCTCCGGATGCAGACCGACCCGGCGAAGGCCGAGCCGGTGCTGCAGAAGCTGGTCCAGCTGCTGAACCGCAGCGAGGAGGGCAGCCGGATCCCGGTCAAGACCGCGAAGAGCGACGACACGCTGGTCGCCGCGACCGACGAGGAGTACGCCCAGCAGGTGCTGAAGGGCGGCAACCTCGGCGCGACCGACAGCTTCAAGCAGGCGCTGCCGGACGCCAAGGGCGCGGTGATGATCGGGTACGTCGACTTCGGTGCGCTGAGCGCGTTCTCCGACCGGGTCGGCGACAGCAAGGACCTGGCCGCGCTGAAGTCGGCCGGTGTCGTGACCCGCTCGACCGGTGACGGCGAGGCCGAGCTCACCCTGCGCGTGGTCGCCAAGTAATCATCCGCGACGAAGCCCCGGCCGCCTGACCGTAGGCGTCCGGGGCTTTGTTGTGGGCGACATGTCGAAAAGCCCGCGGCGGCTTCTACCTCCGAGTGAAAGCAACCTCTTCACGAAGGAGAACCACGATGAACCACATCAGCGAGATCCTGACCGTCGGCGTACCGGTGAGCGACCAGGACCGGGCGCTCACGTTCTACACCGAGACACTCGGATTCGATCTGGTGATGGACGTGCCGCTGCCGCAGTTCGGCGGCCGGTGGCTGGTGGTCGGACCGGCGGGCGGCGAGGCGACTGTCGCGCTGGTGCCGGCCGGTGACGGCAACCCGGCCGGCGTCGACACCGGGATCCGGATGGCCAGCCCGGACGCGAAGGCCGCGCACCAGCATTTCCTCGACATCGGCGTCGACACCGACGAACTGCTCGAGTGGCCGGGCGTCCCGCCGATGTTCAGCCTCCGCGACCAGGACGGCAACCGCCTCTACGTCTCCCAGGCCTGAGCCAGACCTAGACCTAGACCTAGACCAGGACGTACCCGCCGTCGACGGTGACGATCGAGCCGGTCGCGTACGGCTGGTTCAGCAGGTACGCGTAGGCGGCGGCGATGTCCTCCGGTTCGCCGACCCGCCGGACCGGGAGTTGGCCGGCGGTCTCGTCGTAGTCGAGCGCGTCCCGCCACAGCGGCGTACGGACGATGCCGGGTTTGACCGCGTTGACGCGCAGCGGGGCGAGCTCGACGGCGAGCGCGCGGACGAGGGAGTCCGTCGCGCCGCAGATGCTGGCGGCGACCGACCAGCCCGGCCCGGGGCGGTCGCCGGCGGCGCCGGTCGTCAGTACGACCGAACCGCCCGGGCGCAGCCGTGGTGCAGCGGCGCTCACCGCGCCGAGCGCTCCGAAGTACCGCACCTCGAACGCCGCTCGCGCCTGGGCGAGGTCCATGGTGCCGACCTCCAGCAACGTCAGCGCCTCGCCGGCGGTGTAGACCAGATGGTCGAACGGGTCGAGCCCGGCGAAGAACGCCGCGACCGCGGCAGAGTCGGTCAGGTCGACGGCCTGCCCGGCCGCCGAGGGGGGTAGTGCCGCCAGCGCCCGCTGCACCGACGACGAGTTGCTGGAGGCAACGATCACGCTCGCGCCCTGGTCGGCGGCGAGCCGGGCGGTGGCCAGGCCGATACCCGACGTACCGCCGAGGATGACGACGCGCTGATCCTGCAGAGTCACGGAACTGCCTTTCGTGGTAGGGATCTCGCCTTCCACGATGCGGCCGTCCGGCCCGGCGCGTCCAAGACCTGTTCCTGCCGCTGTAATACCCTGAAGGTATTATGGATCTCGATCTGCGCAAACTCCGGTACTTCGTCGCCGTCGCCGAGGAACTGCACTTCGGCCGCGCGGCCGAGCGCCTGCACATCGCACAACCGGTGCTGTCCCGGCAGATCCGCGCATTCGAGGACGAGCTCCGGGCGCAACTGTTCGTCCGCACCAAACGAGCGACCGAGCTGACCGCGGCGGGCCGCCAGTTGCTCGACGACGCCCGCCCGCTGCTGGCGTCGGCGGAGGCGACCCGGCGCCGGGTGGCGCGGACGGCCCGCGGAGCGAAGACGTTCACGATCGGGTTCATGCCGGGACTGACCGTGACCGAGGCGGTCCGCGCGTTCGGTGCCATGCACCCCGAGCTGGAGATCGAGCTGATCCGGACCACCTGGGACGACCAGGTCGACGTACTGCACGACGGCCGGGTCGACGTCAGCGTCGTCCGGCTGCCGATCGACCAGTCCGGCCTCACCGTCCGGCCGCTGTTCGACGAGCCCCGCGTCGCGATGCTGCCCGCCGATCATCGCCTGGCCGGCAAACCGGTCGTCGACATCACCGACCTCGCCGACGAGCACCTGCTGCAGGACCCGGACGCCGTACCGGAATGGCGCGACATCGCCGTCGAACTCCGCACCCGGACGGCGAAACCGGTGCCGGCGATGCGCAGCGTCGAGGAGAAACTCGAACACGTCGCCGCCGGCCACGGCATCTCGATCGTGCCGCAGACCGTCGCGACGTTCTACCAGCGTCACGACGTGGTGACCGTTCCGGTCGACAACCTCGCTCCGAACGCTGTCTGCCTGGCCTGGATCGCGACCCGCCGCTCGCGGCTGCTCAACGAGTTCGCCGATCTGGCCTCAACCGTGACGTGGACGCCGTGACAGGTGCCATCATCGGAGGATGAGGTGGAGCGCGTCCGCCCTGCTGCTGATCGCGCTGGTGGGGTGCTCTGGTGGGGGAGAGGAACCGGTACCAGCGCCGGACACGTTCGCGCCGGTGGCGTTCCCGGACCCCGGCACGCAGCGCCTCGACCCGGCCCGGGCCGAGACGCTGCAGGACGTACTGGCGAAGATCGTCGCGTTCCCGGACAGCCCGTCCGGGTCGCGCGGCGTCACTGCGGCCGTACTCACCGATCACTGGACGTGGTCCGGCGCGGCCGGAACGGATGCCCGCGGTACGCCGTTGCGTGCCGACACGAGCATGCCCGTCGCCAGCATCACGAAGACGTTCGTCGCGGCGGAGGTGGTGCTGCTCGCGAACGACGGGAAGCTCAACCTCTACCGGCCGCTCTCGTACTACATCCGCCACAAGCTGACCGCCAACAACGCCACCGTTCGGCAGCACCTGTCGATGACGTCCGGCGTACCTGACTATCTGCCCGAAGATTACGCGCGGCTGGACAAGGCTGCCGCCGCGGCGCCCGGCAAGCACTGGACGCTGGCGCAGTCGCTGGACTTCTCCACGGCGAAGGTCGGCCCGCCGGGCCGCTTCAGCTACAGCAATCCCAGCTACGTTCTGCTCGGGATGCTGATCGAGAAGATCACGGGCAAGCCGCTCGCCGCAGTGCTCCGCCACGATCTGGCCGTCCCGGCCGGTCTGCAGCATGCCGCATTCCAGGACGCGGAGAAGCCGCAGCCGCCCGCGGCCGTCGACGACGACCAGGCCTGTGGTGCACCGGACGGGTACCTGCCGTGTCGCGCGTTCGCCAGCCTGGCGGCCGCGCCCGGTGGGCTGGCGGCCGACGCCCCGACGGTCGCTCGCTGGGGCTACCAGCTGTACGGCGGTCGCGTCCTTCCGGCGTTTCTGGTCAACCAGATGACCGCGGGCAACGACGAGTACGGCCTCGGGACGATGCAGTTCACGCGGCAGTTCGGTCTCGGCGACGCGTACGGCCACGCCGGCGACATGCCGGACCACACCAGCCTGCTGGTCGTCATCCCCGCCAAGCGGGTCTCGATCGCGTTGATCCTCGCGGACGGCGGACGGAACATCGACGGGCCGATGTCCGAGCTCACCGCAGCTCTGGCCCCGCTCCTCGACTGACTCAACGCCGTACGCGATAGCGGATGTGGGTCGCGAGCGGCGTGTCGATCACCCGGACGACCTCGAGTTCGACCCGGCGCGGGAGTACGTCGAACAGCCGCAGCCCGCCACCGAACAGCACCGGCACCTGGCTGAGCTGCAGCTCGTCGAGAACGCCGGCCTCCAACGCGGCCCGTGCCGTGACCGCTCCGTGCACCAGCACGTCCTTGCCGCCGGCCGCTGCCTTCGCCTGCGCCATCGCACTATCGACGTCACCGACGAAGTGCACGTTCTCGTAGGGCACCGACGGCGGGTTGTGGCTGAGGACGAAGATCGGTACGCCGTGATGGTCGCCGCCGTAGTAGTCGACCTGCTCGCCGGTACGCCGGCCGACGACGACTGCACCGGTGGCGTTCAGCTCGTCCCAGATCGTGCCGGCCTCGCCCTCCGGCCGGCCGATCGACCCGTCGGGTTGCAGGTACCACTCGTGCAACCGCATGAAGTCGTCACCGCCGGGATTGCCCGGCCGGTCGTCAGGGCCGGCGATGTAGCCGTCGGCGGACATCGACATCAACAGCACCGATGCAGACATGAGCATTCTCCGGTCTCCGATGGGGTGCGGTGGCCCCGCGCCCCTTGCCAACGCGTCGAAGACAGTCGCCCCGATTCGACATCACTGCGCCGCGAGTGTCTCCAGCACGCCGTCGCCGTACTTGGTCAGTTTGTTCTCGCCGATGCCGCTGATCCGGCCGAGCTCCGTCAGCGACGTGGGCAGGTCGGTGGCGATCTGACGCAGGGTCGCGTCGTGGAAGATCACGTACGCCGGGACGCCCTGCTCCTTCGCGACGCCTGCCCGCCACGCGCGCAACCGCTCGAACACCGGCGCAGCCTCCGCCGGAAGGTCGGCCACCGCCTTCTTCGAACCGCCGGACGACCTGGTCCGGATCCGCTCGGGCTCGCGCCGCATCATCACCTCGCGGCGACGGCCGAGCACCTCGGCGCTCTCCTCGGTCAGCACGAGCGTGCCGTAGTCGCCCTCGACGGCCAGCAGCCGCAGCGCGAGCAGCTGCCGGATCACGCCCCGCCACTCGGCGTCCTTGAGCTCGGTGCCGATCCCGAAGACGGTCAGCTGGTCGTGCCGGAACTGCTTGACCTTCTCGGTCTCCTTGCCGAGCAGGATGTCGATCAGCTGCCCGGCACCGAACTTCTGGCCGCGCTCGTTCTGCAGCCGGTACACCGTCGACAACAGCTTCTGCGCCGCGATCGTGCCGTCCCACGACTCCGGCGGCGTCAGGCAGGTGTCGCAGTTCCCGCAGTCGACGGCGGGCTGACCGAAGTACGCCAGGAGTTGTGATCGCCGGCACTGCACGGTCTCGCACAACGCGAGCATCGCGTCGAGGTGCGAGCTCAGCCGCCGCCGGTGCGCGAGGTCGCCCTCGGAGGTGTCGATCATCTTGCGCTGCTGTACGACGTCCTGCAGCCCGTACGCCAGCCAGGCCGTCGACGGCAGCCCGTCCCGCCCCGCGCGACCGGTCTCCTGGTAGTAGCCCTCGACCGACTTCGGCAGATCGAGATGCGCGACGAACCGGACGTCCGGCTTGTCGATCCCCATCCCGAACGCGATCGTCGCAACCACGACCAGGCCGTCCTCGCGGAGGAAGCGCGCCTGGTTCGCCGCGCGGGTCCGGCTGTCCAGGCCGGCGTGGTACGGCAGGGCCTCGATGCCGTTCTGGGTCAGGAACGCCGCGGTCTTCTCGACGCTGTTGCGGGACAGGCAGTACACGATGCCCGCGTCGCCGTCGTGCTCGGTGCGCAGCAGCTCGAGCAGCTGCTGTTGCGGCTTGTCCTTCGGCACGATCCGGTACTGGATGTTCGGCCGGTCGAAGCTCGCGACGAAGTGCTTGGCCTCGTCCAGCTTCAGCCGGGTCGCGATCTCCTGATGCGTCGCCTCGGTCGCGGTCGCGGTCAGCGCGATCCGCGGTACGTCGGGCCAGCGCTCGTGCAACTCCGAGAGCATCAGGTAGTCGGGCCGGAAGTCGTGGCCCCACTGCGACACACAGTGCGCCTCGTCGATCGCGAACAGCGCGATCTTGCCCTGGTCGAGCAGCCGCACGGTCGCCTCGACCCGCAACCGCTCGGGCGCCAGGTACAACAGGTCGAGGTCGCCGGCCAGGAACGCCTGCTCCACCTCGCGCCGCTGCTCGTAGTCCTGCGTGGAGTTCAGGAATCCCGCCCGTACGCCGAGAGCTGTGAGCGCGTCGACCTGGTCCTGCATCAGGGCGATCAATGGCGAGATGACCACACCGACACCGGAGCGCACCAGCGAGGGGATCTGGTAGCACAGCGACTTCCCGCCACCGGTCGGCATCAGCACCAGCGCGTCACTGCCCGCGACCACGGTGTCGATGATGTCGGCCTGCTGCCCGCGGAAGGATTCGTACCCGAACACCCGCCGGAGGACCTGCAGGGCTTCGGAATCGGGAAGTCCGGTCGTCTCACTCACCCCGGCGAGTTTAATGAGATCCCACCGACAATGCTGGCGCGATCGCCGCAACCTGTGGATTACCGGGAAGGTTGGGCAGCTCCTCGCTCATCCACTGGCGGGGCGTGCAGCCGGCGATCGCGCGGAACTCGCGGGCCAGGTGCGCCTGGTCGGCGTACCCGACGGCGGTGGACACGTCGGCCAGCCTGATGCCCGGCTGCCGTCGCAGCAGGCTGGTCGCGCGCTCGAAGCGCAGGACCCGGGCCGCGACTTTCGGGGGTAGTCCGTACTCCGCTGTGAACCGCTCGGTCAGGTGCCGCCGGCTCCAGCCGACCTCGGCTGCCAGCTCCTGGACTCCGATCGCTCCACCCGAGCTGCTCAGCCGCTGCCATGCCCAGCCGACTTCCGGACGAGGCGTCCCTACGCGCCGCTCGTCGAACTGCCGCAGCAACGCCGTCTCGAGCAGATCGAACCGATCGTCCCAGTTCTGCGCCTCGCGCAGTTGCTCGGTCAATTCGCGCGCCGGACGGCCGAGCACTTCGTCCAGCCCGATCACGATCGAGGCGAGCTCGCCCGGAGGCACGCCGAGCAGCGCGCGGGCTGCCGCGGGTGTGAGGGACAGCTGTACGCCGGCCCGGCTCGGCGTCTGACCGATGTGCACCGCGGTGGAGTGCAGCCCGCTGGCGAGCGCGTCGTACTTCCCGACCGGCCCGCCAGGCCAGGCGACACCGAGCGGCTCGTCGAGAGTGACGACCAGGGTCAGGAAGCGCGACGGGAGGCCGCGGTGCAACGCCGGGGGATCGTCGCCGTACGCGTACCCGATCAGATCCGCGACGTACGGGCGCAGGGCGGCGCACACAGGGCGTGTGCGGTGCTCCATCCCGGCCATGGGAAAAGGCTAGAACCGGGCTCGGACAGAATCAGTACTCGATCAACACCTCCAGGATCCGGGACCGGCGTACCGGCATCCGGACGAGCGTGGCAGTATCGAGAGATACGCACTAGCAGCAAGGAGAGATCGTCGTGCCTGCTCTGAGGTCCCGCACTGTCACCCACGGCCGCAACATGGCGGGCGCCCGCGCGCTCATGCAGGCCTCGGGAGTAGCCCGGGAGGACTTCGGGAAGCCGATCATCGCGGTGGCGAACAGCTTCACCGAGTTCGTCCCCGGCCACACCCACCTCGCCCCGGTCGGCCGGATCGTCTCGGAGGCGATCCACGCGGCCGGCGGGATCGCCCGCGAGTTCAACACGATCGCCGTCGACGACGGGATCGCGATGGGCCACGGCGGAATGCTCTACAGCCTGCCGTCCCGCGACCTGATCGCCGACTCGGTCGAGTACATGGTCGAGGCGCACTGCGCGGACGCGCTGGTCTGCATCTCGAACTGCGACAAGATCACCCCCGGCATGCTGAACGCCGCGCTCCGGCTGAACATCCCGACCGTGTTCGTGTCCGGCGGCCCGATGGAGGCCGGTCGCGCGACGCTCGTCGACGGCACGGTCCGCAAGCTCGACCTGATCGACGCGATGTCCGAGGCCGTGAACGAGAACGTCTCCGACGCCGACATCCTGCGGATCGAGGAGAACGCCTGCCCGACCTGTGGTTCGTGCTCGGGCATGTTCACCGCGAACTCGATGAACTGCCTGACCGAGGCGATCGGCCTGTCGCTGCCCGGCAACGGCTCGGTGCTGGCCACGCACACCGCCCGCAAGGCGCTGTACGAGAAGGCCGGCGAGACCGTCGTACGGATCACCAAGCGGTACTACGACAACGACGACGCCACCGTGCTGCCGCGCAACATCGCGTCCAAGGAGGCCTTCGGGAACGCGATGGCCCTGGACATCGCGATGGGCGGATCGACCAACACGATCCTGCACCTGCTCGCCGCCGCGCAGGAGG
Source organism: Kribbella sp. (assembly GCA_036503355.1). GTDB lineage: Bacteria > Actinomycetota > Actinomycetes > Propionibacteriales > Kribbellaceae > Kribbella. Next base: position 940 of record DASXXB010000400.1, on the reverse strand, counting down.
CCGAGGTCGACTTCGACCTGGACGACATCAACGCGGTGTCGCGCCGGGTCCCGTGCCTGGCCAAGGTCGCGCCGAACGTCGCCCCCGGCGGCACGTACTACATGGAGGACGTGCACCGCGCCGGCGGCATCCCGGCCATCCTCGGCGAGCTGCACCGCGCCGGCCTGCTGAACGAGAACGTCCACACCGTCCACAGCGACTCGATCGACGACTGGCTGAAGACCTGGGACGTGCGCGGCGGCTCGCCGTCGCCGGAGGCCGTCGAGCTGTGGCACGCGGCGCCGGGCTGCAAGCGGTCGGCGACCGCGTTCTCGCAGTCGGAGCGCTGGGAGACGCTGGACACCGACGCGGCGGGCGGCTGCATCCGCGACCGTGAGCACGCGTACTCCAAGGACGGCGGTCTCGCCGTACTGAAGGGCAACCTGGCGGTCGACGGCTGTGTCGTGAAGACCGCCGGCGTGGACGAGTCGATCTGGACGTTCGAGGGTCCGGCGGTGGTGTGCGAGTCGCAGGAGCAGGCCGTCGAGAAGATCCTGGCCAAGCAGATCCAGCCGGGCGACGTCGTGGTGATCCGGTACGAGGGCCCGAAGGGCGGCCCGGGGATGCAGGAGATGCTGTACCCGACCTCGTACCTGAAGGGCCGCGGCCTCGGCAAGGTCTGCGCGCTGATCACCGACGGCCGCTTCTCCGGCGGTACGTCGGGACTCTCGATCGGGCACGCCTCGCCCGAGGCGGCCTCCGGCGGCACGATCGCCCTGGTCGAGGACGGGGACCGGATCAAGATCGACATCCCGAACCGCTCGATCGAGCTGCTGGTCTCCGACGACGAGCTGGCCAGGCGGGAAGCGGCGCTGAACGGCGTCTACGCCCCGAAGAACCGCGACCGCAAGGTCTCCAGCGCCCTCAAGACCTACGCCGCCATGGCCACCAGCGCCGACAA
>DASXXB010000399.1:0-14465 GCA_036503355.1 Kribbella sp. | reverse complement strand
CCGCCCAGGTCCCGCCCCTCGAACAGGTCGCGGATGATCCCGAGCGAGGTGTCCGTACGCCGCCCGCGCTCGGAGAACGCCGCGCCGACGGCCTCGAACTCCGGCTCCACCCACCCCGCGCCGACGCCGAGCACGATCCGTTCGCCGGAGAGCCGGTGCAGCGTCGCGGCCTGCTTCGCGACGACGTACGGGCTGCGCAGCGGCAGCACGAGCACCGACGTACCGAAGCGGATCCGGGTGGTGCGCGCCGCGAGGTAGCCGATCGTCACCAGCGGCTCGTAGACACCGCCGTACTCCGAACCGAACTCGCCCGGTGGGAGCAGGTGGTCGGGCAACCACGCCGTACCGTAGCCGAGCTGCTCGGCGGCGATCGCCAGCTCGACCAGACGCTCGGGCGGCATCGCGGCGGACTCGTCCGGGAGAACCACTTGGAGTTCGGGCATGTCACGACCCTATGCGAGCGGCTTGTCCTTCCGAGCGGGTGATTGATGGGAGAGTGGGGGTGTGAAGATACTCGTCGGATACGTACCAACGCCCGAGGGTGAGGCGGCGCTGACCGCGGCAGCGGCCGAGGCCAAGCTGCGCGGGGCCTCGATCCTGCTGCTGAACACGAGTCGCGGGGACTCCTACATCGACGCCCGCTACGCCAATGCCGACGAGTTGGCGGCCGCCGAGGCGAGGCTGCGCGAGCAGGGCGTCGAGGTGACGGTCCAGCAGGCGCTGTCCGAGGGCGACGTGGCCGGCGCGCTCCTGAAGGCGGCCGCGGCCGACGACGTCGAGCTGATCGTCCTCGGTCTCCGCCGCCGCAGCCCCGTCGGCAAGCTCATCCTCGGCAGCACCGCGCAACGCGTGCTCCTCGAGTCCCCCGTTCCCGTCCTCGCCGTCAAGGTCCCGTCACCGCACGACTAGCGGATCGCCAGGCCATCACAATCGCTCCGGCAGCGCGGCTCCCGCGTGGGTCCCGGACACCGGGCGGATTGTGATGGCCTGGGGATCCGGTAATCCGGGTGAGGCGTTCGGGGTGGCCGCCTAAACTGGTCGGGTTATGCCTGATGCCCGGACCGAGTCCACCTCTCCCTCCCCCTCCACCCCGGCCCCGGCGTCCCGCCGGCAGGGCCGCCGCGGCCGCAGCGGCCGTGGCCGTGGAGGCCCTGCCGGCACCGCACCCGGTGCTTCCCAAGGCGGTAGTGCGGCGACCGAAGGCGTCGACGGCTCCAGCCTGAGCGAGATTGCGGGGCGGCTCGACGGATTGACGGCGTACGACCGGGAGATGCTCGGGCGGCGGCTCGAGCGGGTCCGGCGGACGCAGGACGCCAAGAAGCGGGCCAACGAGCTGCGCGCCGTGGTCGGTGCGGTCGAGCAGGCCGAGCGACGGGTCGAGGTACGCCGGGAAGCCGTGCCGGAGATCACGTATCCGGAAGAGCTGCCGGTCAGTCAGCTCAAGGACGAGATCGCGACCGCGATCCGGGACCACCAGGTCGTGGTCGTCGCGGGCGAGACGGGATCCGGCAAGACCACCCAGATCCCGAAGATCTGCCTCGAGCTCGGCCGCGGGGTGCAGGGCATGATCGGCCACACCCAGCCCCGCCGGCTCGCCGCGCGCACCGTCGCGGAGCGGATCGCGGAGGAGCTCGGCACCGAGCTGGGCGAGACGATCGGGTTCGCCGTACGGTTCACCGACAAGGTCAGCGAACGCTCGCTGGTCAAACTGATGACCGACGGCATCCTGCTCAACGAACTGCAGCGCGACCGCGACCTGACCCGGTACGACACGCTGATCATCGACGAGGCGCACGAGCGCAGCCTGAACATCGACTTCATCCTCGGCTACCTCAAACGCCTGCTCCCGCGCCGCCCGGACCTCAAGGTGATCATCACCTCCGCGACCATCGACCCGGAGCGGTTCGCCTCGCACTTCGCGGACGCGCAGGGCAAGCCCGCGCCGATCGTCGAGGTGTCCGGCCGCACCTACCCGGTCGAGGTGCGGTACCGCCCGGTGAACGATCCCGACGACCCGAGCACGATCGACCGCGACCAGACCCAGGCGATCCTGGACGCCGTCGACGAGCTCGAGTACGAGGCGGACGGCGACGTACTCGTCTTCCTGTCCGGCGAGCGGGAGATCCGCGACACCGCCGACGCGCTGAACGACAAGTTCCGCGGCGAACGCCGTACGACCGAGATCCTGCCGCTCTATGCGCGGCTGTCCAACGCCGAGCAGCACCGCGTCTTCCAGCCGCACGCCAACCGCCGGATCGTCCTCGCCACGAACGTCGCCGAGACCTCGCTGACCGTCCCCGGCATCAAGTACGTGATCGATCCCGGTACGGCGCGGATCTCGCGCTACAGCCACCGCACGAAGGTCCAGCACCTCCCGATCGAGCCGGTGTCCCAGGCCAGCGCGAACCAGCGCAAGGGCCGCAGCGGCCGGACCAGCGACGGCATCTGCATCCGGCTGTACTCCGAAGAGGACTTCACCAACCGGCCCGAGTTCACCGACCCGGAGATCCTGCGCACGAACCTGGCGTCGGTCATTCTGCAGATGACGGCGATCGGGCTCGGCGACATCGCCGCGTTCCCGTTCATCGACGAGCCGGACAAGCGCAGCATCACCGACGGCCTGCAGCTGCTCACCGAGCTCGGCGCGATCGACAACCCGAAGGGCGGCCGGCTGACGCCCATCGGTCGCCAGCTCGCACAGATCCCGCTCGACCCGCGGCTGGCCCGGATGATCGTCGAGGCCGACAAGCACGCCTGCGTCCGCGAGGTGATGGTGATCGCGGCGGCGCTGTCCATCCAGGATCCCCGCGAGCGGCCGACCGATGCGGAGGCGCAGGCCCAGCAGGCGCATGCCCGGTTCCGAGACCCGAACAGCGACTTCCTCGGGTACCTGAACCTGTGGGGTTACCTGAAGAAGCAGCAGAAGGAGCTGTCGGGCAACCAGTTCCGCCGGATGTGCCGCAGCGAGTACCTGAACTATCTGCGCGTCCGCGAGTGGCAGGACATCTACGCGCAGCTCCGCCAGGTCGCGTCGCAGATCGGTGTCAAGCTCAACAGCGGCGAGCCGGCCGACCCGCAGAGCGTGCACCTGTCGCTGATGTCCGGTCTGCTCAGCCACCTCGGCATGAAGGATCCCGCGAACCAGCACCAGTACCTCGGCGCGCGCGGCACGAAGTTCGCGATCTTCCCCGGCTCGGGACTGTTCAAGAAGCCGCCGCAGTTCGTGATGGCCGCCGAACTGGTCGAGACGTCGAAGCTGTGGGCGCGGGTGAACGCGAAGATCGAGCCCGAGTGGGCCGAGGACCTCGCGCCGCACCTGATCAAGCGCTCGTACTCCGAGCCGCACTGGGAGCGCAAGGCCGGCGCCGTGATGGCCTACGAGAAGGTCACGCTGTACGGCGTACCGATCGTTGCCCGGCGCAAGGTGAACTACGGCAAGGTCGACCCCGAGGTGTCCCGCGAACTGTTCATCCGGCACGCGCTGGTCGAGGGCGACTGGGACACCCACCACAAGTTCTTCCACGAGAACCGCAAGCTGATCGAGGAGGTCGAGGAGCTCGAGGAGCGGACCCGGCGGCGCGACCTGCTGGTCGACGACGAGACGCTGTTCGCGTTCTACGACGAGCGGATCGGCGCCGAGGTCGTCACCGGGCGGCACTTCGACACCTGGTGGAAGACGGCGCGGCAGCGCGACCACGACCTGCTCGACTTCGAGCGTTCGCTGGTGGTCCGCGAAGGCGCCGAGGTGAAGGAGGACGAGTTCCCGCTGCGCTGGACGCAGAACGGGATGACCTTCGACCTCAGGTACGCGTTCGAGCCGGGCACCGACGCCGACGGCGTCACCGTGCACATCCCGCTGCTGGTCCTGAACCAGGTCAGCGCCGACGGCTTCGAGTGGACCGTGCCCGGGTTCCGCGAGGAGCTGGTCACCACGCTGATCAAGTCGCTGCCGAAGCACATCCGGCGCAACATCGTGCCGGCGCCCGACCACGCACGGCAGATCCTCCCCCAGCTGGATCCGGCATCGGGCCCGCTCACCGACGCGATGGCACGCGAACTGCGGGAGCTCCGTGGCGTGGTCATCGAACCGGGCGACTGGGACTGGAGCCGGGTGCCGGAGCATCTGCGGATGACGTTCCGGGTCGAGGACGACAAGCGCAAGACCGTGGCCGAAGGCAAGGACCTCGCGAAGCTGAAGGAGAAGCTGAAGCCGAAGACGACGGCCGCGATCTCCCAGGTCGCCTCGACGGCGGTCAGCGGACTGGAGAAGTCCGGCCTCACCGACTGGACGTTCGGCGACCTTCCGCGCAGCTTCTCCGAGCATCGCAACGGGCTGACCGTCGCGGGCTACCCGGCGCTCGTCGACGAACGCAAGAGTGTCGCGATCCGCCTGCAGGAGACCGAGCGCGACCAGGCCGCCGCGATGTGGGCCGGTACGCGTCGTCTGCTGCTGTTGACGATGCCGTCGGTGATCGACGTCGTACAGCGCCACCTGAGCAACCAGCAGAAGATGACACTGATGGCCGGACCGCACCGCAACGTCGGCGAGCTGCTCGACGATGCGATCGCGGCCGCGGTCGATCAGCTGATGGCGGCCGCGGGCGGTCCGGCCTGGAACCTCACCGCGTTCTCGATCCTGCGGGATGCCGTACGGGCGGACCTCGCGGACACCGTGCTGACGATCCTGCAGCAGGTGGAGCAGGTCCTCGCCCACGCGCGCACTGTGGACAAGCAGATCTCCCGCACATCGTCGCCGGCGTTGCTGGCCGCCCTGTCCGATGTCCGCGGGCAACTCGAAGGGCTTGTCCACGCAGGTTTCATCACCGAGACGGGCGCCAAGCGGCTGCCCGACCTCGTCCGCTACCTGCGCGGCATGGAGCAGCGTCTCGACAAGCTCGGCGCCAACGCGGCCCGCGACCGTTCCGGGATGGCCGTCGTCGACATGCTCACCGACGAGTACCGCAAGAAGCTTCGGGCCGTGCCGACCGGCAAGTACCCCAGCCCCGAGCTCCTCGACGTACGGTGGATGCTCGAGGAACTCCGGATCAGCCTGTTCGCGCAGACGCTCGGAACGCCGTACCCGGTCTCCGAGAAACGCATCCGAAAGGCCCTCGCCGAGAGCTAGCTTCCGGTGACGACGAGGAAGCCGACGACGCCCACCGCGACCAGCGCGACTCCCACCAGGCACCAGATCCGAGCCGCGCGGAGGGCCAGCTGGATCTGGTAGACGTGCGCAGTCGCGAGCAGCCAGCGTTCGAGCGGGGCGGCACGCGCAACGTTGACCCGAGCGCGTTCGAGATGCCGGCGCCACACCTCGCGGCGTACCGGATCGCTCTCGGCGAGCAGTTCGCGATAGATGTTCACCGCGACCGCCCGATGGCTCAGCAGATCGTCGACGCCGGTCGCGGCGATGCCGAAGAAGTCCGCCGGGGCGTTGTCGATCATCCGCCGGAGGCCGCGAAGCGCCGGCTCCGACAGCGTCGCGGGCGTGGTGATCGGCGGCTCCAGAACCCTGCTGACGTGCCAGATGGCGACGCTCACGCCGGTGAGGGCAACGAAGAGCGCGGCGCCCGCGCCGAGGGCCGCTCCGATTCCGTGCACCCGGCCCGCGGCGACCAGCGGGCCACCACCGATCAGAGCAGCGCCGACGGCACCGAACGCCGCGAGCATCCACCGGGCCGCGGCCCGCAGATCGGGAACGGCATCCAGCGGCGAGGGCAGTGCATCGAACGGGAGGACGGTGCCCGTCGTACCGGAACCGGGAGTCGTCATGGCTGCTCGTCCCGGGTCACCGCCAGCGGTGCATCACCCAGGTCGAGCTCGATGTCCGGGTACGGCTCCCACGTCTCGCCGTTGAACCTCTCCAGCTCCCCGTTGTCGAGCTGCCGTACGGCGTTCAGCTGCGGCTTGTTCTCCATGCGTGCGTCCTCTTGAGTGGTTGCCGGAATGATGTCAGCTCCGCGGGGCCGATTCGACCATCGCGATGTGGTGCAGCACCGCGGCCGTCATCGCTCGGTGGGTCGGGTCGTCGAGCGTGCCGGGCAGACCGCTGTCACGGCTGCCGCCGACGATGGCTGTCAGCACGTCGGCCAGGGGTGCCAGTTCGGGATCGCCTTCCAAGAAGTCCGATCCCTCCTGATCCCCGGTCGCGGTGGCGACAACGGAGGCGAGCGCGGCGCCGAGGTGCAGGGCGGGCCACAGGTCGACGTCGATCGTTGCCCGGTCATCGAGTACGTCCTGGGCGCGAACGGCGATCGAGGCGTCGCGCGGACCGAGGCCGGCGAGCAGGCCCGGACCGCGCTCGCCGTCATGGATCCGCCTCAGCACGGCAGGCAAGGTCGCGAACTGCGGGTCGAGCTGCTCCAGCGCGTTCAGCCGCCGCCGCAGCTGGATGTAGGCCGCCGTGTCGCCGCGGACTGCTGCGACCAGGGCGGCGATCACCGGCTCCCAGAAGATCGCCCACACCACGTCGCCGAGGTTGGCGTGCGGGACCGCGACGAACGACGGCACGTTCGCCTGGTCGGCGTAGCGCAGGGCGTCCTGCGCGCGGGCGATGGCGACATCGCGATGTCCGAGCAGATACTCGACGTTGCCGATGGCACCGAGCACCTCGCCGAGCAGTGGGCCGTCCGGGATGTGAAGACGGCACCAGTCCAGTAGCGACAGCGCCTCGTCGGTGCGCCCGAGTTGTGCCAGCGGCCAGTACGCCGGAAGCGTGGCCTGCGCGAGCTCCGCCGCAGGGGCTCCGCGCGCCTGCTTCGCGCGGCGTAGTTCCTCGTTGTAGGACAGCGCCTGCTCCCAGTTCGCAGTACGCACCGCAGCGCGTTGGCCGCTCTCGTCGAGCTCCTCCCAAACCTGCCACCACAGCACTGCATCCTCTTCGGAGCGCTCGCGCGGGAGTGTTTCAGCGCGGCGCCGCAGCTCGGCTACCTCGATCAGCGCCTGCGCCGCGTAGCGCGACTCCGCCAGAACGTGTACCCGCTGGACCTCGCTGTGCAGGCGTGTCCAGTCGCCGAGCCCTGCCCGCCGTACGTGATCGATCTGCTCGTCCGCGAGTGCGATCGCTTCCTCCAGGCGGCCGGTCCGCACACAGAATTCGATCAGGCGACCGGTGGCACTCGCCGCCAGCGCGTGGTCGTGCGTCGAGCGCGCCCGTTCCAACGTGTCGCGCGCCTGCCGCTCGGCTTCGTCCGGCTTCACGACGTCGAGTACCACATCGAGCGCTCCGGACAGTGGCTCACCACTGGTACGGTTCGCGCGCAGGGTGGCGAGCCATCGCAGCAGCGGATGCACCCGGGCGATGGTCTGCCTCGAGGTGTCCCGGCGCAGGACAGCCTCCAGCAGTACCTCGGCCGACTGCAGTTCGCCCGTGCGCGCGAGGTAGGGCGCGGCCGACAGTCCGGCCCGCGCGAGCAGCGGGCCTGCCAGGTGCGCCTCGTCGGCGTCGGTGCCCTCCCGGTGCCACGCCATCCGGAACACCATGAGCCAGTACTGCGACAGTTGGTGATCGACGGTTGATTGGACGGTGTCGCCGGCCAGGGTGCGCCCGACTGCCGCGATCGCGGGCTGGACGTCGTAGGTGGACGGCCTGGCAGTGACGAGACCTCGTTCCACCAGCGCCTCGATGCCCGAGCTCAACATCGGCCAGTTGTGTTCGACGGTGGGCGGCATGCGGTCGGCGGGTTCCAGGCAGCACAAGAACAGGAACAGATCACGATGCTCCGGTCGCAGGTCGTCGATGACGGCCTTGGTCCAGCTATGCAGCAGTTCCTGGAGGTCAGCACCATCGGACGCGGGAACCTGACTGCCGCACAGGCTGTCGGCCAGTTCCAGCAACTGCGGGTGTCCCCCGGCCGAGTCGATGAGCGTACGGGCGTGACGCCGCGCCCGTGTGGAAGCGTCGCCGTTCAGCAAGCGTGCGAAGTTCGGAAGCTCCCGAGTCATCAGCATGCTCTCGTCCTGCGTGAGCAGCCCGATGGGTTCGATGCGCAGGCCTGGTGGCAGAACTCGCGGCGTGCTGCGGCAGGTCAGGATCACGCGATCAGATCGCTCGTGTTCTGTCAGGGCGTCGAGCCATCGCCCGTCTCGCCAGTCGTGGTTGTCGTCGAGGAGCGGATCGATGCCGTCGACGACGAGCAGGGTACGGCGACCGGGAGGCCGTTGCTCCTGCATGATGGTCAACTCGCGCACGTCGGACGGCACCGGCGGGACCTGGAACCAGATGACGTCGTCGAAGGAGTCTCGATGCGTGGCCGCGAGCTCCGCGGCGCAGGCGGTCTTGCCCAGGCCCGGCATCCCCTGCAGCAGCACCCCTCGATGCGCGCCGTGCGGTGACAGCGCCGCACCGGCTCGCGCCATGACGGCCACCCGCCCGACGAATCGCTCCGGTACAGGAATCGAGGCGTCAGGTGGTGCCGGCGTACTGAGCTGCGGGGCGCGCAGGACCAGTTCGGCCGCCGGTGCTCCGACCAACGTGGGAGTCGCCGCTTGCAGTCCGTCGGGCTCCGCGAGCTCCGGGAGCGTGACGGCCAGCGCCTCGGGCAGCGTGGATCCCTCAACGATCAGGCGCGAGTAGAGCCGCTCGGCGAGGCCGATCGCGAAGTCGTCGGCCACCGGATATCGCATCGCCAGCACCGCACATCCAAGCTGGTCCGCGACCACGTTCGCTGTCGCGCCGAGCGGCCGACCGGTGACCGCGGTGTCATCGTTGGGCGGAAGTTCGAGCCGCCGGAGCTGTGCACGCACCGCCGCCGCAGCCGACCAGCACGTCGACAATGTCACCAGTTTGACGCCGCGCGCCGACCCCAGCATTTCTGTGAGGTCCGCTGCCGTTACCAGGTCCCGTTGCCCGGTCTCTGTCTCCAGCAGCAGCTCACCGGGCGTCCCGTGGCCGGATACATGGATCAGGTCCCAGCCATCGGGCTCGGCCAGCACCGCCCGGAGCCGGGCTCGACTCACGCCGTACTGCAAGGTGCGGAACTCGACCGCGCGACCTGTTCGGGTGAAACATCGCTGCAGGGCCTGCCGCTCGCGACGCAGGTTGAGCGCCCTGCTGCTGTCAGGCTGGCTGAACAGCGCGAGAACCCGGATCGGCCGGTCGCCGCGCAGAACCTGTCCGGCAGGAGAATCCGTGTAACTCCACACCAGCGTCACGTCCTGCAGCGCGAGAGGACGGCCCCCGATCCGCGCCAACTCCAGCGGCAGGTTGTGCAGGTACGTCGCATGCCGGGGCGTGACGACCTGCACAACGGCCGGCGCCGCCTCGGACAGTGCATCGGCGACCGGCCCGAGCACCTCGCTTCGCAGCCACTCCCCGACCTCGCGGACGATCGCCGCTTCCTGGGACCCGCGCCGGTCCGGGGCGGTGTGCCGCCGGAAGTACGCCGGCAAGTCCGCGGCAGCCTCGTACTGCGGGCAGCCCGGATCCACGTGCACGTCGTACCGAACGAGAACCCGTCCGCCGGGATCTGTCAGTGTCCAGCGCCAGCGGTCCGGTCCGGCCACGTCCGTGGCTTCCAGGCGGAGGACGGCCACCGCCGGCTCAATTCCCCCGCCGGAACAGGCCTCGGCGCGGTTGGCCGGCCTTGAGCGCACGATCGAGGGCGCGGGCGTCGGCCGGATACGACATGCCCAGCATCCGCACAGCCTCGGTGAGTTGAGGCCGAAGGTCGGCGCCCGTGCCGGCCGGGAGCAGTTCGGCCCACTTCGCCGCGAGTTCGGTCACCATCACCGCGCGACTCATCTCGCCGACCAGGCCGAGGCATCGCAGATAGTGGATACAGGTGTTGGTGAACTCCCACATCGTCAGCGGATCCTCCGGCGCGAGCGCCTGCTGACGGATCTCGAACGCGCGCGACGCCGACAGCACGGGTGCCATCACGTCACCGTCGCGTCCGCGACGAGCATCGTCGAGCAGGCGCTTGAACTCCGCGACGGACAGGTTGTGATGGACGGTTCCCAACGCGCGCGACGAACGCGGCCCCGCCGTGATGCTGTGGCCGGCGTTGCGGGCATCCTCGAGCTGGCGGAGGTGCTCATCGGACCGCCCTGCCGCGGCGGCGGCCTCGGCGAGATCACAGTGGGCCACGAGAAGCTCCGCGAGTACTGCGTCCGCAGTCGGCGACAGCTCGTCTGCGTCCCACCCCAGTGTCTTACGGAACGCGGCGTCGAACTCGGCCACCGCCTCCCGACCCGGCTCCAGCGCGCGCCGCGGATCTCCCGCCACATGGAGCGCCATGGACTGCCGCCACAGCGCCCGCGCCAGACCACGACGGGTCTCGACGTCATCGTTCCGCCGCAGCTCACCGCGGTACCGATCCGCCAGCGCTTGCCATTGCGCGGGCGTCGGACTCGGGTGGACAGGATCGACGTGCTGCGAGCGGAGCGTCTCGTACTCGTGGTCCAGCTGTTCTCGCGGCACCGCAACACCTCTTCCCCAGGAGGCCGTCGAGCGAGTCGGCCTGCCACCACCCTCCCCTACATCGAGGTCAGCGACATCTCGGTCGGCGTGGCCTGCCGGCAGGGTCACTAGGAGTCGAGGAGGCGGCGGGCGTGGTGGTGGACGGCTGCGCGGAGTTCGGGTGGGTCCAGGATCTCGAAGGGCCAGTAGATCCTGATGGTCTGGGCGACGAGCGGGCCGAGTTCGTTCGCGGCGAAGCGGACCTCGCAGGTGTTGGCGTCCAGTTCCTCGACGACGCCCTGGGACGGTGGGATGTGCTTCGTCACGGTGTCCGCGGGCGCGTGCACGCGGATCCGGGCGACGATGTCCCACGGCGCGAGTCCGGTGCCTTCGGCAACCAGTGCGACGGGGTCCGGCGGATCGTCGAAGTGGTAGCGCGAGCCGGTCAGCTCCGGGTTCGTGATGCGGTCGACGCGGAACGTCCGCCAGGCCTGACGATCGCGGTCGCGGGCCACGAGGTACCAGCGCCGGCCGGTGTGCACGATCTGCAGCGGCTCGACATTGCGCTCCGAGACCGCGCCGTCGTGGGTGCGGTAACCGAACCGGATGCCTTCGGTGTGCCGGCACCCGGCGGCCAACGTGACCAGCACGCCACCGTCGACGGTCGGCAGCTCGCCCTGCGGAAGCTGGGTGGTGTGCGCGCCGATCGCGTCGACCTGTTCGCGCAGCCGCACCGGCAGTACCTGATGGAGCTTGGCCAGCGCCGAGATCGCCGCCTCCTCGACCCCCGAGACCGTCGTCGTTGTCGCGACCCTCAGGCCGACCGCGATCGCCACTGCCTCGGCGTCCTCGAGCAGGAGCGGCGGTAGCCGGCCTCCGGGCCCGAAGCGGTAGCCGCCACCGATGCCGGCTTCGGCGTCGATCGGGTAGCCGAGCGAACGCAGTCGCGTCACGTCCCGCCGTACGGTGCGAGGCGTCACCTCGAGCCTCGCGGCCAGCTCGGCGCCGTCCCAGTGCGGGCGCGAGTGCAGCAAGGACAGCAGGCGGAGCAGCCGGGTCGCGGTATCCATCTTCTCGCCAGTATCCATGACCTGCGGACCGATCCTGTCCGCAAGTCGTCCTACGGTGAGGACATGACGACGCTCTCGCAGGACCTTCTCGACCTGTCCGACTTCGCCTGGCAGCGCCTGCGGCAGCGGGTGGAGGGAATCACCGACGACGAGTACTTCTGGGAGCCGTTCGACGGCTGCTGGACGATCCGCAAGACCGGCAAGGGGTACGTCGCCGACTCGTCGGGTATCCCGCCCGCACCGGCACCGTTCACCACGCTCGCGTGGCGGATCACCCACATCGTCGACATCCTCCAGGCGGACCGCACCGCCACCTGGTTCGGGCACCAGCCTCTCCCCGAGGACGGTCAGCCGCCCGTGCCGGGATCCGCGGCGGACGCGCTGGCGGCTCTGGATCACGCGTACGCCGTCTGGCGCCGCCGGCTCGCCGCGCTCAGCCAGGAGGATCTCGAGCGGCCGATGGGCGAGATCGCTGGACCGTACGCCGAGGACGCCGGCAACTCGTTCGCGCTGCACATCCTCGACGAACTCATCCACCACGGCGCGGAGGTCGGCACCGTCCGCGACTTCTACCAGGGGCTGCGCGCCGAGGACCCGTTCCCGGCCGCGCTCAACGGCGAGCTCACTCCGGCAGAACGCCCCGGTCTGCTCGCCGAGGCTGCCGCAGCGCAGCGGTGGGAACTCGTTCCGCAGCTCGCCGACCTGGGTTTCGGCATCGACGAACGCACCACGGGCGGCATGACCGCCGCGCATCTGGCCGCCGGCACGGGGTCGCTCGATACGCTGCGGTTCCTGGTCGAGCGCGGTGCGGACCTGTCACTGAAGGACACGCAGTTCGACGCGGACGTCCGCGGGTGGGCCGAGTGGTTCCAGCAGGCCGCCGTACTCGAGTACCTCGACAGTCAGGGCACGAAGGCGCGCTGAGCGCGGTGCCGGAAGGCGCTCGGGGTCAGGTCGTGTGCGCTGGTGAAACAGCGGGTGAAGTAGGACTGGCTGGTGAAGCCGCAGCGGGTCGCGATCGTGGCGATCGAGCTATTGGTTGCCGCCAGCAAGGATGCCGCGTGCTCCAGGCGCAGGTCGGCGACGAAGGTGGTCGGGGTGACACCGTAGGCGGCGCGCATCGAGCGGGACAGGTGCGCGGCGCTGACGCCGGCGAGTTCGAGCAGGCGCGCCACTCCCCCGCGGAGGTTGCCCTCGGCACGCATCGCCGTACACGCCTTCGCCAGCCAATCGGGCACACCCGGCTCCCCGGCACCGGAAAGCTCCAGCAATTCGAGCAGATCGGTCCAGAAACGCAGCAGGTCGTACGTCGTCGGGTGGTCCTGGAAGCGGGCGAGGGCGCGCTCGAAGACCGGGATCGCGGCCGGCTGGTTGACGCTGACGGGTCCGCGAGAAGCCCGGGTCAGGTCGAGGAACCCCTGCCAGATCGAGCTCGGGAAGGCAACGTTGACGAACTCCAGGCCGTCGGGCGCCGACCCGCGCACCGCGTGCCGGTCGCTCGGGCGGACCAGCACCACGTCACCTTCGCGGAGCTCCTCGGCGCCTGTCGTCAGCAGGTGCTCGCCGCGGCCGGACACGACGCCCATGAACTCGTGGAAGTCCGCGTGCGTGTGCAGTTCGGTGTCGCGGGCACGCGCCGGGATCCGCACCCGGGCGGCGTGGAACGGCCGCCCGAACGCGTGCGCCTCGAACCGCAGGAGCTGATCCACCTCAACACAGTACAAATTCTCGTCGTACCGCTGCTAGCCCGGGAAGCCTCCGGCCACGCAGGCTGGAGGCATGTTCGAAACCGATGGTTATGTCATCTTCCGCGATGTGATCGACCAGGACCTGATCAAGGAGGTGAACGATCATGTCGAGTGGCTGCAGGCCCGGCATCCCGACGTACGGCCCGAACAGCTCGGGCACGTCTATCTGCGCGACGACCCGTTCTGGGTCCGGCTGGTGAGCGACGACCGGCTGCTCGACATCGCCGAGACGTTCGTCGGGCCCGACATCGCGCTGTTCGCGTCGCACTACATCTCCAAGCCGCCGTACTCCGGACAGCCGGTGCTCTGGCACCAGGACGCCGCGTTCTGGCCGCTGGACCCGATGGAGGTGGTGACGCTCTGGCTGGCCGTCGACCACTCCACGCCGGAGAACGGCTGCGTCCGGGTGATCCCGGGCAGCCATCGCTCCGACGTCCTGACGATGCGCGACAACACCGACGTGGAAAGCGTGCTCGGCAAGGAGATCGCGGTCGAGGTCGACGAGTCGCAGGCCGTCGACATGGTGCTCGCGCCGGGCGACGTCGAGGTGCACCACCCGAACATCGTGCACGGCAGCAACGCGAACACCTCGCCGCATCGGCGCTGCGGCCTCACGATCCGCTACATCCCGACGTCGACGCGGATCACCGACCCGGAGACGCCGTACCCGAGCGCGTTCCATCTGCGCGGCGAACCGGGCGTGAACAGCTACCAGCCGCGGCCGCGGTACGTCGAGGGCCGGCACTTCCCGTTCGCCGGCGCCGCGCAGGTCCCCTGACAAGCCCCGACAAGCGAAAGGCCCGTCGTGCGACGGGCCTTTCGGTGACTTACTCCAGACAGATCCGGAACGGGTGCCCCGCTGGATCGGCGTAGATCCGCCAGCCGCGAGCGTTCTCCGCCGGCGGCGGGTCCAGCGGGTCGAGGGGCTCGGCCCCGAGCGCGACCACGGTCGCGTGCCCGCTGGGCAGGTCCTCGACGATCAGGTCGAGATGGAGATCCTGCGCTTCGGTGCCGGGCCAGGTGGCCGGCACGTACTCCTCCGAGCGCCGGAAGGCCAGCGACGAGTTGCCCAGCAACGAGCCCGGGCCGGTCAGGCTCCGCCAGTCGTCGTCGCCGTTCTCGTCGATGTCCAGCCCCAGCAGCGCCGAGTAGAACTGGGCGAGCTCGAGTGGGTCCGGGCAGTCCAGCACCACCGAGCCGAGCCGCCCGGCAGTACTGCCCGGCTGCTCTGCCACCTGCGTCATCTGT
>DASXXB010000398.1:0-2095 GCA_036503355.1 Kribbella sp. | reverse complement strand
ACCGGGTGCCGGGCCTGGTCGCGACGGCCGGCGTGCTCCGGCAGAAGATGACCGAGGCCCAGGGCAAGCACCGCCGCTGGATCCGGACCCACGGCGAGGACCTGCCCGAGATCCGCGACTGGACCTGGGAGGGGTGAGGGGGCACCGGCACGGCGCGCTCGCGAGGTCGTCCTGTTTGGACCCCGGATCCGGTGAACAATTCGCGGAATCGACCTGCGTGACGGCTTGACCGGCCCCCGGGCGGGGGCGGGACACTGGTCCGGCACCGTCGGTCGGACGGCCCGGCGGGCGAACCGGAAGCGGGCGATGTGAGCCGGTCAGGCGAAGACCCGAGGAACCAGGCGGACCCGGAGCAGCTGACCTTCCCGGACCTGCCGCGCATGGAACTGGACCAGTTACTGGGTCAGCTCGTCGAGCGAGCCCAGGAGGTCATGGGCACGCAAGGGAGGCTTCGCGGGCTGCTGCACGCGAGCCAGATGGTGGCAGGCGACCTCGCGCTGCCGACGCTGCTGCGCCGGATCGTCGAGGCGGCGCGTGAACTGCTGGGTGCCCGGTATGCGGCGCTCGGCGTGATCGGGCCGGACGAACAGCTCGCCGAGTTCGTCCACGTCGGCATGGACGACGAGACAGTCGCCAGTGTCGGGCGGCTGCCGGAGGGCAAGGGCCTGCTCGGGGCCGTCGTGGAGGACCCGCGGCCGATCCGGCTCGCGCACATCGCCCACGATCCGCGTTCGTCGGGGTTTCCCGACGAGCACCCGCCGATGAACAGCTTCCTCGGTGTGCCGATCCGGGTGCGCGGGGTGGTGTTCGGCAACCTCTACCTCACGGAGTGCCGGCACGGCGAGTTCACCGCGGAGGACGAGCAGCTCGCGCTCGCTCTGGCCGCGACCGCCGGACAGGCCATCGACAACGCGAGGCTCTACGAGACCGCGCGCAAGCAGCAGGAGTGGCTGGCGGCGTCGACGGCGATCACGCGCGAACTCCTCTCGAATGGGTCCGGCCGTCCGCTGGAGCTGATCGCCACACACACCCACGACCTCGCCGACGCCGACCTGGTCACCGTGCTGCGGCCGGCCGGCGACGGGCTCCGGATCGAGGTCGCCGTCGGCAGCGGCGCGGCCGAGCTGGAGGGAGCCGTCGTCGACGTCGAGGGCACGGAGCGGCTGAGCGTGGTCCTCGCCCACGACGGAGGCAACCCGCTCGACGGGACGCCGGAGGCGAACTTGGCCAGGCTCGCCGAGCTGGCCGGTCGCCGTGGCGGACTGGCCGAGGTGCGCGAGCGCGAGCTGATTTGGTGGGTACCGCTGTCGAAACCATGAGCTTCTGAAGCTTGGTCCCATCAGTGCGCCGCTTCGGCGATTGTGGCTGGGCCTGGACACTGTCTTGGTCAAGCGTCTGCTGATCTACCACTGTGACGTTTGGCTTTCGCGTCGGCGCGCCGAGCGATTTCGTCGGCCCATTCCGCATCGCTGGGGTCCGGTTCTTCCGGTCCCAGCACGCGCCAGGTGTCCGATCCTGGCTCGAAGTCGATCGCATCGACCTCCCAATTCCAGCCGTCGATACAGATGCCTGGTATCACCCGCCGAAGGGGGAGCTGATTCGGCCTAGCTTCCACAAGTGTTTCCGATTTTTCGTCGTACCAATAGGCCTCCTGGACGAGCCACCCTGCTACCGGAGTCGTCGACCTGGTTTCTCCGTATATCGCGAGAACACGCCAGCCAGGGGGAGAAGGGTGAAACGTAAGAGTCTTCCAGGCTTTCACGACCTCGCCGCGGCTGCTCGTCATTCTCCCAGTATCCCTCACAAGCGCGGCACGTCCAACCGGTTGCGAATTTGAATGTTGGCGATTGCTAGGCGGCGCCCAACGAGCGTGCCGCTGTGAGGTCGATCGTGGGCAGCGTGACGAACTCGGCCGGGCGGTGCGTCACCACCAGTGCCGAGCGGCCCTCCGTCGCCGTCAGCACATCCGCCGCCAAAGCCGCGGCCGTGGGCGCGTCCAGATGGGCCGTCGGCTCGTCGAGAAGCAGGATCGGGCGGTCCGACAGCAGCGCCCGGGCCACACCGATGCGCTGGCGCTCGCCACCCGACACCGGGG
>DASXXB010000397.1:0-5006 GCA_036503355.1 Kribbella sp. | reverse complement strand
GCACTGAGCCTCGCGAAGGGGCCTGGGTACGACGGCATCGAGCCTGCCATCTTCCGCTCGGTCCTCGACGGCTACGTCGCAGGAGGCGGAGCGTTGCCGCCGGCGGGTCCGAGCTGGTTCGTCTTCATGATCGGCGGCTGGTTGGGGCACACGAGGTGGAACATTCTGCGCTGTCTCGCCGGTGTCGAGGCGAGCACCGGCCCTGAACTCGCGCTGTCACACGAGTCGGTGCGCAACGGCGTACGAGGCCTCCCCGACCTGTTCGGCCGCCTCCCGGACCTCGAAGCGCGGCTCCTCTGACAGTTGCCCGATTCTGCGCAGGGTGCGGCGTACGTCGCATGCTGCCAATCCCGCTCAGGGCGAGACCGCCCCTACTTGCGCCAGCCGGTTCCGCGCATGGGTCGATTCGCACGGGGTGACTAAGTAGGCGGGCCCGGTTTGCCCGGGGATGGGTAAGTGGGCGGGACGCGGTTTGCCCGGGGTGGGCAAGTGTGCGCGCCCGGTTTGCCCGGGGTGAGTAAGTAGGCGGCGGCCCCGGATATGCCCGGAGTGTGTAGGCGGAGGACGTGGCTTGCCCGGGTGAGTAAGTGGGCGGGTCCGGTTTGCATGGGTGAGGCGGCTGGGCCGGGCTGGCTGGTCAGGTCGCGGGCGGCGCAGGCGGTTTGCTCGGGGGTGAGTAAGTGGGCGGGGCCGGCTTGCCTGGGTGAGGTGGCTGGGTCGGGCCGGTTGGTCAGGTCGCGGGCGGCGCAGGCGGTTTGCTCGGGGGTGAGTAAGTGGGCGGGGCCGGCTTGCCTGGGTGAGGTGGCTGGGTCGGGCCGGTTGGTCGGGTCGCGGGCGGTGCTTGTGGTCGTGATCAGCCTGATCTGCGGCGGGTGGTGGGATCAGCCTGATCGGTGACGGGTGGTGAGGGGTGCGGGGTGGTTGGTGGTGTTCGTGCGGTCAGGTGTAGCGGGCGATCAGGTCGATGCAGCGTTGGAACTGGGTGGGGGAGGTGGGGTTTTTCCAGGCGAGCATTTCGAGGATCCAGTCGATGGCGTACGCCGGGATCAGGCCGGCCGCGGCCGCTCCGGGATCGGTCACGCGCGCGTATCCGCGCCGCAGTACGTCCGACCAGTCGTGCAAGGGCGCGCCCGCGGACACCTCCCAGCGGGCGAGGTCGAAGGCCGCCGGTGCAGGCCCGGCGAACTCCCAGTCGATGACGCCGACGACCGACCGGTCGTGGATCAGGAGGTTCTTGGGCAGGAAATCACCCTGCGCGAGTGAAAACACAGGCACAGGACGAGATGTGACCTCCCGGCGCAGGAAGTCGGCACCACGTTCGACGATCGCGGCCGCCGCGGGATCGAGTGTCTGCGCGACGATCCGCACGATCCTGGCAACCTCGCGTACCTCGGGAAGTCGCAGCTCGTGCCGGATACCGCGACCGACCTCCGGATCCACACTGTGGACCCGCGCCAGAATCTCACCGGCGTCCAGCACCAGGCTCTCGAGATCCGAGGCAGGCAGCTCACCCATCAGCTCCCCGAGTGAACGCCCCGGCAGGAACCGCTGGATCGAGAACGACAGCAACTCACCCTCGTGATCGACATGCTCGAGGCCGAGCACCTCGGCTGTCGGGACACCAGCCTCCCGCGCCTGTGTGATGAGGCGCGCCTCGTCGACGAACCACGGCGTGTCCTGACGCGCGATCCGGACGACCACCGTGACATTCCCGACAAGCTCGGCGCGGTACGTCTCGTTCATCCCGCCACCGGCCAGCTGAACGAGCCCCTCGACGTCGCGGCCGCAAACCGACCGGACCACGGGGTCGATGATCGTGCGAGGCGTTGTCACCATCGGCCAAGTCTCACGCACGATCCGCCGCGAGGGCATCCGCATTTCAGACAGTGCCGGCCCAGATATCGCCCTGCGTTCAGGACCTGCGACGAGACCCTTTTGTGATCGACCCGAGTGGTCGGGGACAATGGCGCGGTGCAGCCAGCGGAGCGGTCGGACGGACCGGTGCGACCGGAGGAGTCCGGCGCGCTGGCAGTGATCCGTGCTGCCGTGCTCGCTCAGAGCGGTCTGGTGCGCGCCCTGGGGTCGGGGCGCCGGCGGGGGACGGAGCCCCCGGCGTACCTGCGGGTCGAGGTGCGGTACGTCGATCTGAAAGGCGAGCGGCACCTGCAGATCACCGAGTTCGACGAGCGGCAGGCGCATACCCGGAACGTGCCGTCGGACGACCTGGAGAAGACGGTCGACGAGCTGCTCGAGGCCGGGTACGGGTCGTGGCACGTCGAGACGACGAGCGAGACGCTGCGGTTGCGGTACACCAAGAAGGGCAAGGAGCTGCTGCACCGGCAGGACGACAGCCGCGAGCAGGAGACCAGCCATGACCGGGTCAAGCAGCGGGTGCTCGATCCGGCGGCGCCGTTCCTGATCGAGCTCGGGATCAGCGATCACCAGGGCCGGGTGAAGCCGTCGCGGCAGGCGAAGTACAAGCAGATCGAGGAGTTCTGCAAGCTGCTCGCGCCCGCGCTCGAGGAGGCGGTGTCGGCCGGAAGGATCGCCAGGAACAGGCCCTTGCAGGTGGTCGACCTCGGCTGCGGCAACGCGTATCTCACGCTGGCGGCGTACCACCTGCTGACTGCGCGCGGCCACGACGTACGGATGACCGGTATCGACCACAACCCGGCGGCGCGGAAGCGGAACACCCGCGTGGTCGAGGCGCTCGGCTGGCAGCAGCACCTGCGGTTCCTGGACGCGACCATCCAGGGGGCGGAGCTCGACGTGCGGCCGGACGTCGTACTCGCGCTGCACGCCTGTGACACCGCCACGGACGACGCGCTTGCGCGGGCGGTTCACTGGGAGGCTGCGCTGGTGCTTGCGGCTCCGTGTTGTCATCACGACATCCAAAAGCAGCTGAGAAGCGTCACACCACCGGCGCCTTATGCGCTGATGACGAGATATGGCATCGTTCGTGAGCGGTTCGCCGACGTCCTGACGGATTCACTGCGGGCGGCGGTGCTGCGACAGGTCGGGTACCGAGTGGAGGTCGTGCAGTTCGTGGACAGTCAGCACACGCCGCGCAATCTGCTGCTCCGCGCCGCGCGAACCGGGGCCAAGCCGACCGCCGACCTGCGGGCCGAGTACCAGGCGATGGTCACCGAATGGCAGGTGACGCCGCGGCTGGCGGAACTCCTGCTTCCACCGGCTGCCGAGGTGGTTTCGTGAGACAGCTCCGGACCACGCTCGCGCTGCTCGGGGCGACGCTCTGTGCGCTCGCGGGTGCCGCACTGCCCACCACGGCCTCGGCGAGCGCGACCGCGGACCCGACGACGCCCGCGCCGAAGAAGCTGTTCTCGATCAAGGACGACCGGATCAAGGAGTCGTCCGGCCTGGTCAAGAGCGTCAAGCACCAGGGCGTCTACTGGACCGTGAACGACTCCGGCGACAGCGGCCGCGTGTTCGCCGTCGACTCGTCCGGCAAGGTGAAGGCGGTCCTGCGGTTCGGCGCGAAGGTGAAGGACGTCGAGGCGCTCGGGATCGACCGTGAGGGCACGCTGTACGTCGCGGACATCGGCGACAACAAGGAGAACCGGGACCAGATCGAGATCTACACGATCCCGGAGCCGGAGGAACTGCAGGACGCCGACGTCAAGTACCACCAGTACGACTTCAAGTACCCCGACGGGGCGCACGACGCCGAGACCCTGCTGATCGAGCCGGGCACGAGCCAGCTCTACATTGTGACGAAGGCGCTCAAAGGCACAGGTGCGATCTACTCCGCGCCGCCGGCGCCGACCCGGCAGGGCACCAACGAGCTCAGCAAGCTCGCGCCGGCGCCGGCCGGGGTGATCACCGACGGGACGTTCCTGCCGGACGGTCAACGGGTGGTACTGCGGACGTACACCGATGTCGCGACCGTCGCCTGGGGTGACACCCCGACCGCCGTGGCGCGTGGCGCCGTACTGATCGGCCAGGGGGAGACCGTCGCGCTCGGGCCGACCGACGGCACGGTGGTCGTCGGCAGCGAAGGCGCGAACTCGGGCGTCTACCAGGTGCAGGTGCCGGCCAAGCCGACCGCCGCCAAGACGCCGACGGCGAGCGGCAGCCCGAAGCCCGCGAACAGCCCGGAGAGCAGTTCGAGCCCCGGCAAGAACCACAACCTGCGCTGGATCATCATCGGCGCGGCCCTGTTCGCGCTGATCATCACGATCTTCACTTTCCCGCCGGGGCGCCGCGAGCGTCAGGACCGCCAGGCCGAGAACGACCGCCTCACCGGCCGGTCCGCGAGCACCCCGCGCCGCCGCCAGCACTCCTGAAAGCCCAGGCAACAGCAAACAGCCGCCGCCCCGAAGAACGGAGGCGGCGGCTGTCGCGTACTACTTCAGGTTCTCGACGACGTAGTCGATCGCCTGGGTGAGCTTCTCGACGTCGTCGGGGTCGACGGCCGGGAACATCGCCACCCGCAGTTGGTTGCGCCCGAGCTTGCGGTACGGCTCGGTGTCGACGATGCCGTTGGCGCGCAGCGTCTTGGCGACCGCGGCGGCGTCGATCGAGTCGTCGAGGTCGATGGTGCCGATGACCAGCGAGCGGGCGTCCGCGTCGGCGACGTACGGCGTGGCGTACTCCGACTTCTCGGCCCACGTGTACAGCCGGGTGCTGGAGTCCGTCGTACGGCCGACGCTCCACTCGAGACCGCCCTGGCTGTTGATCCAGTCGGTCTGCTCCGCCATCAGGAACAGCGTGGCCAGCGACGGCGTGTTGTACGTCTGGTTCTTGCTCGAGTTGTCGATCGCGGTCGCCAGGTCGAGGAACGCCGGGGTCCAGCGGCCGGACGCGGTGATCTCCTCGACGCGGGCGAGCGCCGCCGGGCTCAGGACCGCGATCCACAGGCCGCCGTCCGAGGCGAAGCACTTCTGCGGGGCGAAGTAGTACGCGTCGACCTCGTTGATGTCGACCGGCAGGCCGCCGGCGCCGGAGGTCGCGTCGATCGCGACCAGCGCACCCTCGTCGGCGCCCTC
>DASXXB010000396.1:0-30693 GCA_036503355.1 Kribbella sp. | reverse complement strand
CTCGCGCCGCTCGCCGGCCGGGTCGAGGAGCCCATCGCCGCGCGGTCCGAGAAGCCCCAACGCCGCGCGGTTCAAGGAACCCCCTCGCCGGGCGGGGTCGAGAAGCCAACGCCGGGCGGGTCGAGGAACCCCAACGCCGCGCAGGTCGAGAAACCGCTCGCCGGGCGGGTTGAGAAGCCCGACGCCGGGTGGGGCGAGGAGTTCGATCTGCCTGGTTTGCTAGGCGTCGCGGTATTGCGTTGTCAGTTCGTGGTGACAGCAGTGCGGTGACGTCTAGAGCGGCGGGGCGGGGGGTGGGGTGGTGGGTTGGGTCGGCAGGCGCCAGCCGGTTGGGGTTTGGGTTACCAGGGTCATGGCGGCGAGGGCTTGCAGGCAGTGTTCGGCGGTGGGGACGTCGAGGCCTGCGGTGACGGCTATGCGGCTGGTAGGGGCCGGGTTCTGGACGGGGACCGCGTCGAGGGTGCGCTGGTAGTCCGGGCTGAGCGTGTCGGTGACGGTTTGTGGGGCGCGCGGAGGTGCGGTCAGCCCTACGCCGAGCGGTGAGGTGGCCTCGATGATGTCGGAGACGTTGGTCGCGAGCAGGGCGTTGCGTTCGCGGACCAGGAGGTGGCTGCCGGCGGACATGCGCGACGTGACCGGGCCGGGCACGGCAAGGACGGCGCGGCCGCAGTGCTCGGCCCAGCCAGCTGTGTTCAGGGCGCCGCTGCGGATGGCGGCCTCGATCACCACGGTGCCTTGGGCGATTGCGGCGATCAGCCGGTTGCGGGCGAGGAAGCGGAGCTTGGTCGGCGAGCACCCAGGTGGGAGCTCGGTGACGACCAGTCCGTCCTCGGCGATGCGGCTGAGCAGCGCCGAGTTCCGCTTCGGGTAGCTGACGTCGACGCCACAGGCGAGGATCGCGATCGTCAGGCCCGATGCGGCCAGGGCTCCGCGGTGTGCGGCCGCATCGATGCCGTAGGCACCACCGGACACGATGGTCACGCCCTTGTCGGCGAGGCCCGAGGAGAGCTCGGCGGCCACGTGCTCGCCGTACGCGGAGCAGGCGCGGGATCCGACCATCGCGACCGCGGAGGTCACGGCCTGGCGGAGGCTCACGCGGCCTCGAACCCAGAGACCGAACGGTACGCCGGCGCGACCGGCCAGCTGGCCTGCCTGGCTGAGCACGTCCACCTGGACGGGCCACTCGTCGTCGCCAGGGATCACAAAGCGCGCTCCGACCGCCGCGGCTCGCTCAAGGTCTCGGTGTGGATCGACCGTGGCAAGGCGGGTGGACCAGCGCTCGAGTCCCGGTGAGTCACTGTGCAACTGCTCCCAGATCTCCAACGCCGACAGCTTGCCGAACGTCGTCAGAGCGGCGAGGTCGCCTGGCTCGATGATGCGGGACAGACCGGCGCGAGCGATCCGCTCCTGATCTCCATTGCCGTCGGCAACCACCGTCGTCACCCCCGACCCGCGCCCGGATCCGGATCCGCCACCTCCAGAGCCAGTCTCCCGGTCACCCAACTGCTGGGGCGCAGGGTGCTCTGAGTCGGCTGTCCCGACGGTCCGCATCTCAGGCGCCGGACCGAATCCACCACCCTCGGCTGAGCTCGACGGGAACGCGTAGAAATGGCTCGGCTGGTTGCCGGGCACCAGGAGCGTGCAGGTGGGGGTCATGGTGTAGCTCCTTTGAGGGGGCGGAGGTCGGTCAGGTCGGTGAGGGGTTGACCGGAGCGGAGCTGGAAGGCTTCGTGGGTTTGCTCGACGGTCGGGGTGTCGTGGTCGGCGAGGTCGGTCAGGGTCCAGGCGAGGCGTACCACGCGGTCGAAACCGCGGGCGGTCAGGCGACCGGCTGTGTAGTGGTCCTCCAGGAGACGCAGGCTGGCATCGTCTAGGGGGTAGTCGCGGCGCAGGACGGGGCCGGGGATCTCGCTGTTGAGGGTCCAGGCCGTGGCGCGGTAGCGGTAGGTCTGGCGGTCGCGGGCGGCCTGCACGCGTGCGGCGACCGTGGCGGTCGATTCGGCGGGCTCGCCGTCGGTGACGGTGCGGGCCGCGGGCAGGATCTGGCGCTGAATGTCCAGACGGTCCTTGATCGGCCCGCTGATCCGCTGGCGGTAGCGGGCGAGATTCTGCGGGGTGCAACTGCAGATGCCCTGGTTGGTCCCGGAGAGACCGCACGGACAGGGGTTCGCCGCCAGGACCAGCATGAAGCGGGCCGGGAACTTGGCGACCGCCGCGGCTCTGTGCACTTCGACGAAGCCGGACTCGAGCGGCTGCCGCAGCGTGTCGAGCGTCAGCGGATGCATCTCCGGGGCTTCGTCGATGAACAGGATGCCGCGGTGGGCGCAGCTGATCGCGCCCGGTCGCGGGACGCCCGAACCGCCGCCGACCAGGCTGGCCAGTGATGCGGTGTGGTGCGGCGCGATGAACGGCGGCCGGACCACCAGCTCGGCGTCGTTCGTGAGCAGGCCGGCGAGTGAGTGCACGGCCGAGACCTCGAGCGAGTCGTCCGTACTCAAGTCAGGCATCAGGCCGGCCAACCGCTCCGCGAGCATCGTCTTGCCGGACCCCGGTGGGCCGTGCAGAAACAGATGGTGACCACCGGCCGCGGCAGCCTCGATCGCGCGCCGGCCCTCGTGCTGGCCGATGATGTCGTCGAGATCGACCGACGGCACGCGGATCAGCGACTCCGACACCAGCCGGGGCTCGGCGCGCGGTGGCGCCTCGTCCGGTATCTCGACCCCGCGCAGCAGCGCCAGCACCTGACGCAGCGAGCGTGCGCCGTACACCTGGATGCCCGGCACTAGGCGGGCTTCGCCGACGTTCAGGTCCGGCACGACGATGCGGTCGAAGCCGGCGCGGGACGCGGCGAGAGTCATCGCGAGCGCGCCGCGGACCTCGCGGATCCGCCCGTCGAGACCGAGCTCGCCGATGATCGCTGTCCGGCGGAGCGCGCTGGGGTCGACCGCTCCGGCGGCGGTGAGCAACGAGAGGGCGATCGCGACGTCGTAGTGCGAGCCGGTCTTGGGCAGGGTGGCCGGCGAGAGGCCGATCGTGACCTTGCGGTCGGGGAACCGCTCGCCGCTGTTCACCACGGCGGCGCGGACGCGGTCGCGGGCTTCGGACAGGGACGTGTCCGGGAGACCGATGAGCGTGGTCTTCGGCAGGCCCTGGGCGATGTCGGCCTCGACCTCGACGAGGTGACCTTCCAGCCCGACCAGCGCGACGGACCAGGTCTGGGCGAGCGGCATCAGTCCGCGCCCCGCACGTGGTCCACGGCCGGCGGCGTGTTGTGGTCGAACACGATCGAGATCACGTCGATCCGGATCGCCGCCGGTCTGAGCTCATGCGTCTGCAGCCAGCGGCCCGCGAGCTTGCGCAGCGTCGCGAGCTTCCGGTAGGTGATCGACTCCAGCGGACTGCCGTAGCCCAGTCCGCGGCGGGTCTTCACCTCACAGACGACGAGGGTGTCCCCTTCGCGCGCCACGATGTCGATCTCGCCGAGCTCGCAGCGCCAGTTGCGCTCGAGCACGACGAAACCGTGTCCGCTGAGATACCTCGCGGCGAGATCTTCGCCGTACCGTCCGACGGTGTTCCTGGTCCGCATCGATGACCACCTCCTGGCACAGAAGATGCCGGGATCAGGCCTGCGAAACGGACCTCACTTTTCCGCCTGTGGAAAACCGCGTCAGCGACCGAAGTCGGAGTCCTTGGGAACTTCCAGGTCGGACTTGGCGAGCTCTTCGATGTTGACGTCGCGGAAGGTGACCACCTTGGCGTTCTTGACGAACCGGGCAGAACGGTAGACGTCCCAGACCCACGCGTCGGCCATCGTCACCTCGAAGTACACGTCGCCGCCCTCGGTGCGGACCTTCAGGTCGACCGCGTTGCACAGGTAGAAGCGCCGTTCGGTCTCCACCACGTACTTGAAGATCCCGACGACGTCCTTGTACTCCCGATAGAGCTGCAGCTCCATATCGGTCTCGTACTTCTCGAGGTCGTCAGCGCTCATTCAGGCTCTCCACTCCGGTGGGACTGGTCACATTCTGTCCCATATCGGGTCGCAGACTGCGGCGGACATTCTCGAACCGCCGTCGATGTTGTGGGCACGGGCCGTATTCGTCCAGTGCCGCCTGGTGTTCCGGGGTGCAGTAACCCTTGTGGATCCCGAACCCGTATTGCGGGTACTCCTTGTCCCAGTGCTCCATCACGCGATCCCGTGTCACCTTGGCGATCACGGATGCCGCCGCGATGCAAGCCGCCACGCGGTCGCCCTTCCAGATCGCCAGGCCCGGTACGCCGAGACCGTCGACCCCGAACCCGTCCGTGAGCACGTACGACGGGCGCACGTCCAGCCGGAACAGTGCCCGGCGGAGCGCCTCGACGTTCGCGACGTGCATGCCGAGCCGGTCGCACTCCGCGGCCTCGATCGACACCACGGACCAGGCCAGGGCCCGGTTGCGGATCTCCTCGTAGCAGCGCTCGCGTGCCTTCGCCGTGAGCAGCTTGGAGTCGGCCAGCCCGGGGACCTGGCCGCGCTTGCCGTCCGGCAGGATCACCGCGGCGGCCACCAGGGGACCGGCGCACGGCCCACGGCCGGCCTCGTCGACGCCGGCGATCGGATCCAGGCCGACCCGTCGCAGGGCCCGCTCGTACCCGTACAACCCGGCGTCCCGCCGTACCGTGCTCCCGCGCGGCAGCGCGCTCATCCAGCCCTCCGCATCACACAACCCACCCTAGACAGGACCGGCGACAGGTTCAGCCGGAGGTCTTGGGTGGCGGCGTGAGGGAGATCGAGGGTTTGTCGGGAGCAGGGCCGGGCGCCGGAACCGCCTTGAACGTCTCAGGTACGCCGAGCTTGCTCCAGCGCCCCGCCGGCCAGACGATGGCGATCGCCCGCCCGGTGACCTTGTCGAGCGGGACGAACGCCGCGTCGCCCTGATTGCCGCCGTTCGCGTCGAGGTCCTGCAGGTGCACGCGGGAGTCACCGGACGCGGACCGGTGGTCGCCCATCACGAAGATCCGGCCGGCCGGGACGGTGACCTGGAAGTCCATCTGGGACGGGGCGTCGCCCGGATACAGGTAGGTGGTCTCGTCGAGCGGCTGCCCGTTCACGAGCAGGCGGCCCTTGGAGTCGCAGCACGCGACCTTGTCACCGGGCATGCCGATCAGGCGCTTGATCAGGTGGCCGTGGCTGGAGTCCGGCAGCAGGCCGACGATCTCGAAGAACCGGCCGACCGAGCCACGCTTCTGGCCGCTCTCCTCCTGCCCGAGCCAGCCGCCCGGATCCTCGAACACGACCACGTCGCCACGCTTGACGTCGGTGAGCTTCTCCACCACGACCCGGTCACCGACCAGCAGGGTGTTCTCCATCGACTCGCTCGGGATGATGAACATCTGCCCGACGAACGCCCGCAGGATCGAGGAGACGATCAGCGCACCGACCACGATCAGGACGAACTCGCGGGCTGCCGCCGCGAACCCCGATCGATGGGCGGGTTTGGGGTCCGTCTTGGTCGGTGTATCGGTCACTTCTTCAGCCCCGGCTTCTTGAAGGTTTCCGGAGGACGCAGCATCGTCATCCGGTCAGACGGCCAGATTACGCAACAGGCCCGGCCAACCACGTTCTCGACCGGTACGAATCCGCCGCCGGGTCCGCCCATGTGGGCGCGGGAGTCTGCCGACTCGGCCCGGTTGTCGCCCATCACCCACAGGTGACCGGCCGGGACCTGCACGCTGAAGGGCAGCTCGGACGGTTTGGCGTCCTTCAGCAGGTACTCCCGCTCGTCCAGCGGGATGCCGTTGACCGTGATCTGGCCCTGCTTGTTGCAGCAGACCACCCGGTCGCCGCCGATGCCGATCACCCGCTTCACCAGGTGACCCTCGCCGCTGCGCGGCAGGATGCCGACGAACTCGCCGATCCGGCGCAGCGTGCCGGGCTGGGCCGACTCCTCCTGGAGCCAGTTGGCCGGGTCCTTGAAGACGATAATGTCACCGCGCTGGACGTCGCGGTGCATGTAGCTGATCTTCTCGGCGAGGATCCGGTCGTCCCTGGTGAGCGTGTCGTACATCGACTCCGACGGGACGTAGAACGCCTCTGCGACGAACAGCCGCAGGACCACGGTGATGACGAGCGCGAGCACCGTGACGGTGCTCATCTCGACCAGCAGGCTGAGCAGCGGGTTCCGCTGCTTCAGCCTACGGTGACGTCCCTTGCTGCGACGTGCCCTCTTGGATACCGGGCGCGGGCGAGCGCGAGTCGCAGTGCTCGGCGCCATAGGTGACCGTCGTCGTTACGCGGCGTCAGGAGGCCGGAACTTCGCGCTTCTCCTTGATCTTCGCCGCCTTACCGCGCAGCTCGCGCAGGTAGTACAGCTTGGCGCGGCGGACGTCGCCGCGGGTCACGACCTCGATCTTCTCCACGATCGGGGTGTGCAGCGGGAAGGTCCGCTCGACACCGACGCCGAAGCTGACCTTGCGGACCGTGAAGGTCTCCTGCAGGCCACCACCCTGGCGGCGGATCACGACACCCTTGAAGACCTGGACGCGGGACCGGTTGCCTTCGACGACCTTCACGTGCACGTTGACGGTGTCACCGGCGCGGAACGCCGGGAGGTCGTCGCGCTTGCTCGCGTTGTCGAGCTCGTTCAGGATGTTGCTCATCAGGTGTCTCTTCCTCGCGCGTGCCACAGGTCACCCACGAATCTCGGTGGTGATGAAGTCATCGAAAGGCTGCCGGTCGGTGGTCACCCCCTGTGGCAGGAGCACCGAAGGGCAGCAACAGGCAATCTTGCCATACGCCCCACACGGTGACGAAATCCGCTGGTCTCCGCAGCACAGCGTGAACGGGCGCCGGTCACTTGCGGCGACGGCGTTTGGCGAGGTGCACCAGGTCGACCTTGGGCGTCTGCGGCTCCCGCTTGGTCTCCCGGTAGCCCGCCTTGCGGTACAGCGCGAGGTTGCGGTCGCTCAGTGCCCCGGTGGTCAGCGCGTACGACGTGACGCCGCTGGGCGCCAGCTGCTCGGCGGCACGGAGCAGGCGCGCGCCGAGGCCGCGGCCCTGCCAGTCCGGAGCGACGATGAGCCGCTCGACGTGACCTACCGTGTCGTCCACGACCAGCTGGACCGAGCCGACAACGCGGGTTCCTGCGACGGCCTTCAGCACGTTCCCGCGCTCCAGGCGAGCCGTCGTAGCGGCAACGTCGTCGGTCAGTGGCGGGATCGTGTAGTCGTCGTACAGGCGTGCCTCGGACAGGAATGCGGCCAGCTGCAGCACGTGGATCTCGCCGGCGTCAGCTGTCGTGGCCGGGAGGATGCGAACGCCGGTGGTCGCCTCGTTCTTTCCTGCCAGTACGTCGCCCCACGCCGCCAGCAGATCCGGCCGGCGTTCCGCAGTACGACGTACGGACTCCTCATGGCGCCAATCGGCGATCAGGCCATGGTTTCCGGAAAGCAGGACCTCGGGTACGTCGTGTCCGCGCCAGGCCGGGGGCTTCGTGTAGACCGGGTACTCGAGCAGGCCGTCGCCCGAGTGCGACTCCTCCGCGAGGGACTCCGGGTTGCCGATCACACCGGGCAGTAGACGAGCCACCGCCTCGACCATGACCAGTACTGCGACCTCGCCGCCGTTCAGCACGTAGTCGCCGATGGACACCTCGTCGACGCGCATCCGTTCGGCCGCGTACGACGCCACGCGCGCGTCGATGCCCTCGTACCGGCCGCAGGCGAACGCCAGCCAGGGCTCGGCAGCCAGCTCGTACGCGAGCTCCTGCGTGAAAGGCCGGCCTGCCGGTGTCGGAACGATCAACCGGGGTTGCGAAGGGCCGTCCGGGGGCGCGAGAGAGTCGAGCGCCTGTCCCCACGGCTCAGGCTTCATCACCATGCCCGCTCCGCCGCCGTACGGGGTGTCGTCGACGGTCCTGTGGCGATCCTGGGTCCAGTCGCGCAGGTCGTGCAGGTGGACGTCCAGCAGGCCGCTCTTGGCCGCCTTCCCGACCAGGGACACGTCGAGGGCGGCCAGGTACTCCGGGAAGATCGTGACGACGTCCAGCCGCATGTCAGTCCTCCGGCTCGGTCGGAACCACCTCGGCGCCTTCGGGGTCCAGGAGGCCGGGACGGTCGGCCACGACGACGTACCGCTTGTCGACGTCGATTTCCGGGACCAGCTCCTCGACCAGGGGCACCAGCACGACGTTGCCCGCCGTACGACGGATCTCCAGCAGGTCCTGCGCCGGGAGATGGACGACATCGATCACCTCGCCGACGTCGGCACCGTCGGTGGTGCGGACCGCGAGACCGATCAGCTCACGGTCGTAGTACTCCTCGGGGTCCTCCGGGCGCTCGTCGGCGTCGATCTCGGACTGCAGGACCAGGTTGCGCAACTGCTCCGCCGCGGTCCGGTCCGGCACTTCGGCGAACTTCACCAGCAACTTCCCGCTGTGCCAGCGGGACCCGGCGACCGTGAGCGTCCGGGACACCTTGGCGTCCGTCACGACGACCGCGCCGTCCGCGAACCGGCGGTCCGGCTCGTCGGTGCGCACGTCGATGCCGACCTCGCCCTTGATCCCGTGCGCCCGGCCGATCCGCCCGACAGTCACCAACACCTGCACTACTCCTTTTGTACGAGATGAGGGGCCGCACCCCAGACCGGGTGCGGCCCCTCACAGGACTGCTGTGGACTACCGAGTCAGCGGCGCGGGCGCCGGTTGAACTCGTCGACGAAGTCGATGCGCAGCGAGGACTCGGAGCTGAGGGCGCCGACGACGGTCCGGATCGCGGTCGCGGTGCGGCCGTTGCGGCCGATCACCTTGCCGATGTCGTCGGGGTGGACATGCACCTCGAGGGTGCGGCCACGCCGCAGGTTCCGGGACCGGACGCTGACGTCGTCCGGGTTGTCGACGATGCCTCGGACCAGGTGCTCGAGCGCCTCGGTCTCCATCACCGTCAGGCCTCGGTGGTCTCGGCCGCAGCCTCGTCGGCCTTGGCCTCGTCAGCCTTCGGAGCCTCGTCGGCCTTGGGTGCGTCGTCCTTGGCAGCCTCGGCCTTGGGGGCCTCGTCCTTGGCGGCGTCGTCCTTCTTCTCGGCCTTCTTGGCCGTCTTCTTCGCGGTGACCGCCTCGGTCTTCAGCGAGCCGTGGGCCTCGGCCAGCGCCTCGTTGAAGATCTCCTGCTTGTCCCGCTTCGGCTCGGCGACCCGCAGCGGCGCCGGGGCGTCCTGGCCCTTGAACTTCTGCCAGTCGCCGGAGGCCTTGAAGATCGCCTCGACGGCCTCGGTGGCCTGCGCGCCGACGCCCAGCCAGTACTGCGCCCGGTCGGAGTCGACGCGGATGAACGACGGCTCGGTCTTCGGGTTGTAGATCCCGATCTCCTCGATCGCCCGGCCGTCCCGCTTGTTGCGGGCGTCCATGACGACGATGCGGTAGTGCGGGGTGCGCTTCTTGCCGATGCGCTTCAAACGGATCTTGACTGCCACTTTCGGGTGGTCTCCCTTGGAAATTACAGACTGGGTGAGCGGCACAGCGCGTCGTGGGGACAACGGATGACCACTCGAACGGGCCGCACCAGGGTCGTGGAGTTAGAGGGCTGCACGAGACCTGGACGGACTCAGCAGGCCATTGTGCCAGACCGGTGGCCCCTCGGACCAATCAGCGGACGATCAGCGGACGATCAGCGCAGGTAGCCGAGGTTCGGGAGCTGCTCGACGTACGTGTCCAGCAACTTCCGCGCGACGGTCACCGAATCGACGAGCGGGTGGTAGGCAAGCGCCTTCACGGCGGCCGGGCGGGACGCGGAGGCGGCGGCTTCGATGGTGGAGCGTTCGACGGCCTTCACCGTGGTCACCAGGCCCGCCTGGTGGTCGGTCAGCTGTGACACGGTCACCGGGAGCGCCCCGTTCGCGTCGACGGTGCACGGGATCTCGACCACCGCGTCGTCGTCCAGATGACGCAGTACGCCGCGGTTGCGAACGTTCAGGATCAACGACGCCCGCTCGTTGTGGGCGATCGCGCGCATCAGCGAGAGCGCGACCTGCTCGTACCCGCCGGCCGCCATGTCACGCTCGTCCCGCTCCCCCGCGTCCGCGACCTCACGGCTCTCCACCATGTACGTCGACTCGCGCTCGGCCCTGGTCTTCTGCCACAGCTCCAGCGCCTGGTCCGGATGCTCACCGGTCTCGGCGTAGAACGTGGACTGCTGCTCCAGCAGGAATGCCCCACGCGTCTGCCGCACAGCCTGTACGGCGGCCAGCGTCTCGCGCGCGAAGTAGTAGTAGTGCAGGTACTCGTTCGGAATCGACCCCAGCGACCGCAGCCAGTCCACACCGAACAGCCGGCCCTCCTCGAAGGAGCTGAGCGCATCAGCTGACCGCAGCAGGTCCGGCAGCCGGTCCACGCCGCCGGAGCGAAGGCCCCGGAGCCAGCCGAGATGGTTGAGGCCGGCGTAGTCGTAGAACGCGGTGGACGGCTCGACACCGAGCGCCAGGGCGGCCCTGCGGCCCAGCCCGGACGGGGAGTCGCAGATGCCGATCACCCGGTCCCCCAGGTACGGGATCATCGCCTCGGTCACCATGCCCGCGGGGTTGGTGAAGTTGATGGTCCAGGCGTCGGGTGCGACTGCGGCGATGCGCTGGGCGATCTGCACTGCGATCGGGAGCGTGCGCAGGCCGTAGGCGATGCCGCCCGCGCCGACCGTCTCCTGCCCCAGTACGCCGAGGTCGAGCGCGACCCGCTCGTCGACGGTCCGTCCCTCGAGCCCGCCGACCCGGATCGCGGAGAAGACGAAGTCGGCACCACGCAGGGCCTCGTCGAGGTCGGTGGTCGCCGTCACGACGGGCGGATCGGCCGGCGGATCAACCGGAGCCGCGTCGACGCCCGGGGCACCGGAGCCAGGACCGCCAAGGGCGGCCGGGCCGGTGACGCCGGCTGCTTGCTGGCGGAGTACTGCGGCGATCGCCGTCAGCCGGGACCGATCGGTGTCGTAGAGGACCACCGACGTGATCCGTCCGGCACCACGGTCGCCCAGCAGGGCGTGGTACACGAGCGGTACCCGGAAGCCGCCCCCACCCAGGATCGTCAGCTTCACGCCACAACCACCTCTACTCCTGCTTCGGTCAGTTGTGCCCGGGTCGCCTCGTCGGCGTCGGGCTCGGTCACCACCATGGAGAGTTCCCCCGGCTCACACACGCGGGCGACGCCGTGGCCGGGGAACTTGGTCCGGTCGGCGAGCAGCACCACGCGGTCGGCGGCCTTGATCATCGCCCGCTTCACCGGTACCTCGATCATCGTGCTGTCCATCACGCGCCCGTCCGGGCGGACCCCACTGGTCCCCAGGAACAGCCAGTCGACATGGATCTGCCGCAGGCTCTCCTCGGTCAGATAGCCCACCAGGGACCGGTAGCTGCGCCGCACGAACCCGCCGAGCACGATCAGCTCGATCTGCTCGTCGTTCTGCAGCTCCTCGAGTACGGCGAGGTTGCTGGTGACGACGGTCAACGAGCGGCCGTGCAGGTGCTGCGCGACCCGGAGTGCCGTCGTACCGATGTCGAGCAGGACCGACTGACCGTCGGTCACCAGCTCCGCGGCCCGGCGCGCGATCCGGTCCTTCTCCTCGGCGTGGACGGCGTTGACGTCCGCGAACGGCTCGTCGCCGCCGTCGACCGCGAGCGCACCGCCGTACACCCGGGTCAGCCGGCCCTCGGCGTGCAACTGCTCGAGGTCGCGGCGGATGGTCGCCTCGCTGACGCCGAGCTTCCCGGCCAGCACCTTGACGCCCCCGGCCCCGTCGGCCCGGAGCGCGCGAACGATCTGATCCTGTCGCTGCTTCGGCAACACAGGCAGACCGTATCATGCAAACTCTGTCATTTTCGGTCAAACTCGTGAGCAGGTATTGCGGATCCTGCGCAAGAGTTTCAAGATTCATGCACGAGTTTGATCGACCATGCAGGAGTGTGGCTGCGCATGCACGAGCTGGACGCGCTGGATGTGATGGTGTCCGGCCTGGTCTTCCAGGACCTGGTGCTCGGTCTGCCCACTCCGCCGCGCCCGGGCACCGAGGTGTGGGCCACCGAGTCGCACGAGAGCCCGGGCGGCATCGCGAACTTCGCGGTCGCGCTCGCCCGGCTCGGGCTGCGGACGGGCATGGCCGCGGCGTTCGGGGCGGACGCGGACGGCGACCGGGTCTGGACGTACCTGGCCGCTGAGGGCATCGATCTGAGACTCTCCCGCAGACTCGCCGGCTGGCAGACCCCGCTGACCGTGGCCCTTGCCTACGACAACGACCGGGCACTGGTCACTAGGGGCACCTCTCCCCTGTTGTCGGCCGACGAGCTGATCACCACGCCGCCGGCGGCCCGAGCCGTCGCCGCCCACATCGGTCCCTGGCCGAACGAGTGGCTGGCCAAGGCGAAGGCCGCCGGCAGCGTGGTGTTCGCCGACGTCGGCTGGGACCCGAGCGAGCAGTGGGACCCCGCAGTACTCGACCAACTCGAGCACTGCGACGTGTTTCTGCCGAACGCCGAAGAGGCCATGCACTACACCCGGGCAGACTCACCAGAGCTGGCGATGCGCCGGTTGGCGGAGCAGGTGCCGCTGGTGGTCGTGTCCAACGGCGCAGCGGGCGCCATGGCACTCGACGCGGGCAGCGGCGAGCAGGTCGCCGTACCTGCCTATCCGGTCCCGGCGGCGGACACCACCGGGGCGGGTGACGTGTTCGCCGCCGGTTTCATCGCCGCCACCCTCTGGGAGTTGCCTCTCGAGCAACGGGTGCGGTTCGCCGCACTCGTCGCGGCCCTGTCCGTCACCCGGCTCGGCGGCGCGGCGGCCGCGCCGCGCTGGGCCGATCTCGAGGCCTGGCAGGCCGCTCATCCCGAAGACCACCACCTCCAGGCGCTGATCAGCGCCTACTCACGGGCACACTCAGGAAGGTAGAACCATGGAGCTCTCACGTCGGACATTGCTCGGGGGCTTCGCAGCCGTAGCGGGCGGGTCGCTGGTCGGCTGCTCGTCAGGAATGAACAACGCCGGTACGCCGGCCAAGAAGAACGCCGCCACCGAACTCACTCTGTGGTGCTGGCCGGGCGGCCTGGGCAAGTCCGTGCTGGACGACACGATCGCGCACTTCCCGGACCCGAAGATCAAGTACTCCGAGATCGGTGGCGACTTCAAGCAGAAGCTGGTCACCACGTTCAACGGCGGTACGTCGATCCCGGACATCACCGGCCTGAAGGGCGAGGACATCGCGTCGCTGCTGCCCCAGGCCGAGCGGTTCGTGGACCTGAAGACCGTCGGCGCGGACTCGGTCCTCGGCGACTACCTGGAATGGAAGGTCAAGCAGGCCACCACGCTCGACGGCAAGGTGATCGGCCTGCCGATCGACGTCGGGCCGACCGCGCTGTTCTACCGTGAGGACATCTTCGCCGCTGCCGGGCTGCCGAGCGACCCAGCCAAGGTGGCCGAGCAGCTGAAGACCTGGGACGACTTCTTCGACGCCGGTGTCCAACTGAAGGCGAAGAACCCGAAAGCGCCGCTGGTCTGGGACGCCACCGACCTGTACGACATGGTCGTCGGTCAGGGCACCGAGCGGTACATCTCCAAGGACAACAAGTTCATCGGCGACCAGGACCACATCCGCAAGGCCTGGGACACCTCGGTGAAGGCGATGACGCTGAAGATCGACGGCAAGACCCCGAGCGGCGGTCCGGACTGGAACGCCGGCCTCGACCAGGGCACGATCCCGGCGCACATCGGCGCCGCCTGGGTCGCGCTGGACATCAAGTCCGCGGTGAAGACCAGCGTCGGCAAGTGGCGGCTGGCGCCGACGCCGAGCGGCCCGGCCAACTTCGGCGGCTCGTTCCTCGCGATCACCAAGAACGCGGCCGATCCGCAGAAGGCGTTCGACGTGATCAAGTACATGCTGAGCCCCGACAACGAGGCGAAGGCGTTCGCCGACGCACAGATCTTCCCGGCGACGCCTGCGTCGTACGACAAGCCGCAACTGACGGCCGCGGACAAGTTCTTCGGCGGACAGGTGCCGATCGACGTCTTCGGCCCGGCCGCGAAGGCGATCCCGGTCGCGTACCAGAGTCCGTACGACGACTCGGTCGCCGCGCCGTTCCACGACGAGCTGAAGACCGTGCAGACCGGCTCCAAGACCTCGGACGCGGCCTGGTCCTCGGCGGTGTCGAAGGCGAAGGCGATCGCCAAGCGGCAGGGCGTGCAGTGACCGTTACAGCGACTGTGTCCAGACCCGCCGTGCGGGCAGCGCCTGCCCGGAAGCCGGTCTGGTCGTACTGGCGGTTCTATCTGGCGCTGTCGCCGTTCTACATTCTCTTCGCGGTGTTCGGGCTCTACCCGATGCTGTCCACGATCGTGCTGGCGTTCCAGCGCTGGGACGGCCTCAGCGCCCGCAAGTTCACCGGCCTCGGCAACTTCGCCTTCCTGGTCAAGGATCCGACGTTCTGGCAGGCGCTGGAGAACACCGTCGTACTGTTCCTGATGTCGACGGTCCCGACGCTGGTGCTCGCGTTGGTGCTGGCCGTGATGCTGCAGTCCGCCGTCCGGTTCACCAACGTCTACCGGATCGCGTACTTCATCCCGAACGTCACGTCGCTGGTCGCGATGGCGATCTTCTTCAGCTCGATCTTCAGCACGAACTTCGGCCTGGTCAACGCCGCCCTGCGTTCGCTCGGCATCCCGCAGCAGGACTGGCTCGGGGAACCGTGGGGCATCAAGATCGCGATCTCCACGATGATCGTGTGGCAGTGGGTCGGGTACAACACGCTGATCTACCTGGCCGGGCTGCAGGCGATCCCGAAGGAGCAGTACGAGGCCGCCAAGGTGGACGGGGCGGGCGCGGTCCGGACGTTCTTCTCGATCACGCTGCCGCAACTGCGTCCCGTCGTACTGTTCACCGTCGTCATGTCGACGATCGGCGGGCTGCAGACGTTCACCGAGCCGCAGGTGATGGTCGGCAACAGCGGCGGCACCGGGCAGAGCGGGATGACCGTGGTGCTGTTCTTCTACCGGGCCGCGTTCCTCGACAACGACTACGGGTACGCCGCCGCGATCGCGCTGAGCATCTTCGCACTGGTGTTGTTGTTCACGGCAATCAACTGGCGGATCTTCCGCGGACGGGGTGAGGACCGATGACGCGCACCCGGTGGCGGGGCCTCGCGCTGCACGCCGTACTGATCCTTGCGTTGCTGGTGTTCATGTTCCCGTTCGCGTGGACGATCATCATGGCGTCGAACACCACCGCCGACATCTACCGGTTCCCGCCGAAGTTCACGTTCGGCGGGCACTTCGGCGACAACGTGCACCACGTACTGACCAACGTCGCGTTCTTCCAGTCGATGGGGAACACCGCCGTCGTGGCGGTCTCGACCACGGCGCTGGTGCTGTTCTTCGATTCGCTGGCCGCGTTCACGTTCGCGAAGTTCCGGTTCCCGGGGCGGAACGCGTTGTTCGTGATCCTGCTCGCGACGATGCTGTTGCCGGCGCAGTTGGCCGCCGTACCGCAGTTCCAGACGATGGCGATCCTCGGGTGGGTCGGTTCGCTGAAGGCCCTGATCGTCCCGGGCGCCGCGAACGCGTTCGGGATCTTCTGGATGCGGCAGTACTTCCAGAACTCGATCCACGACGAGCTGGTCGAGGCGGCGACACTGGACGGCTGCGGCTTCTTCGGCACGTACTGGCACGTGGCGCTGCCGTCGGCGCGGCCGGCGCTGGCGTTCCTCGGCATCTTCACGTTCGTCGGCTCCTGGAACGACTACATGTGGCCGCTGATCGTGCTGACCAACCCGGACCACGTGACGCTGCAGGTCGCGTTGTCCACGCTGAACCGGGCACACGGTGTCGACTACAGCATGGTGATGACCGGCGCGCTGCTCGCGATGATCCCGCTGGTGATCGTGTTCGCGATCTTCGCCCGCCAGTTCATCAAGGGCGCGACGGAAGGCGCCGTCCGGGGATGAGAACCGCGGTCACCAGTACGGCGTTGCCGGCCAGGTAGATGAGGAAGACCGGCACCGAGTGACCTTGCGTCCAGGTCGGTACGGCGCCGACCGCGCCCAGGACCGCAATGGTCACGACGGCCGACCTGAGCCAGCTCCGCGCTCTCGGTTCGACCGCCGCGCGTGCCGACCAGACCAGTGCGACAGCGACGAAGGGCTCCAGGAGGAACAACGGCGAGACCGTGAGCAACGAGTACCCGCTGGAGTCCTTGACGGCCAGGCCTGCCATCAACAGGATGCCTCCGGCAACGGCCAGTGTGGCGGCCGGCGGTGGAACCGGATACATAGGCCAGGACCGTGGTCTCTGTGTGAGTGCGAGTACGACGGCCAGCACGACCGTGATCGCGACGGTGACGGCCCAGGCGCTGGTCTCGTCCGCGCTGATGCCGCCGCCGAGGACGACGACTCCGTACTCGAACAGCGAAACCACGCAGCCGACCACCACCCCGAGCGCGACTGCACCGATCCGCCGCAGGGCCAGCGAGGCAACGAGGGCTGCGACCGACGCGAGGATCACGGGGTCGCCCCAGCTCCGGTAGAGGTACCAGCCGGTCGGATCCGGGTCGTACCAGAGCTTCCGGGAGTCCGTGGAGCCCGGCCAGTTCACGAGGACCAGGAAGGCGGCTCCGACGACCAGGACGCCGACCAGCCACCACTGGGGCTCACCCGGTTCTGTGTGCGGCGGTTCCGGTTGGGGTGGTGGCGTCGGCTCGGGTTCGGGGACGGGCTCGGGAGGTGGGGCTGGTGGCTCGGAGTTGATGTCCGGTGTCGTGAACCGGACGGGGATCGTCAGCTCGCCGGTCGGGCCTGTGAGGACGAGAGTCGAGGCCCGGTCGGTCGGACCGGCGCCGTCCGCGCGGACGCGGATGATCGGTCCGTCCTGCTCCACCTTCAGCCAGGCGTCAGCGGCCGACACGACAGCCGTCAGCGCGAGCGGCGGGCCGTCCAGCCGCGCCTCCGCCGTACCCGCCGGATCCAGCGCGAGTTCGGCCGGCTCCACCTTGGGTACGGCGATCGCGATCGCCTCCGTGGCGGCTTCGGAAACCTTCCGGCTGTCATCGCCGACCATCCCGCCCAGCGCCTGCCAGGCGGCGTACGCCTGCCCGAGGTCCGCGTCGTACAGGCGCTCCCGCAGGTAGTCGACCACGCCGAACCTTGCTGCTGGCAACGGACTCTCCATCGCCTCGATCAGCTCCGGGGCCAGCGGTGCCGGCGTGATCCGGCGTACCCGGCTGCGCGCGATCAGCAGCTCGCCCTGCGATCCGAAGGTCCACATCTGCGGGTTCTGGTTCGGTGTCACCCGATGGACCCGGTCGGTCACGTACCCGACCAGCTCGGTGAGGCCGACCCAGCCGTCGCCGTCGCGATCCGCCTCGCCCGTGGTCAGCGCATCCACCACCGCACCCGTGAACACCGACGGCGCGGGCGTCGCGCCGGTCGCCAGCTGTCCGCCCTCGAACGCGTACTCCATCGCACTCGAAGCCGTCACCACGACACGACCGCGACCGCCGCCCACGTCCGCCTGTCCCGCGAAGGCGTCCAGCACCTGGGCCTCACCGGCCGCGCGGACGACCATGCCGCGCGGGAACGCCCCGCCGTAGCAACAGTCCAGGAACAACGCGATCCGCTGGGCCCGGCTGTCCGCCATCTGGCGATTCACGAAGTCCGCTGCCACCGCGGTCGAGGCGAGCCGGGTCGGCCTGGTGTCAGCGACCGCGAGGAACAGCTCGCCGGCCGCGTTCTTCACGCCGTGACAGGAGAAGTGCAGCAGGAGCAGGTCCTCCGGCATCCGGTCGGCGAAGAAGTCCTCGACCGCGACGCGGATGTCCTGCGCGGACTCGTTGCGGAGGATTCGTACGTCGAATCCGCCGACCGACGGGTCGCCGAGTACGTCGGCCAGCGCGGCGGCGTCCTGGGCCGGTGCGACCAGGCGCCTCAGGCCGGGATCGTCGTACTGGTCGTTCGCCACCACGAGCGCGAGCCGCGCGCCGGCCATCTCACCCGTCCGCTCCGGAGTGCCGGCGTACGAACGCGTCCACCAGCTCCTGCTGCATCTCACCGGTCGCTCCGGACAGCTCGATCACGTCGCCGTCGATCGTGAGCTTCACCGTGCGGCCGCTGCCCGATCTGCGCAGCCACTCCCGGATCACGGCGACCACCGAGCCGAGCACCTGCAGTCCGGGAGCGAACGAGACACTCAGGACGCCGGCGATCGCGGCCAGCGCGCCCCGCGAACCGTCCGGAGCCGGACCCTCCGCGGCCGGCTCGACCGACCGTACGTCGAGCATCAGCAACTCCTGCCGCAGCAGCAGCGCGAGTATTTCGAGGCGCGCGTCGTCGGCGCCCTCGTCGACCACCTCTACCTGGACGTCGTCGCCCATGGCCCCTCCCCATTCCCCCAGGCCCTGCCGACGGTTCCACGATCCTCCTGCACCGGCGCGGCGACAAGACATGCCCTAGCATTCGGGGAACGGCAGCAGCCGGACGTGCGTCGGAGGGGCAACATGGTAGGCAAGCGGGGGCGGGTGATCGGCCGGATCGCGCCCGGGATCGTCGGCGAGGTGATGCTGCCGGTCCGGGGTGCCACCGAGGCCTTCTACGCTTACCCGGCGACCGACGAGGTGCTCGAGGTGGGGACGCAGGTGGTCGTTGTCGACTTCGATCCGCCGCGCACCGTCTACGTAGCTCGCGCCATCTGAACCACCACCACCCGCCGCCGAAGGCGGCGGCACCTTTGTTCCCTTGGAGGGGAAATGCTCTGGACGTACGTGGGCGTCGCCGCTGCCGCGGTGGTCGCCCTGCTCATCATCTTCCGGATGGTCTGGCGGGTTGCGGAGCCGAACGAGGCCCTGATCATCTCCGGCCTTGGCGCGCACTCGAGCAACGAGCAGGTCAACGAGACCCTCGGTTTCAAGATCGTGGTCGGCCGCGGTACGGCGGTGCTCCCGGGGTTCCAGACCGTACGGCGGTTGCCGCTGGACATCCGCGCGACGCCGCTGACCGTGACGTGCGTGTCCAGCCAGGGCATCCCGCTGCACATCAAGGGCGTCACGGCGTACAAGGTCGGTGACGACTACGGCTCGATCGCGAACGCGGCCCGGCGGTTCCTGGAGCAGAGCGACGAGCAGGTGATGGGCACGATCCACGAGCTGTTCGCGGGACACCTGCGGGCGATCGTCGGCTCCACCACGGTCGAGGAGATGCTGCACGACCGGGAGACGCTGACCACGAACATCCGCGGCTCGCTGGCCGGCGACATGGAGAAGCTCGGCCTGGTGGTCGACTCGCTGCAGATCCAGGAGATCGACGACGAGTCCGGCTACATCAAGAACCTCGGCCGTCCGCAGGCCGCCGCGGTCGAGGCCGCGGCCCGGATCGCGCAGGCCGAACGGGAC
This sequence comes from Kribbella sp., assembly GCA_036503355.1. GTDB lineage: Bacteria > Actinomycetota > Actinomycetes > Propionibacteriales > Kribbellaceae > Kribbella. Next base: position 11,314 of record DASXXB010000396.1, on the reverse strand, counting down.
CGCGAGGCCACCGAGCGCGAGCAGGTCGCTGCCGCCGCGAAGGCCGCCGCGATCCGGGAGAGCGAGATCGCGAAGGCCGGTTACCAGGCAGAGGTCGACCAGGCCACGTCGAAGTCGTTCCAGGCAGGCCCGCTGGCGGCCGCGCTGGCCAAGCAGGAGGTCGTGGTCGCCGAGACGGAGACCGCGAAGCTGAACGCTTCGTTGGCCGAGAAGCAGCTGGAGTCGTCGGTGCTGAAGCCGGCCGACGCCGAGGCGTACAAGCAGCGCACGCTGGCGCAGGCCGCCCGCGACGCGCAGATCGCGGCCGCCGAGGCGAACGCCCGGGAGGTCCAGCTCCGCGGTGAGGCGCAGGCGAAGGCCACCGAGCTGACCGGTAAGGCGGAGGCGTCCGCCGTCCAGGCGAAGGCGATGGCCGAGGCCGCCGGCATCAAGGCCCGCGCCGAGGCGCTGGCCACCAACACCGAGGCGGTCGTCGCGCAACAGCTGGCCGAGGCCTACCCGCAGATCGTCACCGCGGCGGCGAGCTCGTTCGACAAGGTCGGCAACATGGTCGTGCTGAACGGTGCCCAGGGCATCGAGGACACCTTGGTGAAGACCATCACGATGGGCGGCTCCGGCTTCGCACTGGCCAAGCAGCTGATCGACTCGCTGGCCACCAAGAAGGACGAGGCTCCCAAGCTCGAACCGGTGCCGGACGAAGGCGCCTGACAAGCCCGGTAACGTCCGAAGAACTGAGGCCTGTAGCGCTCGGTTCTTCGGACGTTACTGCTTTCAGGCCGTGTGCAGGGTCAGGTGGTAGGTCTGGAGGATCTCGTTGACGGGCTGGAACCACGTCTCGCCGCCACTGCTGCAGTTGCCCCAGCCACCGGACGTGACGCCCTGCGCCTGGTCACCGGTGATGAACGAGCCGCCGGAGTCGCCGCCCTCGGCACAGACGTTGGTCTTGGTCGCGCCGTAGAACAGCTGGCCGTTGCCGTAGTTCACCGTCTCGTTCTTCGCGAGGATCGTGCCGCAGTGCCAGTGCGTGGTCGAACCACTGCGGCATACCGACGAACCGATCGGCGCCTCCCACGAGCCGCGGACGAGCTGGTCGCTGACCTGTCCCCAGCCGAGCACCACAGGGACGGTCCACCAGCCGTAGCCGATCGCGACCCACGCGAAGTCGTTGCCGGGGAACGACCACGCCTGGAACGAGCCCTGGTCCGAGCCGTCCCAGCCACGGACCACACCGCTGCGTCCGCAGTGCCCCGCGGTCACGTAACCGCCGTACACCGAGAAGCCGATCGAGCAGCGGATGTTGCTGACGTAGTACGGGTCACCGCCGACCGTGCCGGCTGCGAACGTCCGCGGCGCCTGGGCCGCGACCTCCTTGACCGTCACGGCTCCTGCCTTGGCCAGCTTCGTGACGAAGGCGTCGACGGCCTTGGAACGCTTACCTGCTTGGACATTGACCACAACCGTGCCGGACTTCGGGTCGGCGGCCCAGCCGCTGACAGCATCCGGCACGGCCTTACCGGCCAGCTTGTCGACGGCAGCCTTCCGCTGGTCCAGGGCCTTCGCTGTTACGGGTACGGCGGCCACCTCGGCACCTGTGGCGCGTACGGCCGCCGCGTGGTCCTGGCCAACGACTCCGACGACCAGCCGCTGCGTGCTCGCGTCGTACCAGGCTCCGCCGAAGGAAGTGCCGGCTGCCTTCTGGGCTGCCGGCAACAGCTTGGCCGCTGACGTCTCGGCTGCTAGGCGCTGCTGCATCTGCTGCTCGGTCAGTCCGAAGTCACGTTGCATGGCTGCAGCCTGGCCAGGGACGGCGAGCGGTTGGGCCACCGCTTGTGCTGTGGGCACAGTTAGTGCAGCCGCCGTGAGTACGGCAGCGAGTAGGACCTTCATCTGAACTCTCCTCACCTAGGGGCGGTTCGGTGGATGAGAGCGCTCTCAGTGAATGAGAGTGGACCAGCGAGCGCTGAGCGTCAAGAGCTCACAGACCGAGGTAGGCGAGAACGGCCAGGACCCGGCGGTGTCCGGAGTCGGTCGGCGGCAGGTCGAGCTTCAGAAAGACGTTGCCGACGTGCTTGTGCACAGCACCGTCGGAAATGAACAGCTTCTCGCCGATCGCGGTGTTGCCGAGGCCCTCCGCCATCAAGGCCAGTACTTCGCGTTCGCGCGGCGTGAGGCGGTCGAGCGGGCTGCTGCGCTTCACCATCAGCTGGCCGACCACTTCCGGATCCAGCACGGTGCCTCCGGCCGCAACCCGGCGTACGGCGTCCAGGAACTCGTCGACCCGGGACACCCGGTCCTTCAGCAGGTACCCGACGCCTTCGCTGCCGGACGCCAGCAGTTCGGCGGCGTACACCTCCTCGACGTACTGCGAGAACACCAGCACCGGAAGCCCCGGCCGGACCCGGCGCGCCTCGATCGCGGCACGCAGGCCCTCGTCGGTGAACGTGGGCGGCAGCCGTACGTCGACGACCGCGATGTCCACCTCGTGCTCCGCGATCGCCTTCGCGAACTCGTCCGCGTCGGTGGCGATCGCGGCGACCTGGAAACCGGAGTTGTCCAGCAGCAGGCTCAGGCCTTCGGCGAGGATCGGGTTGTCCTCGAGGATGATCACCCGCACGGAAGGATCACCTCGACGGTGGTCGGCCCACCGATCGGGCTCTGCAGCTCCAGGTGGCCGTCGATCGCCTGCACGCGATGGAGCATGCCATGCAGGCCGCTCCCCCGGCCCAGCAGGTCGGACTGCTCGTTCACGCGCGCTCCACCGATGCCGTCGTCCGTGACCGCCAGGTAGAGCTCAGGGCCTCTCCGCTCGAGCTGTACGTCGACATGCCCGGCAGCACTGTGCTTGGTGATGTTGGTGAGGGACTCCGCGACCACGAAGTACGCGGCGGCCTCAACTGCGGCCGGGACCTCGCCCAGCTGCCCGATGCGGAGCTCTACCGGCAGCGGGCAGCGCGCGGCCAGCGCGGACACGGCTCCGGCCAGACCGCGATCAGCAAGGATCGGCGGGTACATGGTCCGCAGTACGCCGCGTAGCTCGGTCATTGCCTGCTCCGCACCGTCACGGGCGTCGTCCAGCAGCTTGGCTGCCTTCTCGGGATCCTGCGCCATCGTCTGCTTGGCAATACCGATCCGCATCGCCAGCGACACCAGCTGAGCCTGGGTTCCGTCGTGCAGGTCCCGCTCGATGCGGCGTAGCTCAGCACCGTGCGAGTCAACTGCACCAGCTCTGCTCTGCGTCAGCTCTTCTACGCGCTGCTCCAGCCTGGCGGTCTCCAGTTGCTCCGCACTCGGTGCGAGCAGCGCCAGCACCGCCCGGGCATGCCCACGCGCTACAGCAGGTGCTACCCACCCGAGGAATCCCAGGCTTACGAGGATCTGCATCGGGCCATTCGTCAGCGCCTCGAACCAGTTGTCCACCCCCACGCCCATCAGACTGAAATTGCCTGGGTCAAGCTTCCACAGCAGCATGCTCGCCACGGCAGCAGGTGCACCGACAACAGCGAACACCGCGACGATCAGCTCCGGGATCATCGCGAGCGGCATCAGCAGGCACCTCAGGGCTCGCTTGAACGACTTGTCGTGGAACAGCACCACCACGTCGCCCGGCCGGCGTGGCAGCGCGGGCGGCAGCTCTTCGGCCTGCGGAACGCCGAGGTACTTCGCTGCGCGGTACCGCTCGCTGTTGGCGAGCCGCACCAGGCCGGCGGTCGCGCCCGGGATGAGCCAGCCCCAGACCAGGCTGACCGGAATGGCGGCCAGCAACGTGATCGACTTCAAGTAGCGGATCAGCAGGTAACCAGCGGCCGGACCACCCCGCGACAAGATTTTCTTGAGCATGCTCACATCCTCCGGCACCGGCACACGCCCAGTCGGTACAGCAGGCTCCACCTTTCGCTGTCCAGTTAGCGGGAGAAGACCACGCGCCCGCGCAGCGCGATCAGCCGCGGGTGCGTCAGTACGGCCGGGTTCGCCCGCGGATCCTCGTCGTACACCACCAGATCCGCCGGATCCCCGGGGCGCAGCTCGCTCGGCGCACCGAGCCAGTCGCGGGCAGCCCACGACCCCGCCGCCAGCGCCTGCTCCCCCGACATCCCGATCTCGGTCAGCGCCTGGATCTCCTGCGCGACCAGCCCGTGCCCGAGTACACCGCCCGCGTCGGTCCCGGCATACACCGGTACGCCGGCCTCGAACGCGTCCCGCAGCCGATGCAGCCGGCGCTCGTACAGGTCGCGCATGTGGGCGGCGTACGTCGGGAACTTGCCGGCCGCCTGCTCGGCGTACTGCGGGAAGTTCTCGAGCTGGATCATCGTCGGTACGACGGCGACCTGGTGCTCGGCCATCCAGCTGAGCAGCTCCGGCTCGATGCCGGTGCCGTGCTCGAGGCAGTCGATGCCGGCGGCCAGCAGATCCGGCAGCGCGTGCTCGCCGAAGACGTGCGCGGTGACGCGGGCGCCGAGCTCGTGGGCGCGGGCGATCGCGGCGTTCAGCGCGTCGGCCGGCCAGCACGGCGTCAGGTCGCCGGCCTCGCGGTCGATCCAGTCGCCGACCAGTTTGACCCAGCCGTCGCCACGACGGGCCTCCTGCTCGACGTACGCGACCAGTTCGTCCGGCTCGATCTCCCAGCCGTAGTTGCGCAGGTACCGCTTCGAGCGGGCGATGTGCCGCCCGGCCCGGATGATCTTCGGCAGGTCCGCGCGGTCGTCGATCCAGCGGGTGTCGACCGGCGAACCGGCGTCCCGGACCAGCAGCGCCCCCGCCTCGCGGTCGGCGATCGCCTGCTGCTCCTGGGTCTGTTCGTCGACGCCGCCGTGCTGGTCGAGGCCGATGTGGCAGTGCGCGTCGACCAGGCCGGGCACGATCCACCCGCCGGTGTGCGCGGTCGTCGCATCGGCAGTGGTGGGCCGGTCGACCACCAGCCCACCACTGAGGTAAAGCTCCTGCTGCTCACCGGCCGGCAGCACCGTGCCGGTCAGCCTGAGTACGCCGGTCATACCGCGACCGTATCTGCTTAGCCGTGCGAGCCGCCGCCCGGCGTGCAGGTCGGGGTGGTGGTCTCGTTGCCTGCGCACGGCGAACCGGTCGGGGTGTCCGTCGGAGTCGGCGTGGGCGTCGGGCTCGGAGTCGGGGTTGGCGTGGGGGTCGGCGTAGGCGTCGGACTCGGCGTCTTCGTCGGCGTCTTGGTGGGGGTCTTGGTCGGCGTCTTGGTCGGCGTGCTCGTCGGGTGATGCGTCGGCGAATTGGTCGGCACGTCGATCGGGTCCGGCTGCGACGGCTTGTCCCACGGCGTCGACGGCGGAACCACCGGCGGCGTACTGGTCGCCGCGGCGGTCGGGGTCGGCGTCGCGGTGTCGTCCGGGATGTCCGGCACCTGCCGCGGGTCGACCCGGCGCTCGGCGTTGCCGGTCGGCTTCGCGGTCGCGATGTTGCCCTTCGCATTCGGCACCAGGACCGCGTTCTTGCTGTAGACGCGCATCCACTTCAGCACAGTGGCGACGAAGTCCTTGGAGTGCTGGTAGCGCAGCAGTGCGGTGACCAGGTCACGGGGGCTGCGCAGGTCGTCGCCCTCGGAGCACAGCACCACGGCGACCGTGGTCACTGCGTCGTACACGTTGTTCGGGTTGCGGAAGCCGTCGCCGTTGCCGTCGGCCCCAAACTCGTCCCAGACCTGCGGGATGATCTGCATCGGGCCGACCGCGCGGTCCCAGGTCGCGTCCGCGTCGTACTTGCCCTTGTCGGTGTCGGTGATCCGGCCGTTGCCGTGCCGACCGTTCAGCACCGGGCCGAGGATCCGGCCGCGGGTGGTACCGGCCACGTCCACGCGGCCGCCGCTGGCATGGTCGGACTCGACCTTGCCGACACCGGCCAGCAGCGGCCAGGTGAGCCCACAGTTCGGCCGGACGACCGCGAGGTTCGCGGTGGCGCGGCGGTAGGCGGGGAACACCCCGCGCGGAATGCCGTTCACGGCACCCGGCCGTCCGGCGCGGACGACCGAGCGGCCGTCGGTGGCCCCCGAGACGGGGACGTCGGCGCGGGCGGGCTTGTCGGATCCGAGCTGGCCGTCCACTCCGGGACGCTGTGGCACGATCATCGTCAGTTCGTCGAACTCACCGCTGTTCAGCCCGGCCCCGGGCGACGGGGCGACCGGGTTGCCCGCCGTGAGCTCGCCGGCGGCACCGGTCCCCCCCGAGGCGACGGTCACAACGGCCCCGACCAGGAGCGGGGCGGTACACAGTGAAGCGATGATGATTTTGACCCGACGGTTACCACTACGGGTTAGGCGCATAGCCCCTTCAACGAACCAAGCGCCACAAAGTTACATCAAGACGACGCAAAGTTACGGCCCACAGAAACCCCACGAAAACCCGCCACCAAGGTAACGAACCCAACTACCTCACCGTCACCCAGCGAGCCCACACCACCCCACACCACCCCAGCCCACCCCTCGCCCTACCCGCTCGCGCCAGCCCAGTGCACCGTCCGCTCGCTCGTGCGGCCTGCTGGGCGGTCGTGCCTTGGCAGGCTCGGGTCAGTTGGCGGGGGCCGGAGTGGTGGGGGCGCAGGTCGGCGGCGGGGTGGTCTCCGGAGCCGTCGTGTCCGGGCTCGCCGGCGTGGTCGTCTCGGAACCTGCCGGACTGCCGCTGGGTGTCGTGGTCTCGGGAGCCGCCGGCGGCGAGCTCGGCGGATCGCTCGGTGACGGCGTGGTCGGCGAACACGTCGGGTCCGGCGTCGAGGGCGGCGTTGTCGTCGGCGGGGTCGACGTCGTAGGTGGCGTCGTCGGCGGTGTCGTCGGCGGGGTCGACTCCGGAGGCGTCGAGTCCGCAGGTGTCGAGGCCGTGGGTGTCGACTTCGTCGGGATCGATCTGGTGGGGACCGGGTTCGTGGGAACCGACTTCGGTGGGGTCGACTTCGGCGGCGTCGACTTCGGAGGAGTCGACGCCGGGGAGGTGGGGGGCGGCGTCGTCGGGACCGTCGTCGGCGGGGTGGTCGACGTGGTGGTTGTGGTGCTGGTTGAGGTGTTGTCGTTGGTGTGGGTGTTGCCGTCGTCCGTCGCCGTGTCGATCTGGCCGGGCCTGTCCGGCACGCTCACGGTGTCCTTGCTGTACGACTGCATCCACCGCAGAACCGTCGAGACGTAGTCCATCGAGTGGTTGTAGCGCAGCACCGCCTGCACCAGGCCCTGCGGATCGGACAGGTTCGCACCGCCGGAGCACAGGTAGTCCCCCGCCGCGCGCGCCGCGTCGAACACGTTGTGCGGGTCCTTGACCCCGTCACCGTTGCCATCGGCACCAAACGTCTTCCAGGTACCGGGCACGAACTGCATCGGACCGACGGCGCGGTCCCACGACGCGTTCCCGTCGTACACGCCCTGATCGGTGTCGGCGATCGCCGCCATCCCGGGGCCGCCGTCGAGGACCGGGCCGAGGATCTTGCCGCGGGTGTTGCCGTTCGCGTCGACCTTGCCGCCGCTGGCATGGCCGGACTCGACCTTGCCGATACCGGCGAGCAGCGGCCAGGTGATGTGACATCCCGGCATCGAGAGCGCGAGATCGCGCGCCGCCTTCTGGTACGCCGCCAGCACCGTCCCCGGAATGCCCGACGCGTCCCCGAAGACGCCCGGGATCGGCTGCACGGTGCCGTCGGTCGTCCCGGTGACCGGGACCTCGAGGGTGGACTTCGCCTGCGTCGGCAGGCTGCCGTCGACGCCCGGCTGGGTCGGCACGTTGTTCGCGAGATCGTCGAAGACCGCGTCCTGGCGCGGGGCGGCCAGCGCGTGCGCGTCGACGATGAACGTGTTCGAGGTGACGCCGCCGACTACGAACACGGCGACCATCGCGGTGGGCGGCGCCAAGCAGGCACAGGTGGCGTTCAGCTTCCCTCGCCACGTGTCCAGGTTCTTGAACCGCTGCCTCATCCGAACCGTCCTCGACGCATTCCGCAGTTGGGTGTCTCTCGGGCGTAGGGACGATCTTAGCCGCCGGAAGGTCGGCCACAACCGGTGCCGGTGTGCCGTGACCGAGTACCGAACAGGCAAGTTCGGGCGCTCGTCCCCCGGTGTTCACCCCGCCACCCACCACGCTAGGCCGCGGGCAGGAGTGGGCGCGCCGGGCGAACGGACGACATGAAGTCATCCGTTCGGCCGACGCGAGTCTGCCCTTTCGGGCTGTGTGCGGGCGGTCAGTTGCCGCCGAGCATCTTCTTCAGGTCGTCGGGCAGCTCGAAGTCGCCGCCGTCGTTCCCGCCGCCGAACGCGGCCGGCAACTGGCCGGGCTGCGGCGCCTGCGGCTGCTGGTTCGCCTGGTTGGCGCGCTTGGCCGGGTTCCCCGAGCCGCGCTTCTTGCCCTTCTTCTGTTGCTGCTTCGCCTTCCGGCCGCCGCCACCCATGCCCGGCATACCAGGCATCCCGGGCATCCCCGGCAGGCCCTTGCCGGAAGCCATCGCGGACATCATCTTGCGGGCCTCGAAGAACCGCTCGACCAGGCCGCTGACGGTCGCCACCTCGGTCCCGGAACCCTTCGCGATCCGGGCCCGGCGGGAGCCGTTGATGATGTTCGGATCGTTCCGCTCGGCCGGGGTCATCGAGTGGATGACCGCCTCGATCCGGTCGATCTCGCGCTCGTCGAAGTTCTCCAGCTGGTCCTTGAACTGGTTCGCGCCCGGCAGCATGCCGAAGATCTTGGTCAGCGGGCCCATCTTGCGCACCGACTGCATCTGGGCGAGGAAGTCGTCCAGCGTGAAGTCCTTGCCGCCCTTCTTCTGCAGCTTGGCCGCGGTCTTGGCGGCCTCCTCGGCGTCGAAGGTGCGCTCGGCCTGCTCGATCAGGCTCATCACGTCGCCCATGCCGAGGATGCGCGACGCCATCCGGTCGGGGTGGAAGACGTCGAAGTCCTCGAGCTTCTCGCCGTTGCTGGCGAACATCACCTGGCGGCCGGTGACCTGCGCGATCGACAGCGCGGCACCACCGCGGGCGTCACCGTCGAGCTTGGACAGCACGACGCCGTCGAAGCCGACGCCGTCCAGGAAGGCCTGCGCGGTGGTGACCGCGTCCTGGCCGATCATCGCGTCGACGACGAACAGGATCTCGTCCGGGCTGACCGCGTCGCGGATGTCCGCGGCCTGCTTCATCAGCTCCTCGTCGACACCCAGCCGGCCGGCCGTGTCGACGATCACCACGCTGTGCTGCTTGGTGCGGGCCTCGTCCATCGCCTTGCGGGCGACCTCGACCGGGTCGCCGACACCGTTGCCCGGCTCGGGAGCGAACACCGGTACGCCGGCCCGCTCGCCGACCACCTGAAGCTGGGTGACCGCGTTCGGCCGCTGGAGGTCCGCGGCGACCAGCATCGGGGTCTGGTGCCGGGTCTCCTTCAGCCACTTGGCGAGCTTGCCGGCCAGGGTGGTCTTACCGGCACCCTGCAGACCGGCGAGCATGATCACCGTCGGCGGCCGCTTCGCCATCCGCAGCTCGCGGGTCTCGCCACCGAGGATGTTGATCAGTTCCTCGTTGACGATCTTGATGACCTGCTGCGCCGGGTTCAGCCCGCCGCGCACCTCGGCGCCGCTGGCCCGTTCCTTGACCGCCGCGATGAACTCCCGCACCACAGGCAGCGCGACATCGGCCTCCAGCAACGCGACCCGGATCTCCCGGGCGGTCGCGTCGATGTCGGCGTCGGTCAGCTTGCCCTTGCCCCGCAGGTTCTTGAACGCGGTGGAGAGCCGATCGGAGAGCGTGTCGAACACGAGAAACAGTCCGTTTCCTCGAAGCGATGAACTCCCCGAGTCTACCGGCCCCGCAACCTGTGGATAACTCCCACGCCCCCACCCCGTCCCCCGCTACCGTGCTACCACCGCCCCCAACCCCCAGGAGCCCCGATGCCCCTCGACATCCCCGCCTTCAACAACGCGTTCATCCGGGCCCGCGACCGGCTGCACGGCGGAGGCCCGGCCGACCTCGCCGCGGAGCAGGAGAAGCTGCGCGCTCTCGTACCGCCCGACTGCTCCGACCACGACCGCACCTGGACCACCCAGCTCATCGACGAGGACCTGCCCAAACCCCCGCCCCCGCCCCCCACCCGCAGCGACCTCTACAAACAAGCCGAGCGCATCCACGCCGAGGTGTACATGCCGAAAGGCACCACCGAGGAGAAGATCGCGATGCTGGAGGACGGTAGGCGCCGGATCTGGGAGCTCGCCGACCGCGCAGGCGAGGACGAGGGATACGACATCCGGGTTCTGACCGAGGATCTGTACTCGCTCGAGCGTGCGCTTCGCAATCCGCCCTTCCCGCTGACCGACGAGCCCTTCACCGGCGATGCCTGATCCCGCCCGGCAGGTTCCGGAAGGTTCTCCGCAGCACGCCGAGTTCCGGCGGCTGTACGACGTCGCGCGACGGCTCCGGCCGGCCCGGGACGAACGCTGGACTGGCGAGCTGCACGCGACCACCGGACCGAGCTACTTCGACCAGGGCACCGGGAGAATCGAGCTCAACAACGCGCTGCTCCGCAACGGGTTCGGTGGACCGTCGGTCAGCAGCTCGCGGTGGCAGACGCATGCTTTGACGACCGTTCTGCGCCACGCCACCGAGGCCGGAACCGACCTGGAGGCACCACCGGGCACCGTCAACACGGTTCGCACAACGCATTCGCTGGCGCTGAACAACGGAGTCGCGTCGGTACGCGCCGTCGCCGATCTACAGACCTTCGCGCGCCTTGCCGGCTATCCGCCGCCGACGTTCGACCCAACCCAAGCCACCGGCGCCCACGCCGCCGCCAACAGTCTCGTGCAGCAGGCGTCCGGCCCGCGCGTCGACCGCTCACAACTGCTGGACCGGCTCGGTCAAGGCCCCGTGGCGATGCAGTTCGATCAGTTGGCGGATGCTGTCGTACAGAATCGGCTGTATGACGTGGTGCGGGCTGATGATCAGCAGGGGGTGCGGCGGGAGTTGATCGGGGCGATGTTGCATCCGGCGTGGGAGAGGCTTGCGGGGCAGTCGCCGGAGGCCGGGCAGCATGTGGCGGACGAGATCGGCCAGGCTCTCAACGCGAAGGTGGACGAGATCCGGCGGCGCTCGCCCGAGACAGCTCAGGTTGCGCCCTCCGACGGCCCACACCGAGAGTCCACCGTCAAGCAACGTCCCCAGGTGGAGTCAACAGCCCGCTTCCTCACGGGCCTGGCGCCTGCAGGCGGGCAGGAGGAGGCCACGTCCCGCTTCCTCACCGGCCTGGCGCCGGCGGGCGGGGCCGCCGGGCGGACGTCTTCCCTCGGCGACGGCTCGCGCTCAGCTGCACAGCACGCGACGTCGGTCACCCGTTCACGAGCA
>DASXXB010000395.1:0-3821 GCA_036503355.1 Kribbella sp. | reverse complement strand
CCCTCGGCGAGGTGGCCGCCGACGATGTGCTTGTGCGCGGCCAGCAGCAGCGCGACGGACGGGATGGCGAGCAGGATCGAGAACACCGCCGCCACCTGGGTCGGGTAGTTCAGCACCAGGCTGTACATCTGGGTCGGCATCGTCATGTAGTCCGGCGCGCCGACCAGGTACGTGCCCTGCGCCTCGTCGAAGGACGCCAGGAAGCTCATGATCGCGGCCACCAGGATGCCCGGCAGTGCCATCGGCAGCGTCACGCTGAAGAACGTCCGCAGTTTGGAGGCGCCGGCGTCCCGGGCGGCCTCCTCGAGACTGCGCGGTACGGCGGCGAACGCGGCGGCCGGGATCCAGGTCATGAAGACCACCGTGCCGAGCAGGTGGACGACCAGGATGCCGAGGATCGTGTTCATCAGGTTGAGCGCGTAGAACAAGGCCGCGAGCGAGACGAACAGGCCCATCTTCGGGAACGCGTTGGCCGCGAACACCCCGATCAGGAAGAACCGCCGCCCCGGGAACTCGAAGCGCGCGAACGCGTAGGCCGCGGGCAGGCAGATCAGCGCGGAGACCGCCACGGTGATCGGTGCGAAGAACAACGAGTTCTGGACGGCGATCCCGAGCGCCTGGTCGCCGAACACCACGCTCCACCAGCGCAGCGTCCAGCCGTCCGGGAGCAGGTTCGGGTAGGTCCAGCTCGACGCGAACGCGCGGACCGCCAGCCACGCGAGCGGCCCGATGACGAACAACGCCAGTACGGCGGCGAACACGACGGTCAGGATCCGGGAGCCGGCCTTGGTCATCAGACCGCCCCGCTTTCCTTGGCGGAGCGGAAGTTCGCCCACACGTACACCGCTGCGATCCCGGACGCGATCGCGAACACGATGAACGCGATCACCACCGCCTGCTGCGGCTGGTTGAACGAGGAGAAGTAGTTCGACATGTCGACCCCGAGCATGTTCGGGTGGTTCGGGCCGGTGAAGTAAGGCACCGTGAACGAACCGAGCACCCCGATCGCGGTGAACGTGGTCGCGATGATGATCGGTACGCCGGCCATCGGGACCACGACGCTCACGACCACTCGCCAGAAGGAGGCGCCGGCGTCGCGCGCGGCGTCGATCATCGCCTGCGGGACCGCCTGCATCCCCGACGTGACGAGGAGGGTTGCGAACGGCAGCGACGTCCACACCGAGCCGATGACGACGGTCACCAGCGTGTACGACCACACCGGGAAGCCGAGCCCGAACTGGGCGGCCACGCTGCGCAGGAACCCGTTCGCGGAGTAGAAGCCGAGGATGGCCCACGACGCGATCACCACCGGGATGAACAGCGGCACCACCGCGAGCGTGGAGAGCACCTTGCCGAGCAGCCCGGGCGAGAACTTGAGGTACAGCCCGATACCGACCGCCAGCAGCACGACGAGGGTCGTGCTGATCAACGTCACCACGACCGTGACGAACAGGTCGCCGAGGAAGCGTGCGTTGGTGAACATCTCGGCGTACGCCGAGAACGTCGGGACGATGCCGTGGGCGCTGTGGACGTTCTGGCCGATGATCGCGACGGTGCGGTTCAGGCCGCCGGTGAAGCCGAGGCTGAAGCCGAACGCGAGGACCACCGGGAACCCGATGAACATCGCGATCAGCACCATCGGCGGCAGCGCCATCAAGAACCCGCGAGCCCGGCCTGCCGTTGCACGGGCCTGTCGTCGTCCCGCCGGCCGCACGACAGCCGGCCGGGCCTCAGCCTCCGCGGTCACGCGCCGAGAACCTTCTGGTCCCAGCTACACGCCGCCGCCGTCATTTGCCCGGGACCTTCCGGTCCCAGCTACACGCCGCCGCCGTCATTTGCCGGGGACCTTCTGGTCCCAGAGGTTGTTGAGGTCTTTGGTCATCGAGTCGAAGTACCCCTTGCGGAGGTTGTTCGTGTCGGCGTTCGCGAACTTGCCCTGCAGTTCCTGCGGCAGCTTGTCCAGCGAGATCGCCGGGTAGCCCGAGATGTCCTTGACGATCAGGGCCTGCTGAGCGGGCTCCAGGACGAAGTTGACGACCTTGAGGGCCGCGTCCTTGCTCGGACTGTTGGCCGGGATACCGAGGTACGCCGCGCCGCCGGTGAACGACGGCCCGGAGATCTGCGTGGCCTTCACCGTCGACGGGATCACACCGTTCGCGACGGCGGTGGTGAACATGTCGGACCAGACCGGAGCCATCGAGATCTGCCCACTCGCGAGCAGGTCCAGCACCTGCTGGTTGCCGTTGGGGTAGACACCCTTCTGGTACACGTACGGGTTCAGGCCGTGCAGGGTCGCGAAGCCCTGGTCCCAGGTGGACTCGAGGCTCTTGTCGTAGCCGACCGTCATCTTCTGCCGGGCGTCGGCGGGAACGTACTTGTCCAGCACCGTGGCCACGAACGATCCGCCGGAACCGCCCGACTTGGGCGAGTTGTAGGTGAACTTGCCCGGGTTCGCCTTGATCCACGCGAGCAGGTCGTCGAGCGTCTTCGGCGGGGCCGGGACCTTCTTCGAGTCGTACGCGAGCAGCACCGAGGAGCCGCGGTACGGAATGCCGCCGGTGCCACCGGCCTTGACGACATCGGCCGGGACGTCGGCCAGCGCGGAGACCTTCGACGCGTCGACCGGCTCGAGGAAGTTCGCCGCCGACGCCTTCGGCACGAAGCCGCCGTCGACCAGGTCGAAGCCCGCGTCCTTCTTCTGCGCCACGGACGCCGACAGCTTCGCCATCGTCTGGGCGTCGTGCTCGCCGTGCAGGTCCAAGGTGATCTGCACCTTGTAGCCCGGGTTGGCCTTCTCGAACGCCGGGCCGAGGTCGTCGGTCCAGAGCTTCTGAATGTTCGTGTCGCCACTGATGAAGACCCTGACCGTCTTCACGTCGCCGGCGCCGCCGCCCTTCGAGGCGGTGCTGCTCTGCGCACAGCCACCCAGAGTGAGGGCCGCGGCCGTGACCGCCGCGGTCGCTGCGAATGCGGTCCTGAGCCTCATCGAAGCCTCCAGCCATGACGAAAATGCACACGTTGTGAAAGCCGCCCGCTCCCCGGCGGGCGAGACTCGCTAATGGTGGCCGTGGCACTTTGTTAAGTCAATAGCTTTCGGAGAAGCGTTTGATCTTTGCCGGAAACCAACGAAGTGTTCCGCTGACGGTTGCTCGAAGCAACTTGTCCGGACCGGATCAGGCGGGACGCGCGACGCCGTCCGACGCCGCGGCGGCAGCGACCGCCGCCGAGACCGCGGGGGCGACCCGGGCGTCGAACGGGGACGGGATGACGTAGTCCGGACGCAGGTCCGCGGCGGAGATCAACCCGGCGAGGGCGTCGGCGGCGGCGAGTTTCATGCCTTCGGTGATCCGGCTCGCGTTCGCGTCGAAGGCGCCGCGGAAGATGCCCGGGAACGCCAGCACGTTGTTGATCTGGTTCGGGAAGTCGGAGCGGCCGGTGGCGACGACGGCGGCGTGCCGGTGCGCGATGTCCGGGTGTACTTCGGGATTCGGGTTCGCCAGCGCGAAGATCATCGCGCCGTCGGCCATCCGCGCGACAGCCTCCTCCGGCACCGTCCCGCCCGACACGCCGAGGAACAGGTCCGCGCCGGCGAGCGCGTCGACCAGCCGGCCGGAGATCCCGCCGGTGTTGGTGTCCCGGGCGAGCGACAACTTGACCGGGTTCAGATCCGGGCGGTCCTCGTGCAGCACCCCCTTGCTGTCGACGACCGCGAGGTCGCCGACGCCCGCCTGCAGCAGGATCCGCGCACACGCGACCCCGGCCGCACCGGCGCCGGAGATCACCACGCGGATGTCCTCGATCCGCTTGCCCGTCACCCGGAG
>DASXXB010000394.1:0-12924 GCA_036503355.1 Kribbella sp. | reverse complement strand
GGTGGAGCGCAGTGGAACTGAAGTGGTGGAAGCACTCGCCTGAGTCGGAGAGTCCGCAACGGGGAGGTGGAGCGTGTTCCTCGGAACTCACTTCCCCAAGCTCGACGACAAGGGGCGGCTGTTCCTGCCGGCGAAGTTCCGGGACGAGCTGGCCGACGGTCTGGTGATCACGCGCGGACAGGAGCGATCGCTGTCGGTGTGGCCGGAGCGCGAGTTCGTCCAGCTGACCGAGCAGTTGAAGCAGGCTCCGATCACCAACAAGGGTGCGCGGGACTACCTACGGATGTTGTTCGCCGGTGCCTCCAACGAGATGCCGGACAAGCAGGGCCGGGTCACCATCCCACCGATGCTGCGCGACTATTCAGCACTGGATCGCGACTGCGTCGTCATCGGGGCGATGAACCGGGTGGAGATCTGGAACACGGAGAACTGGAACCGGTACTCCGCGGAGCAGGAGCAGGCGTTCGCCGACCTGTCCGAGGAAGTACTGCCCGGCATCTTCTGAACTTCGAGCTGAACAGTGTGCGAGGACTGGAACACACCGACCGTCCGGTGAGATCACGGGTCCGACTTCCGACCTGCAGTGTTGGCGTCACTTCCCCGGCGCCAAGACCAGCAGGTACTTCCCCGGAAGGCGTACCCGCGATCTGACCGGACGGTCCTGTCTACCCGCGCGCACCACATGACCTGCGGGGGCAGGGTCGCTCCCGCAATGGCAGGGAAGTGACGGGAAGGGTCGAGATGGACGCTGCGGAGCGGCATGTGCCGGTGATGCTGGAGCGCGTAGTCGCGCTGCTGGCGCCGGCGCTCGCGCATCCCGGCGCGGTCGTCGTCGACGCCACCCTCGGCCTCGGTGGTCATTCCGAGGCGTTCCTGCGGCAGTTCCCCGACGTACGGCTGATCGGCCTCGACCGGGACCCGAACGCTCTTCGCCTGGCCGGCGAACGGCTCACGCCGTACCAGGAGCGGATCACTCTGGTGCACGCGGTGTACGACGAGTTGCCGCGGGTGCTCGCGGAGCTCGACGTGCCGGCGATCGACGGCATCCTGTTCGACCTGGGCGTCTCGTCGATGCAGCTGGACGAGGCCGAGCGCGGCTTCGCCTACGCACAGGACGCGCCGCTGGACATGCGGATGGACCCGACCGGCCCGACCACGGCGGCGGACATCGTCAACACCTACAGCGCGGCCGACCTGGCCCGGATCCTGTTCCAGTACGGCGAGGAGAAGTTCGCCCGCCGGATCGCGGACCGGATCGTCCGGGAGCGCGCGGTCGAGCCGTTCACGAACAGTGCACGGCTGTCCGAGCTGGTCCGGGACGCGATCCCGCAGGCCGGCAAGCGGACCGGGGGACACCCGGCGAAGCGGACCTTCCAGGCGCTGCGGATCGAGGTGAACGGCGAGCTCGACGTACTGCGTCGCGCGCTGCCGGCCGCCCTCGCGGCGCTGGCGTTGCACGGCCGGATCGTGGTGATGAGCTACCACTCGCTCGAGGACCGGATCACCAAGCAGGCGTTCGCGCCGGGCACGAAGTCCGACGTACCGGACGACCTGCCGGTGATCCCGGCCGGGCACGAACCGTATCTGAAGCTGCTGACCCGGGGTGCCGAACGACCGGCCGCGGAAGAGGTCGCGGTGAACCCGCGCGCCGCCTCGGCCCGGGTCCGCGCGGCCGAGCGGATCCGGGAGAAAGGACTGGTGGCCTGATGAGTACTGTCTTCAGCCCGCAGAAGGCGCGGGTGACGCCGGCCGCCGGTGCGGGCGCGCCGAAGAAGCCGAACCAGCCGCGGCTGCGGGTGGTGTACGGCGCGCCGTTCCGGCCGCCGCGGATGCCGTTCGTCATCTTCGTGGTGTCGTTGCTGGCCGCCGGTCTGGTCGGTCTGCTGCTGCTGAACACGGAGCTGCAGAGCGGCACGTTCGGCATCACCAAGCTGAGCAGCCAGGCCGACCAGCTGCGCGACCAGCAGGAGGCGCTGGAGAAGCAGGTGCGGACACTGGAGTCGCCGCAGAACCTGTCCGACCGGGCGCTGCGGATGGGCATGGTGCCGAATCCGAATCCGGTGTTCCTCCGGCTGTCCGACGGGCGCGTGCTCGGCGTACCGGCGGAGGGCAGAGCCGGTACGGGTACGGCGATGTTCGGCCCCAGCACGCCGACGGGGCAGGCGACGACCAAGCCGCCCGTCAAGCCGGTCAAGCCGGTCACTCCGGTCAAGCCCGTGGCTCCGGTGAAGCCGACGGCCGGGACCACCAAGCCACCGACGAGTACCACCAAGCCGCCGGCCGGCACCACGAAGCCGCCGGCCACGACGAAGAAGCCCATCACGACCACACGGGGATGATCGGATGACGGACCGACGGGGAAACGAGCCGCCGCCACGCAAGCGCGGTACCGCACCAGGCCGGGGAAACCCGCCGCGCAAGGCTCAACCCCGTCGTCCCGCCGCTACGGACAGTACCCGCGCCACGCCTCAGCGCCCCGAGTCCACCCGCGAACGCCTGCTCCGCAAGGCCGAGGAGGAGCGCGCCGCGGCCCGCGGAGGCGCGACCGCACCGCGTGCACGTGCTGAGACTCCAAAGGCGCCTGCCAAGAAGGCGGCACCTGCCAAGAAGACGGCACCTGCCAAGAAGAGGGCACCTGCCAAGAAGACGGTACGGAAGCGCCCCGCGCCGAGTTCCGCGAAGAAGAGTGCGGCCAAGCGCCCCGCGCAGAACCGCCCGCGGAGCAGGCCCCGGATTCAGCCCCAGAACCGGCGGCCGAAGAAGCGGAAGGTGAAGAAGCCACCGCGGATGCTGCGGCTGGGGCGGCCGGCGCTGCGGTTGCGGCTGACGTTCGGCGTGATGGCGTTCGTACTGTCGCTGTTCGCCGGCCGGCTCGTGCTGCTGCAGGGTGTCGACCCGGACAGCTACGCGCAGGCCGCGACCAAGGAGAACGCCCGCTCGTTCATCCTGCAGGCGGACCGCGGGACCATCGAGGACCGCAACGGCGTACAGCTGGCCGTCACCGAGGATGCGGTGGCGATCACCGCAGACCCGCAGCAGACCAAGCCGGTGGCGCAGCAGCTGGCGGCGATCCTGGCTCCCAAGGTGCCCGGTACGACGCCCGCCAAGCTGATCGCGGCGATGACCGGCCCCGGCCGGTACGTCCGCCTCGCGCGGCACGTGAGCCCGACGGTGTGGAGCGCGATCCAGCAGGAGATCAAGGCCGCGAACGCGCCGATCGCCGAACAGAACAAGGGCAAGGTCAAGGAGCAGCAGGCCCCACTGCTGGCGGGTCTGTACACCGAGGCGGACCCGATCCGCAGCCACCCGAACGGCAGCATCGCCGCCACCCTGGTCGGCGTCACGGGCTCCGACGGCAAGGGCCAGTCCGGGCTCGAGTACAGCCTGAACGACAAACTGTCCGGCACCGACGGCAAGGCGGTGTACGAGGTCGATGCCAGGGGCAACCAGATCCCGAACGCCAACCACACCGTCCAGGAGCCGAAGCCGGGCGTCGGGGTGCAGCTGACCCTGGACACCGACCTGCAGTACTTCGCTGAGAAGCGGATCCAGCAGGCGGTCCAGCAGTACCACGCGAGCGCCGGCACCGTGGTCGTGATGGACGTGAAGACCGGTGAGCTGCTGGCCCTGGCGAACTCCCCGTCGTTCGACCCGAACAAGCCGAACTACACCCCCAAGGACCTGAACAACCCGGCCCTCGAGCGCAGCTTCGAACCGGGCAGCGTCCAGAAGGTGGTCACGATGGCCGCGCTGGCCGACGCCGGCATCATCAACCTGAATACCAAGCTGCAGGTGCCGGGCAGCATCGAGGTGCAGCGCCGGATCATCAAGGACCACTGGCCGCACGGCACGATGAACCTGACCATCTCCGGCGTGATCGCGAAGTCGTCCAACGTCGGCACGATCATCGCAGCGCAGAAGATGCCGATCCCGCAGTTCGTGAAGTACCTGCACGACTTCGGCTTCGGCGAGCCGACCGGGCTGAACTTCCCCGGCGAGACCAAGGGCCGGCTGGCACCGGGCGACGAGTGGCCCGAGATCACCCGGTCGAACGTCGCGTTCGGCCAGGGCCTGTCGGTGAACGCGGTCCAGGAGACCGCCGCCGTGAACGCGGTCGCCAACGGCGGCGTCTACATGCCGCCGAAGCTGGTCCGCAACTACGTCAACGCCGACGGCAGCCTGACACCGAACCAGACCGCGCCGCCGCGCCGGGTGGTGAGCGAGAAGGCCGCCAAGGAGGTCACCACGATGATGGAGTCGGTGACCGCGAAGAAGGGCACCGCGCCGCAGGCCTCGATCGACGGCTACCTGGTGGCCGGCAAGACCGGTACGGCGCAGCAGGTCGTCCCCGGCACCGGGAAGTACGGCAACTGGGCGACTTCTTTCGCCGGATTCGCCCCCGCAGACAACCCACGGTTCGTGACGTACGTCGTACTGCACGATCCCCAGGGTGCCCGGGGTGGTGGTCTCCAAGGAGGACCGGTGTTCCGAGACGTGATGAGCTACGCGCTGCAGAAGTACGTCGTCCCGCCGACCGGGGCCGCGCAGCCGAACATCCCGCTGACCTGGTCAGCCAAGGGCCGGTGAGGACCGGCCTGGTGGGGCGCAGTACGCAGGGCTTCATGACTGTTCGGGATCGTGAGCAGGTGTGATCAAGCGGCTGCGTCTGTGAGCGGCCGGCTGTTGTCGATGGCTGATGGGAAAGTGGTGGGCATGCGGAGGTTCCAGGTGCCGGATGGCTGGGTGGTACAGGCCTACCGGTTCGCGCTCGACCCGACGCCCGCGCAGGAACGGAGCCTCGCATCGCATGCTGGTGCCGCGCGGTTCGCCCGCAACCATATGCTGAGGCTGGTCAAGGCGGTGGTCGAGCAGCGGGCCGCAGAGCGGTCCTACGGCATCGCCGAGTCCGACCTGACTCCGAGCCTGGGTTGGTCGCTCCCGGCCCTGCGGCGGCTGTGGAACGCGCGCAAGGACTCCGTGGCGCCGTGGTGGGGCGAGAATTCCAAGGAGGCGTACAACACCGGTCTGGACTCGCTGGCCCGGTCGCTGGAGGCGTGGTCGAAGTCCCTCAGCGGCCACCGCGCAGGATCGCCGGTCGGCTTCCCTCGGCTTCGACGGAAGCGGGACCGAGCGAGCGTTCGGTTCACCACCGGCGCCATCCGCGTCGAGACTGATTGTCGCCACGTGACGCTGCCGAGGCTGGGGACGATGCGTGTCGATGAGTCCACCAGGGAACTTGTCGGGAGGGTCGAGGCCGGCACTGCACGCGTCTTGTCCGCGACAGTGACCCGTGACAGTACTGGGCGGTGGCATGTCGCGTTCCAGACGCTGGTTCAACGCGACATGGCGCGCCCAGCGCACGTCGGGGTGCGGCACCCAGTGGTCGGCGTCGATGTCGGCGTGAAGGACCTGCTGGTGATCGCGACCCCGGACGGAGTCGAGGTCGAGCGGGTTCCGGCACTCAGGACTCTCGACGCTGCGCAGGCCAGGCTGCGGGCGCTGCAACGCAAGGCAGCCCGACAGCGTGGTCCCTACGACCCTGCGATACAGCGGAAGCGTCGGCCGTCGAACCGGTGGCGGCGCACCCAGGCAAGGATCGGCAGAACTTATGGGCGGGCCGTGAGCTTGCGCCGGGACGCGTTGCAGCAGGCGACGACGCGACTCGCGCAACGGCACGAGGTCGTCGTAGTGGAGACGCTCAACGCGTCGGGTATGCGTGCCAAGGGCGGCACGCGCAAACGTGGCCTGAACCGTGCACTTGCCGACGCAGCCCCGGCAGAGGTGCGAAGGTTGCTGGCATACAAGACCGCCTGGTACGGGTCCACTCTGGTCGAGGCCGACCGCTGGTACCCGTCCTCGAAAACGTGCTCGGGCTGCGGGAGCCGAAAGCCAAGGCTCCCGTTGTCCGAGCGTACCTACGTCTGTGAGTCGTGCGGCCTGGTCCTGGACAGGGATCTGAATGCCGCGATCAACCTCGCCCGCCTCGGCGACACCGCGCACACGGGTGGAACAAGGACCGGTACCGGGAGTAGCCCGGCCGCCCACCAGCCCAGCGAGGGCCGGGTGGGAGACGGACATGGAGCCATGCAGGAGACCGAGTCCACGTCAGTGGACGACGCAGCAGGCGACGAAGTGTCAACCCGGCACGACGCCAACGGAGTCGGTCAGACCGGGACTGCCTCACCGCAAGGTGAGGCTGCCTGATGGATCAAACTCAGGTTTGTACACCAGAAGGCAACGGTCAGGTAGGAGTCACAGGGTCCGTGGCGGTAGCCTCAGGGCCCGTGTCCACCCCTACCGCCGCCGGCGGCGCGGTCGCAGCGATCAGGCCCCGGCACGTCGTGCCGGTCGGCCTCGCCGACCTCGCGAACGTCGCCCACGCACCGGCCCCGGCAACGTCGCCGGTCACGGTGACCGGCGTATCCCTCGACTCGCGTTCCGTTCTTCCCGGCGACCTGTACGCCGCTCTGCCCGGTGCGGTCACGCACGGCGCTGAGTTCGTGGCGAAAGCCCGGCAGGCGGGCGCCGTCGCCGTACTGACCGACCCGGCCGGCGCCGACCGCGCCGCGGCAACCGGTCTCCCGGTGCTGGTCGTCGACAGTCCGCGCAACGTGCTGGGCGCGGTCGCGTCCCGGATCTACGGCGAGCCGACCAGCGAACTGCGCCTGCTCGGGGTGACCGGCACCAACGGCAAGACGACCACCAGCTTCCTGCTGGACTCGGTACTGCGGGAGCTCGGCCCGACAGCGCTCATCGGGACGATCCAGACGCGCATCGGCGACGAAGTCGTGAAGAGCGTCCGGACCACTCCGGAGGCCACCGACCTGCAGGCGCTCTTCGCGGTGATGCGGGAGCGAGCCGTCGCGTGGTGCTCGATGGAGGTCTCGAGTCATGCGCTCGCGCTCGGCCGGGTCGACGGCGCGCGGTTCGCGGTCGCCGGCTTCCTGAACCTCAGCCAGGATCATCTGGATTTCCACAAGACGTTCGAGGAGTACTTCCAGGCGAAGGCCTCGCTGTTCACCCCGGAGCGCTGCGATGTCGCGGTGGTGACGGTCGACGACGAGTACGGGCGCCGGCTGGCCGCGCAAACCGTCGTACCACTGGTCACCGTGTCGACGACGGGTGCCGCGGACTGGACGGTGGCGAACCTGCATCGATCCGAGCACGGTACGACGGTGTTCGACGCCCAGGGCCCGGGGGAGACGCTGACCCTGGAGATCGCGCTGCCGGGTGAGTTCAACGTCGCGAACGCGCTGCTCGCGACCGCGATGCTGCGACAGCTCGACGTACCCGTGGAGGCGATCGCGACCGGCCTGCGGAACGCGTCGGTGCCCGGGCGGATGGAGCTGTTCACCCGCGAGGACGGGCTGGCGGTGATCGTGGACTTCGCGCACACGCCGGACGCGGTCACGCTCGCGCTGCGGGCCGCCCGCGGCGCGACCAAGGGCCGCCTGTTCGCGGTCCTCGGCTGTGGTGGCGACCGGGACCCGTGGAAGCGGCCGGCCATGGGCGCCGAGGCGGCGAAGGCCGCGGACGTCGTCATCGTCACCGACGACAACCCGCGCAGTGAGGACCCGGCCACGATTCGCGCCGCCGCGCTCGCCGGCGCGCGCGAGGCCGTGCCGGGCGTGGACCTGCACGAGATCGGTGACCGCCGGCAGGCGATCGCGTCCGCGATCGAGCTGGCCGGCCCGGGCGACACCGTCGTCGTCCTCGGGAAGGGCCATGAGACAGGCCAGGACGTCGGCGGTGTGATCCACCCGTTCGACGACCGCGAAACCGTGCGTGAGCTGTTGGAGGCAGACCGGTGATCGGAGTCAGTTGCGGCGAGATCGCCGACGCAGTCCGCGGCGAGCTCGTGGGCGTCGAGCCCACGGCCGTCGTCGACGGCGCGGTGGTGATCGATTCGCGTACCGCGGGGCCGGGTGGACTGTTCGTCGCCCTGCCCGGTGAACGCGTCGACGGTCACGACTTCGTCGGTACGGCGACCTCGGCCGGCGTCACCGCCTCGCTGACCACCCGCCCGGTCGAGGGCAGCCCGTGCATCGTCGTCGACGACGCGGAGCGGGCCCTCGGCGACCTGGCCCGGCTGGTGATCGGCCGGCTGCCCGGCCTGACCGTGATCGGCCTGACCGGGTCGACCGGCAAGACCAGCACCAAGGACCTGATCGGCCAGCTGGTCCGCCCGTACGGCGAGACGGTGTGCCCGGAGGGATCGTTCAACAACGAGCTCGGGCATCCGCTGACCGCGCTGCAGTGCACCGAGTCGACGAAGTACCTGGTCGCCGAGATGGGCGCGCGGCACACGGGCGACATCACCTACCTGTCCGGGATCACGCCGCCGGCCGTCGGCCTGGTGCTGAACGTCGGCACCTCGCACATCGGCGAGTTCGGGTCCCAGGACAACATCGCGATCGCCAAGGGCGAGCTGATCGAGGCCGTGAAGCCGGGAGGTACGGCGGTCCTGAACGCCGACGACCACCGGGTGGCCGCGATGCGGAGCAGGACGCGGGAGAAGGTGCTGACCTTCGGCGAGGCGCCCGACGCCGACGTTCGCGCCGCCGACGTGAAGCTCGACGCCGAAGGACGGCCCGCGTTCACGCTGCACATCGGTGAATTCAGCGGTCCCGTTCAGCTGCAGCTGATCGGTGAGCACTACGTCTCGAACGCGCTGGCCGCCGCGGCCGTCGCCTTGGCCGTCGGTCTCACCCCGGAGCAGATCGCCGACGGCCTGAACGCCGCGCAGCGGGTGTCCGCGGCGCGGATGGAGCTGACCGAACGCTCCGACGGCGTGACGATCATCAACGACGCCTTCAACGCGAACCCGGACTCGACCCGCGCCGCGCTCAAGTCGCTGGTCGCGATCGGCCGGTCCCGGGGCGCGCGGACCTGGGCGGTGCTCGGCGAGATGCTCGAGCTGGGCGACACCTCCGCCGACGAGCACGACGCGATCGGCCGGCTGGCCGTCCGGCTGGACGTGAACCGGCTGGTCGTGGTCGGCGAGGGCGCGAAACCGATCCACCTCGGAGCCTCGCTGGAGGGCTCCTGGGGCAACGAGTCCGTGTTCGTCGAGACGATCCCGGAGGCGCTGGAGTTGCTGCGCCGCGAGCTGCGTGCGGGGGACGTCGTACTGGTGAAGTCCTCGAAGGCGGCCAAACTCCGCAGCCTCGCAGACGCCCTGGTGGAGGCACAGCAGTGATCTCGATCCTGTTCGGCGGCGCCGTCTCGATGGTGCTGACCCTGGTCGGCACCCGCTGGGCGATCAAGTGGCTGGCCAAGCGCGGGTACGGCCAGGAAATCCGTGACGACGGCGTGAAGTCGCACATGGTCAAGCGCGGTACGCCGACGATGGGCGGCATCGTGTTCATCGGGGCCACCATCGTCGGGTACTTCAGCGCGAAGGTGTTCGTGATGCTCACCACCGGCGCCGGCAGCGGGCCGACGGCCTCGGCGCTGCTGGTGCTGTTCCTGTTCGCGGGGATGGGCGCGGTCGGCTTCCTGGACGACTTCATCAAGATCTTCCGGCAGCGCAGCCTCGGCCTGCGCAGCAAGGCGAAACTGGCCGGTCAGACGCTCGTCGCGGTGATCTTCGCGGTGCTCGCGCTGCAGTTCCCGGACGACCGCGGGCAGCGGCCGGCGTCGCCGTTCATCTCGTTCATCCGCGACATCGGCTGGCTGGAACTGCCGGCCATCCTGGTGATCATCTGGATCCTGCTGCTGATCGCCGGCATGTCGAACGGCGTGAACCTCGCCGACGGCCTGGACGGTCTGGCCACCGGCGCGTCGATGATGGTGTTCGGCGCGTACACGCTGATCTGCATCTGGCAGTTCAACCAGAGCTGCGCGACCGAGCGGGGCGTCGGCGCGAAGTGTTACGAAGTACGCGATCCCCGCGATCTCGCGGTCGTCGCGGCCTGCCTGACCGGTGCGCTGTTCGGGTTCCTGTGGTGGAACGCGTCGCCGGCGAAGATCTTCATGGGCGACACCGGCTCGCTGGCGCTCGGCGGGGCGCTTGCGGGGATGGCCGTGATGACCCGCACCGAACTCCTGGTGCTGCTGCTCGGCGGGCTCTTCGTGCTGATCACCGCGTCGGTCATCCTGCAGGTCGGTTACTTCAAGATCACCAAACAGGCCACCGGCGTCGGGAAACGGCTGTTCCTGATCGCGCCGCTGCACCACCACTTCGAGATGCTCGGCTGGGAACAGGTGAACGTGGTGATCCGGTTCTGGATCATCCAGGGCCTGTGCGTGGTGATCGGCCTCGGCATCTTCTACGCGGAGTGGGTGACCGGATGAGTCTCGAGACCCGCACCGACGACGGCTGGGACACGACCCGGTTCGTGGTGCTCGGCTTCGGTACTGCGGGCTACGCCTGCGCCGACTCCCTGATCCAGGCCGGTGCCGAGCACGTCGTCGTACTCGACGACCGCGACACCGAGGTGTTGCGCGAGAAGGCGCAGATCCTGGAGACGTTCGGCGCCGTGATCACGCTCGGCCCGGGCAGTACCGCGGAGCTGCCGAAGGACGCCGACGTCGTCGTCACGAGTCCCGGCGTACCGCCGCACGCGCCGTTGCTCGCCCAGGCGGCCGAGCTCGAGGTCCCGATCTGGAGCGAGATCGAGCTCGCCTGGCGGCTGCGGGACCCGGCGAACGCGGCGCCCTGGCTGTGCATCACCGGCACCAACGGCAAGACCACGACCGTGCAGATGCTGACCGCGATGCTGCAGGCGGCCGGCCACCGGGCCGTTGCCGCGGGCAACGTCGGCCTCCCGCTGCTGGAGGCGGTGATGGATCCCGAGCCGTACGACGTGATCGCGGTCGAGCTGTCGTCGTACCAGCTGCACTTCACGCACTCGATGTCCGCGCACTCGGCCGCGGTGCTGAACATCGCGCCGGACCACGTCGACTGGCACGGCTCGTTGGAGGCGTACGCCGCGGACAAGGGCCGGATCTTCGAGAACTGCCAGGTCGCGTGCGTGTACAACGTGGCGGACCCGGCGACCGAGCACCTGGTCGAGGAAGCCGACGTGATCGAGGGCTGCCGCGCGATCGGGTTCACCCTCGGTACGCCGGGTCTCTCGATGCTCGGCGTGGTCGACGACCTGCTCGTCGACCGCGCGTTTGTGGAGCAGCGCGCGACGTCCGCGCTCGAGCTGGCGTCGATCGACGACGTCACGCCGCCCGCGCCGCACAACGTGGCCAATGCGCTGGCGGCCGCCGCGCTGGCCCGCGCGTTCGGCGTACCGGCGACCGCGGTCCGCGATGCGCTGCGCGGCTTCCGTCCGGACAAGCACCGGATCGCGCACGTCGCGGAGGTTGCCGGGGTCAACTATGTCGACGACTCCAAGGCCACCAACCCGCACGCCGCGCAGGCGTCGCTGCTCGCGTACGAGCACGTGGTGTGGATCGCCGGCGGGCAGGCGAAGGGCGCGACGTTCGACGAGCTGGTGATCGCGGCCCGCAAGCGTTTGCGTGCGGTCGTCCTGCTGGGGCAGGACAAGGCCGTGATCGCCGAAGCTCTCGAGCGACACGCACCGGATGTCCCGAGGATCGTCGTCGAGTCAACCGACACTGGAGCCATGGAGATCGTGGTGGGGGAGGCGGCGAAGCTCGCACAGGTGGGTGACACCGTGCTGCTCGCCCCCGGCTGCGCGTCCTGGGACATGTTCGCCAACTACGGAGCCCGCGGCGACGCCTTCGCCGAAGCCGTACGCCGACTGGGGTGATCGCGTGACGTCGATCGCCGATCAGCCGGACCAGAAGAAGCAGACCAGCACCGAGCGGCCGTGGATCGCGGCGATCAAGGACGTGCTCGATCGCCCGCTCACGTCGTACCACATCGTGCTCGGGGCGACCGGACTGCTGCTGGTGCTCGGGCTGATGATGGTGCTGTCGGCGTCCAGCGTGCTGTCGCTGCGGGTGAACGGCAACAGTTACACGATCTTCGTCCGGCAGCTGATCTGGGTCGGGGTCGGCCTTCCGATGGCGTACGTCGCCTCCCGGATGACGCCCCGGCACTTCCGGATGCTCGCGTACGTCGCGCTGCTCGGCTCGATCTTCCTGCTGGTGCTGACCTACATCCCGGGCCTCGGCGTCGGCGTGAACGGCAACACCAACTGGCTGAACCTCGGCGGTCCGCTGCAGATCCAGCCGAGCGAGTTCGCCAAGCTCGCAATGGTGATGTGGTGCGCGGATCTGTACGCCCGCAAGGAGAAGCTGCTCACCCAGTGGAAGCACCTGCTGGTGCCGATGGTGCCGGTCTGCGGCCTGGTGATCGCGCTGGTGGTCGGGCAGCACGACCTCGGCACGGCGCTGGTCCTGATGGCCGTGATGATCGGCATGATCTGGATCGTCGGTGCGCCGACCCGGCTGTTCGTCGGGACGATCGCGGTGGTCGGCTCGGTCGCGGTCTACTTCGTGCAGGCCGAGAAGTACCGGCTGGAGCGCGTGACCTCGTTCCTGGACCCGTTCGCGTCCCCGACCACGGTCGGCTGGCAGGCGTACCACTCGTTCTACGCGCTCTCCACCGGCGGCTGGTGGGGCGTCGGGATCGGCAACAGCCGGCAGAAGTGGAGCAACCTGCCGGAGGCGCACACCGACTTCATCTTCTCGGTGATCGGGGAGGAACTCGGCCTGGTCGGGTCGCTCACCGTGCTCGCGCTGTTCCTCACGCTGGCGTACGCCGGGATCCGGATCGCGACCCGCAACACCCAGCCGTTCGTCCGTTACGCGGCGGCCGGGATCACGGTCTGGATCATGTCCCAGGCGCTGGTCAACCTGGGTGCGGTGATCGGGCTGCTACCCATCGTGGGTATCCCGCTCCCGCTTTTGTCGTACGGTGGTTCCGCACTGCTGCCGACGCTGATCGCGATCGGCATGCTGCTGTCCTTCGCGAAGGCCGAGCCCGGCGCGCAGGCCGCCCTG
>DASXXB010000393.1:0-41102 GCA_036503355.1 Kribbella sp. | reverse complement strand
GGTGGGGAACCGCGGTGGGGAAGTGCGGTGGGGAACCGCGGTGGGGAAGTGCGGTGGGGAACCGCGAGGGGAACCGCGGTGGGGAAGTGCGACCGGGAACCGCGACCGGGGACCGCGGCGGGGAAGCGGCATTGGACGTCGCGCCGGAGGGGTGGCCTGTGGTGGGGCGGTGAGGGGGTTGGGGAGGTTGGCGGAGGGAGGTCGCGTTCCGAAGGGGCGGGGGTGGGTTTTGCGTGAGGTCTTGCTCGCGGACGTGGCTGGTTCTAATCTCTTGATTACGGGATTTAGTTTCGAAATACCGTAGATATCCGTATTCCACCGCCTTGGAGGACGGAACGATGCGTCGTGTCTGGGTTCTGTTGGTTGCGTTGTTGTTGATCCCGGCCGCCGTGCCGCGGGCCACCGCCGGCCCGCCGGACGTGGCGGCCGGGCGGTTCCTGTCGGCGATGGAGGGTGGGAACACGGTCGAAGCGAAGATCCGGGAGGCCGCGCCGCGGGCGGATGGGTTCCGGCATATCGATACGCCGGCGACGATCCATCGGCTGCAGCAGATGCACGCGACGATGTATACGTTCGGCATCTGGGACAAGGCCACCGACTGGAACGATCTGCGGCTGGAGTTCGCGCCGGCCGCGGCGCGCGCCGGGATCGACGTGATGGTGTATCTCGTCCCGCCGTCGGAATGTTTCCTCAACTCCGCAAGGCATCTCGACGGCCGGTGTTCGCGGCCGTTCAACACCGACTATGTCCGCTGGGCGACCGAGATCGCCAAGCTCTCGCTGACCTACCCGCACATCAAGTCCTGGGGCATCGACGACTTCCTGGTCGGCGCCAACAGCACGCTCTTCACGAAGGAGTACCTGGGCCAGGTACGCGCCGCGATGAACGCGGTGAATCCGCACCTCAAGTGGTACGTCACCCTCTACTCCTGGGACATCACTCCCGCGACTGCCGACAAGATCAAGGGTGCCCTGGACGGCGTGATCTACCCGTACACCGGCTACGTCAACAACACCATCGACCCCACCTGGCTGGAACCCCGCCTGGACTCGTCCCTCGACGTACTGCGTCCCGCCGGCCTCAGCCTGGTGCTGCTCGTGTACGCCGGCCGCTTCCTCGACGGCATGATCCACCCCGACGAGCGCTACGTCGCTGACGTGCTGCGGCGCGCCACGCCGTACCTGGCGGATGGCCGGCTCGAGGGCGTCATCGCGTACGGCGCTCCGCTGCGGACGGATCTGCAGCAGCCGAGCTGGGACTTCTGGGGCCACTCCGGAAACGGACGACTGAGCCTGAGCGTCGGGAACTTCACCTCGACCGTCGACGGCAGTTTCGCCGCCGCTTCGCAGCAGATGGTTGTCGCCGGCAACGGCCCGCGGTCGATCACGTTCCGGCACCGGGATCCGGATGAGGGCGGGTTGCGGGGCTACCAGTACAAGCAGGTCCTGGTCGACGACCAGGTGGTCTGGCAGAGCGACGTCGAGGACGACGCGAGGGAATCCTGGATCACGACCACGGTCGACCTGACGACGGCCCTGCAGGGCAAGACGTCCGCGAAGGTGACGTTCCGCCTATTCCATCAGCGCGGGGTGGGCTGGTGGCCGCTCGACTGGAGTGTCGACGACGTCTCCGGCCGCGGCGTGCTGGTGCGCAACGGCGGCTTCGAGCAGCACCGGGACTGGACGCTCACCCGCAACCAGCCGACGATGCAGCCGTACGTCGACATTTACTCGATCGACCGCCCGGCGCGGATCTTCGACGCGATCGGTACGGCGTACGCACGGTATCGGGGCGAGTCGTTCCAGCCGGTCCAGGGGCCGCGGGGCAACGCCGTGCGGATCGGGCCGGACAACCGGGCGATGTACGGCAACGGGCGGCTCGCGTTCACGGTGCCGAGCGGGCCGATCCCGGCGAACACGTGCGCCACCGCCACGCAGCAGGTGCGGGTGCGGCCCGGTCAGCCGCGGTACGAGCTGTCCTTCTGGCACGCGGATCCGGAGCAGGCGCGGTTCGGCCAGATCTTCAAGCAGCTCCGCATCGACGGGCAGCTCATCTGGGACCGCGACGCCGGTGACTACTGGCCCTGGTTCTACATGAACGGGTCCGACCACCAGGGCGGCATCGACGTGACGGACTTCGTCCAGGGCAAGTCCTCGGTGTCGGTCCAGTTCGCGGTCTGCAGCAAGCAGGCGTTCAGCGGTCCCGGCCTGACCGTCGGGTTCGATCACGTGGAGGGCGTGAACCTCGACATCCGCAACCCGGGCTTCGAGAACCGGTCCGGATGGACGCTCGCCGCCGATCAACCCCTCACCGCCGGCATCGACATAGCCCACTGAGCGCACTAAGCCCACTGAGCGCACTGAGCGCACTGAGGGCAGCAAGGAGCCCCCGGCAACTATCTGCCGGGGGCTCTGCTGGGGTCAGTTGCCGTTGGGGTTCGGGGCGGAGGCGCCCGCACCCGAGCCGGCCGCCGTACCGCCGATCGCTACCGGGAGCTCGCCGGTGACCAGGTACACGACCCGGCGGGCCATCGCGACCGCGTGGTCGGAGATCCGCTCGTAGTACCGGCTGAGCAGCGCCATGTCGACCGCGACCTCGACGCCGTGCGGCCAGTCGGCGTCCATCATCAGGCGGAACTGGTTCGAGCGCAGCTTGTCCATCTCGTCGTCGGTCGCCTCGAGCCGGCCGGCCGCCTCGACGTCGCGGGACGCGATCACGTCGCCGGCGGCGTCGACCATCTTGCCGGCCACGCCGCCCATCGACTCGATCACGTCGTGCAGCTCGGTCGGGATCGCCGGGGCCGGGTAGCGCATCCGGGCGATCTTCGACACGTGCGCGGCCAGGTCGCCCATCCGCTCGAGGTCGGCGATCATCCGCAGCGCCGCGACCAGCATCCGGAGCTCGTTGGCCACCGGCGACTGCCGTGCCATCAGCTCGAAGACCTTCTCCTCCACGCCCTCGCCGGCGGCATCGAGCTGGATGTCGGCCGCGATGACCTCCTCGGCCTTGCGGATGTCCGCCTCCAGCAGGGCCGACGTGGACCGGCGTACGGCGGTGGACACCGTCCGCGTCATCCGCTCCAGCTCGGCGAGGATGTCGTCGAGCTGCTCGTGGTAGCTGTCACGCATGGTGTTCGAATCCGATCTGTGGTGTCCGGTGCCGCGGCGGGGACCAGCACGGTACCCCGCCCATCGGTGACCGTACGGCGTCGAGGTTGCCGGACGGCGACGAGTGGTGAACGCCTGATGAACAGTTGAGACGTGTCCCGGTCATCCGGTGCTCATTCGGTCTTTCCCTGCTGGTTGCCCGCGTAGCATCGTTGCC
The DNA here is from genome assembly GCA_036503355.1 of Kribbella sp. Lineage (GTDB taxonomy): Bacteria > Actinomycetota > Actinomycetes > Propionibacteriales > Kribbellaceae > Kribbella. The sequence goes on along the minus strand of DASXXB010000393.1, from coordinate 37,778 downwards.
GTGGACCCCACGCTGGCTGCGGTGCTGGGCGGCGTCATCGGCGCGGCCCTGGCTCTGCTTTCGCTCGGTGCGATGGTGCTGTCCGAGCGGGCCCAGCGCAAGATCCCGGAGTCGCCGGAGCCCGCCGTACCGTCCGGAGTCGCGACGGTGCTGTCGGTACTGCGGTCCTCGGCCGTCGTGATGGGCCCGGAGGACCAGGTCCTGCAGGCCAGCGCCCCGGCGCACGTGCTCGGCATCGTCCGCGGCGAGCGGCTGGTCGTCGACGACATCCTCACGATGGTCAGGCAGGTCCGGCGCGACGGCGAGATCCGCCAGCAGGAGCTGGAGATCGTCCGGGGCCGGCTGGGCGCCACGCAGTACGTCAGTGCCCGGGTGGCGCCGCTGGGCAGTCAGTTGGTGCTGGTGCTGGTCGAGGACCGGACCCGGGAGCGCCGCCTGGATGCGATCCGCCGGGACTTCACCGTCAACGTCAGCCACGAGCTGAAGACCCCGGTCGGCGCGCTGATCCTGCTGGCCGACGCGGTCTCCGAGGCTTCCGACGACCCGGAGGCGGTGCAGCGGTTCTCGGACCGGATGCGGATCGAGGCGTCCCGGCTGAGCCGGCTGGTCAAGGAGATCATCGAGCTGTCCCGCCTGCAGGGTGACGACCCGCTGGAGAATCCCGGGCCGGTCGACATCAATGCGGTCATCGAGACCGCGGTGGACCGCTGCCAGATCGACGCCGAGGATCGCGACATCAAGCTGGTGGTGAAGACCGAGCCCGAGCTGGAGGTGCTCGGCAGCGAGGACCAGCTCGCGATGGCGATCGGCAACCTGGTCGAGAACGCGATCAACTACAGCCCGGACGGCACCCGGGTCGCGGTCGCCGCGCATCCGATCGGCGACCTGGTCGAGGTGACGGTGTCCGACCAGGGCGTGGGCATCCCGAGCAGCGACCTGGAACGCATCTTCGAGCGCTTCTACCGCGTCGACCGGGCCCGCAGCCGGGAGACCGGCGGCACCGGCCTCGGCCTCTCGATCGTCAAGCACATCGCCTCCATCCACGGCGGCGACGTACGGGTCTGGAGCGTCGAGGGCCAGGGCTCCACGTTCACCATGAGACTCCCGCTGCGGTTCGACCCCGCACCGGGCCAGACCGGCGCGTCCACCCAGGACGAGCCGGGCGTCCCCCTGAGTCAGATCACAAAGGAGACAGCTTCGTGACCCGAGTGCTGGTCGTCGAAGACGAAGAGAGCTACAGCGACGCGCTGTCGTACGTACTGCGCAAGGAAGGGTTCGAGGTCGCCGTCGCGGAGACCGGGCCGGACGCGCTGGACGAGTACGACCGCGCCGGTGCGGACATCGTCCTGCTCGACCTGATGCTGCCGGGTCTGTCCGGCACGGAGGTCTGCCGGGCGCTCCGCAGCCGGGGCAACGTCCCGGTGATCATCGTCAGCGCCAAGGACACCGAGGTCGACAAGGTCGTCGGGCTCGAGCTGGGCGCCGACGACTACGTGACCAAGCCCTACAGCCCGCGCGAGCTGCTGGCCCGCGTTCGCGCCGTACTGCGTCGTGGTCAGGACGTCGAACTGCTGCCGGACACCCTCGAGGCGGGGCCGGTGCGGATGGACGTCGAGCGGCACGTGGTGACGGTCGGCGGGACCGAGATCCGGCTGCCGCTGAAGGAGTTCGAGCTGCTCGAGATGCTGCTGCGCAACACCGGCCGGGTGCTCACCCGCGGGCAGCTGATCGACCGGATCTGGGGTGCCGACTACGTGGGCGACACCAAGACCCTCGACGTACACGTGAAGCGGCTGCGCTCGAAGCTCGAGAAGGACCCGTCGAATCCGCAGCACCTGGTCACCGTGCGTGGTCTGGGCTACAAGTTCGAGTCCTGAGTCACACCCCGGCAGGTCGCAACGGGCAGTCGGGTTAGCTTAGGCTCTCCTTAGTTGAGGCAAGCTAAGGAGAGTCACGCATGTCCTGGTCCCGTACCAAGGTCGTCAGCACGGTCACTGCCGTACTGCTCGCCACGACCGCCCTGGCCGCCTGCGGCAGCGACGGCGACAAGCAGGCCGACGTCTCGGCCGGTACGTCGTCGTCCGCGTTCCCGGTCACGCTGAAGAACACCTTCGGCGAGACGACCATCACCAAGAAGCCGGAGCGGATCGTGACGCTCGGCTGGAACGCGCAGGACGTGGTCTACGCCCTCGGCGAGACCCCGGTCGGGATGCCGAAGGTCACCTACGGGCAGACGGCCGACGGCGTCACCGCGTGGGATGCGGACAAGTTCGACAAGTCCAAGACGACGCTCCTGGACACCGGCGACAAGTACCCGTTCGAGAAGATCGCGGCGCTGCGGCCGGACGTGATCCTGGCGCCGTACGAGGGGTTCGACGCGGCGACGTACAAGACGCTGAGCGACATCGCGCCGACCGTCGCGTATCCCGGGGCGCCGTGGCAGACCACCTGGCAGGACCAGACGCTGCTCGTCGGCGAGGCGCTCGGCAAGAAGGCCGACGCGGAGAAGCTGATCACCGGCATCCAGGACAAGATCAAGCAGGTCGCGGCCGAGCATCCCGAATTCAAGGGAAAGACCGTCACGGTCGGATCGTTCGGTCCCGAGAACTACGTCTACATGCCCGGCGACCCGCGGGTACAGATCCTGAACGAGATGGGCTTCAAGAACGCGCCGGGCGTGGAGGCGCTGGAGAAGACCAACACGAAGAAGGAGTTCTCGCTGGCGGTCAGCAAGGAGAAGGTCGCGGACGTCGACGCCGACGTGCTGATCGCGTACGTCGACGGGATCGGGACGCAGAAGTTCCTGTCCGACCCGGTCTACTCGTCACTGAACGCGGTCAAGACCGGCGGCGTGTACGCGATGCAGGACCAGCAGGTGATCTCCGGCATGAGCGCGGTCAGCGTGCTGAGCGTCCCGTGGGTCCTCGACAAGGTCCTGCCCGGCCTCTCCAAGGCAGCCAACGCCGCCAAGAACTGAGCCCCCACCCCGCCCCACCCCGCCCCGCAGCCGCACCCCGCCCAGCAGCCGCATCCCGCCCAGGCGGCGAGGGCAGTTTCGGTGGTTAACCCCTGAAACTGCCCCTTCGCACGCCGCATGCAGTGCAGGAACGGGCAAGGTCAGTGGTTAACCACCGAAATGTGCCGCCAGGGCGACGTGCCTGGGGGCGGGTCGGTGTGCCGTACTCATGCAGAACGGGCCGTCCCGTGTCGGGGCGGCCCGTTGTGTCGTTCGGGGGTTACTCGGCCGGTGCCGGGCTGGGGGAGTAGTGGTCGTCGGTGAGGACCGGGATGTAGGTGGAGACGGGGGCCGCGGTGCCGAAGGTGACGGTGACGTTGACCATCTGGCCGGGCTTCGCGCCGGTCACGATGATCGACGGCCCACCGTCCTCGGCGCCGGGGGTCGAGGACGACGGCGTCTCGGTCGGAGCCGAGCTCGACGGCGTGCTCGGGCTGGAGCTCGGCGTGGTGGAGCCCGCGGTCTCGGCGCCGGCGCCCGGGATCAGCAGGGCCGAGTGCGGTGCCAGGTCGACGGGGTCCGTCAGGCCGGTGAACTCGACCTTGCCGGGCTGGTCGCTGCCGGCCTGACCGTCCTGGGTGCCGGGCGGGGCCTGATCGATCTTGACCAGGGTGTCCGCGGTGTCGCCGTCGTTGACGACCACGCCGTGCAGCTCGCCCTTGCCGTCCGCGTCGGCCAGCACCAGCAGGTTGCGGAGCTTCAGCTGGCCGGACTCGATGTTGGTGCCCTCGGCGGCCTGGTACGGCTGCAGGGTCGGCGCGGAGAAGCTCGCGCTGCATGCCGCCAGCGCGATACTGAGAGTGGCGGCGGCACCCGCCAAAGCGGTACGCCGGGCGATCCGCGAGGACAACGTGATCGGCACTGGAATCCCTCTCGTGCAAGCTGTTTCGACACTGGGTGCGACAACTGTGGACGCCGTCAGGCAGCGGCCTCCGGCGCCCCAAAGCGTAGCCCTCGGTCGTCGCGGACCGGACGCCGGGATGCCCCCGGCGGGGTACCGCGGTGATGCGCACGGCAACGGCATACGCGCGCACGAGGCACGGCGGAGACCGTTTGTCAAGGCGGGAAGTGGCCCCTGACCAGCGCAAACGTCCCGACCGGACCATCCGCCGCGTGGTAGTATGGATCTCGGAAAGGGGCACTTCACACATGACTTTCACAGTCGGCGAGACGGTTGTTTACCCCAATCACGGAGCGGCCGTCATCGAGGACATCGAGACCCGTCAGATCAAAGGTGAGGACAAGACCTACCTGGTCTTGAGGATCGTCGCTCAGAACGACCTGGTCGTCCGGGTCCCCGCGTGCAACCTCGATCTCGTCGGCGTGCGTGACGTCGTGGATCAGGCCGGCCTGGAGCGCGTCTTCGACGTGCTGCGTGCACCGCACACGGAGGAGCCGACCAACTGGTCGCGTCGTTACAAGGCGAACCTGGAGAAGCTGCACTCCGGTGACGTGCTGAAGGTGGCAGAGGTCGTCCGCGACCTGTGGCGCCGTGAGCGTGACCGCGGCCTGTCCGCCGGTGAGAAGCGGATGCTGGCGAAGGCTCGCCAGATCCTCGTCTCCGAGCTGGCCCTGGCCGAGCACACCAACGAGGACAAGGCCGAGGCCATCCTCGACGAGGTCCTCGCCTCCTAATCTCAGACGCAGCCTGAAGTAGTTCCGGATGAGCAGCGCGGTCGTGATTCCCGCGGCCGGGCTGGGGCTGCGCCTGGGTGGTGAGACACCGAAGGCTTTTCGAGAGGTCGGTGGCGAATCGCTGCTGGTCCACGCGGTGCGTGGGCTGAAGGCAGCGACCGCCGCCGACCTTGTCTGTTTCGTGGTCGCGGTGCCGCCCGGTTCCGAGGAGACGGTCGCCAAGGAGCTCACGCCGTACGTCGGGGACGCGCAGTTGATCGTGGTGGCGGGCGGCGGTGAGCGGACCGACTCGGTGCGGGCAGCGCTGGACGTGGTGCCGGTGGACGGGATCGACTGCATCCTGGTCCACGACGCGGCCCGGGCGTTCGTCCCGGTCGACGCGATCGAGCGTGTGGTCGCAGCGGTGCGAGCCGGCGCCGAGGCCGTCGTACCGGTGGTTCCGGTGACCGACACGATCAAGGTGGTCGGTCCGGGCGGCGATGTGGTCGACACGCCCGACCGGTCGACGCTGGTCGCCGTACAGACGCCTCAGGGGTTCGCTCCCGACGTACTGCGTCGCGCGCATGCCGCGGGCGCCGACGCGGGCGTGACCGACGACGCCATGATGTGCGAGCGGCTGGGCGTCACCGTGCGGACCGTTGCGGGATCGCCGGACGCGTTCAAGGTCACTCGTCCACAGGATCTGCTCCTGGCCGAGGCGTTGCTCGTGGAGAGGCGGATCCGGTGAAGCTCCCGCGCGTCGGCAACGGCATCGACGTACACCCACTGGAAGCGGGCCGTCCGATGTGGCTCGCCGGCCTGCACTGGCCGGAGGAACCCGCGGGCTTGTCGGGGCACTCGGACGGCGACGCCGCCGCGCATGCCATCTGTACTGCGCTGCTCACGGCAGCCAAACTCGGCGATCTGGGGTCGAACTTCGGCACCGCCGAGCCGGAATGGGCCGGTGCCGCCGGGGTCACGCTGGTGACCGAGGCCGCACGCCGGGTGCGTGCCGCCGGGTTCGAGATCGGGAACGTCGCGGTACAGATCGTCGGCAACCAGCCGCGGATCGGGCCCCGCCGGGAAGAGGCCGAGAAGGTGCTGACGGCCGCGTGCGAAGCCGAGGTGTCGGTGAGCGCAGCAACAACCGACGGCCTGGGCTTCCCGGGCCGCGGCGAAGGCATCACCGCAATCGCCACAGCCCTCATCTACTGACAGCCCTCATCTACTGACCGCCCTCGTCTTTGGGCGTGCACCAACCACTTCCCAGCCCGATTCTTGGTTGGTGGGTGCTCAAAGATCCACGGGATCGTCGGAGAAGCGGGCGGCGCGGGGGTCTAGTTCGTTGCCCACGGGTTGGGTTAGGGGTGTGTAGAGGTCTGGGCGGCGGCCGCGGAGCCAGCGGCGGCCGGTTGCCAGGGGCACCAGATCGAGGTCGAGGTCGGCGGTCACCTCCGCTTCGTCGGGGACCGGTGTCTCGGCAACGATCCGCCCGTAGGGATCCAGGATCATGCTGTTGCCGGTGCGCAGTTCGTCGTCGTCGCGCCCGACGCCGTTGCTGAACAGGACGAACAACCCGTTGTCGTGTGCCCGCGCGGGCAGCCAGCGCATCAGCCACTCGCGTCCGCTCGGGCCGTTGAACGCGGCCTCGACGGCCGCGGGATCCGCCGCCCGGTTCTCCCAGATCGACAGCGGGATCGGCTTCATGCCGTGCGGGCTGCGCGAGTTCGTGCCGCCGGTCTGATGCGGCGCGATCAGGACCGTTGCGCCGAGCAACGCCGTGATCCGGACGTTCTCGACCAGGTTGTTGTCCCAGCAGATCAGCACCCCGGCCCGGAACCCCCAGGGCGTGTCGAAGACGGTGTACGTCGACCCGCTCGCGATCTCCTCGTGCTCGAACGCATGCAGCTTGCGATGCACGTGCACCCGCCCGTCAGGCAGACATACGGCGTACGCGTTGAACAACACCCCGCCGTCGTCCTGCAGGAATCCGACGCCGAGTCCCGCGTCGAGTTCCTTGGCCAGGGCAACGATCCGGCTGATCGACGGGCCGTCGGCCGGCTCGGCGAGTTCGTGCAGCCGCTCGGGGGTCTGCCGGCGAAGGTGCCAGTAGCCGAGCAGGCACAGCTCCGGGAACACCACCAGGCGGGCGCCGTCGGCCACCGCGTCCCGCGCCAGCCGTTCGACCGTGGCGAGGTTGGTGGCGGGCTGGTCCGGGGTCGGTTCGAACTGGACGACAGCTGCGCGGCAGGTGGTCATGATCCCATCGAAACGCGCGGCCATCCATGACGTCCAATAGCGTCTGGAACAGATTCCATATCCTGGGGTTATGGATCTCCGTCTGCTCCGGGCGTTCGTCACGGTGGCCAGGCTGCGGAACTTCGGGGCCGCGGCCGCGGAGTTGTCGACCAGCCAGCCGGCGTTGACCAAGCAGATCCAGGTGCTGGAGCGCCGGGTCGGTGCGGTGCTGTTCGTGCGCGGCCGTCACGGCGCCCGGATGACCCCGGCGGGAGAGCTGTTGCTTGCTGACGCTTTGGAGTTGCTTGACCGCGCGGAGGCCTTCGAGCGCCGGGCCGCGCAGGTCGCGACCGGGGTCGAGGGATCGCTGGCGATCGGGTTCGGGCTGTCCGGGATCGAGCTCGCGCCACGGGCGGTCGCGTTGTTCCGGAGCCGGTGGCCGGGAGTGACGATCTCGCTCGAGGACATGTCCTCGGCGGTCCAGTGCGAGCGGTTGCTGGCCGGCAGCCTGCAGATCGGCTTCGTACGGCTGCCGGTGCCGGCCGGCCTCGAACATCTCCGGTTACGCCGCGACCGCCTCACGCTCGCCGTACCGGCCGACCAGGAGCTCCCGCGCGATCTCGGCGGCTGGATCGACGGCCGCCCACTCGTCCGCCTGACACCGGATCGCGGGCCCGGCCTGACAGCCCAGATCACCACCCTGTACGCCGAACTTGGTTGCCATCCGCAAATACTTCAGGAGGCCGGCGACCTGCAGACCGTCCTCGCCCTGACCGCGGCCGGCGTCGGACCGGCCGTCGTACCACAGACCGCCGAGCGCATCGCACCACCGGAGGTCCGTCTGGTCCCGCTCCCGGGCCGCGCGGCCACGTGGTGGACCGGCGCCGCGTGGGCCACCCGCACCCCCCTCACCGAACGCTTCGTGAAAGCCGCCGCCGAGGTAGCCCGCACGACGACGACCTAGGGCAGCAGATGAGACGCGCATCACGTCACTGACCAGATGACCGATTTGGTCAGTACGTCTAATCTCTAGGTATGAACCTCAACGCAACCCCGCACAAGCGGGCTCTCGTCGTCGGACTCGGCGTCGCCGGAATCGCTTCCGCCCTCCGTCTCCACCAAGCAGGCTGGGACGTGGTCGTCCTGGAGAAGGCCGCGGAACGTCGCCGCGGTGGTTACTTCATCGGTCTGTTCGGGACCGGGATCACCGCGGCCGAGCGACTCGGCATCGCGCTTCCCGACCGCAACTCGCCGGACATCGCCTCCTACAACGTCGATCGCGCGGGCCACCGCCGACGCGGTCTGACCTTCACCGACGCCGTACCCGGCCTCGCCCGGCCGGTGGTGCGCGGCGACATCGAGGACGCCGCGTTCGACGCCCTTCCCCCGGACGTCGACATCCGGTACTCGACGGTGCCTGCCGCGCTCCGCCAGGACGATCGGGGCGTGGACGTCGACTGCGAGAACCTGGCCACGGCGAGCGTGACAACCGAGCGGTTCGACCTGGTGGTCGGCGCTGACGGCTTGCGCTCGACCGTGCGGCGGATGGCCTTCGGGCCCGACACCGGCCGGATCCACCGGCTCGGCTACATCCTCGCGGCGTGCAGCCTGCCTGGCGCCGTACCCGGTTACCGGGAACAAGACGGACTGGTCATGTCCGAGCTCGGACGTTCCGCTTGGGTCTTCCCGTTCGCCGACCGTCCGCCGACGGTGCTGTTCAACTACCGGGCCGACGATGTGGACGCCGAATTCAGCCGACCGGCCATCGGGTCACTGCGTGCCGCCTTCGGCCCGCAACCCACAGGCATGACGCTCGGCTGGCTTCTCGACCAGTTCGAACAGGCACCTGACCATCTGTTCGACTCAGCGGAGCAAGTGCGACTCGGCACCTGGCACCAGGGCAGGGTCGTCCTCGTCGGCGACGCCGCGTGGTGCTTGACGTTGTACTCCGGGATGGGCGCCTCCACCGGCCTCGCCGGCGCCGACATGCTGGGCACGATGCTCGAGCGGTACGACAGCGACGTACCGCAGGCCCTCCGCGCCTGGGAGGAGCGCCTTCGCCCCTTCATCGAGTACCACCAGGGAACCGGTATGACGATGCGCGCGCTCTTCGTGCCGGCCGACCAGAGGGAGTTCCGGATCCGGACCGTCATGAATCGGGTGACAGGTACCCGGCTTGGCCGGCAGGTTCTCTCGAAACGGCAGCACAGCAGCAAGGCAGCGCAGATGAAGACGGTTGACCTTGCACTGACGTGACATCATGGTCGCGCAACGAGCGGAAGGACGTACAGCTGTGGGCCGACTGATCGAACAGGACTCCGTCAAGGCGGCGAGAATCCTCGACAGTGCGCGCGAGTTGGCCCTCGAGCACGGCGTCCGCAAGGTGACCATCGCGGAGATCGCCGCGGCCGCGAACGTGGGCAAAGGCACGGTCTACCTGTACTGGGAAACCAAGGAAGACCTCTTCCTGGGCTTGCTGGCACGCGAGGTACTGGCCTGGATCGACACCCTCACCGCCCGGATCACCGAAGACCCGCACTGGATCCTGCCGCGCCGCCTCGCCTCGTTGTTGCTCCGCACAACCCAGGACAACCCGTGGCTGCGACGGATCCGGAGCGGCGATTCGCTGCAGCAGGTTCTCCAGCGACCGGCTGATCGGGAACGCCTGGCGCGGGCTTCGCTGGTCGCGATGGGCGACGCGGTCGTCTCGATCCTTCGCGACCACGGAATCGTGCGTGACGACCTCCCGCTGGCCAGGCAGCTGTACGCCACCCGTGCCCTGCTGGTCGGTTTCGGGACCGTCGGCACGGACCCCGTGACCAACGACTTGTTCGACGTGGCGGATGCCGAGTCCGCACTGGCGGACGCATTCCATCTGCTGCTCGAACCGGCCGAGGATCCGGGCGATACGGTCGTCACCACGGCAGCCGATGCCGTACGAGCGCGGTTCGCCGAAATCCACGACAACCTCCGCGAACTCGTGACGGCAGGCGCCGCCGGAACGCGCTGAGCTCGGAGGAGCTACGGGCCGGACGAGAACCCGGGGTTCACGACGCCTTCGACCTGGCCGTGCAGCTTGCGGCGGTGCACAGCCGCGGCCACCACAATGGTCGAGGCGCCGAGCAGGCAGAGGGCGCTCGCGACGACCTTGGTGGTCGCGTGCAGTGGACCTGCGAACTCCGCGGGCAGGACGTTGTGCGGGTCAACGATCAGTTGCACCTGACCGTTCGGGAAGTGCCGGTAGTCGCTGCTGCTCAGGTCGTGGCTGCGGCCGTCCGGGCAGTCCGCGGTGAACGACTTGACCCCGACGCCGCGGTAGCCGCGGACGTGACAGGTCATCGGCCGGCCGACGTGCGAGAGCAGCAGGGGAGTCGGCGTCATCATCCACGGCAGCGCAGCCATTCCGGCCGCGGCCGCGCCGAAGTACCCGAAGTAGCCGCCGCCCAGCGTCGCGATCCCGATCACGAAGAACCCGCAACCCAGCAGCATCGCGAGGACCGCGAGGACGATGTTGTGCGGCGGCAACGTGTACAGGGCGCCGGCCACGACGAACAGCACCGCGCCGAGGACGATGTTCCGCCAGGCCGGCCCCTTCGGTGCGCCGGGACGGCGGAGCCGTCGGCCGAGGACGATGACGATCGCGAGCACCAGCGCCGTACCGCCGTAGAACTCCAGCGCGACCCGCATCCGCTCAACGCCTCCGCGGCAGTGACGGCAGCTCGTACGAATCCAGCCAGGCGGCGAACAGGTGCCGCAGGGCCTCCTCGTCCGGGCTGAAGCTGGTGGCCAGCGCGATGAACTCCGCGGTGCTGACCGATCCGTGCCGGTGCGTCTTCGTCCAGGCGCGGAGCAGGTCGAAGAACGGATCGTCGCCCAGGTGCTTCCGCAGTACGTGCAGAGTGATCGCGCCGCGCTTGTAGAGGCGGTCGTCGAACATCAGCTCAGGCCCCGGGTCCGACAGCATCAAGTCGTGTGGCAGGCCCTTCAGCCGGGTGTGCGCCTTGGCCACCTGCTGGTCGGCAGTGAGGCCACCGGACTCCTCCGACCACAGCCACTCGGCGTAGCAGGCGAAGCCTTCGTTCAGCCAGATGTGCTGCCAGCTCGACGGGGTCAGACTGTTCCCGAACCATTGGTGTGCGAGCTCATGCGCGACCAGCCGCTCGGCCCCGCGGCGCCCGTCGACGTGGTTGCTGCCGAACACCGAGATGCCCTGCGCCTCCAGCGGGATCTCGAGCGCGTCGTCGGTCACCACGACCGTGTACCCACCGAACGGGTACGGACCGAACAGCCGGCTGAACAGTTTCATCATGTCCTGCTGGCGCCCGAAGTCGTGCCGGAACTCGCGGATCCGCCCGGCCGGCAGCACGCCGCGGATCGTCACCGGCGACGCGGCCAGGTCCACCTCGTCGTACCGCCCGATCTGGACGGTCGCGAGGTACGTCGCCATCGGTGCGGCCTGGTCGAACACCCACGTCGTACGGCTGGCCTTCACGCGCCGCGACACCAGCCGCCCGTTGGCGACCACCTGGTACGGCGAATCGGTGGTGATCGCGATCCGGTAGTGCGCCTTGTCGCCGGGGTGGTCGTTGCAGGGGAACCACGTCGCCGCGCCGCTGGGCTGACTGGCGACGATCACGCCCTCGGTGAGCTCCTCCCAGCCGAGCTCGCCCCACGGGCTGTCCTCTGGCCTCGGGTTCCCGCCGTACTGGATGTCGACCGAGAACTCGGCGCCGTCCGGGATGCTCGCGGTGATGTAGAGCTTGCCGCCGCGCTGGGTGAAGCGCTGCGGGCGGCGGCCGTTCACCGACACCTTCGACGCCCGCAGGCCGGAGAGGTCGAGGCTGAACCGGGTCAACGCCTCGGTCGCGAAGGCCGTGATCGTCGCCTTGCCGCTCAGCCTGTTGCTGTTGACCCGGTAGTCCAGGTCGAGGTCGTACGACTCGACCTTGTAGCCGGGGTTTCCGTGGGTCGGCACATAGCGGTCAACCATCAGCCCTGCCAGGGAGCGATGGGGTTCCCAGCCCAGCGCGTACCGGCCGGCACACCTTCACCACGCATCACGAGAGACACCGGGCCGATGGTAGCGCCTGCTCCGACCCCGGCGGCCGGGAGGACGATGCCGTGCGGCCCGAGAGTCGCTCCGGGCCCGAAGGTGACTGTGCTCATGGACAGAACTCGATCATGAAAAAGGTGCGTCTGCAGCACACAACCGCGATTCACCGTGGCGCCGTCGCCGAGGGTGATCAAATCGGCCTCCGGCAACCAGTACGTCTCGCACCAGACGCCCTTGCCGATCTTCGCTCCGAGGGAGCGCAGCCAGAGGTTGAGCACCGGCGTGCCCGCGGCGGCGTTCGCGAACCAGGGCGCGGCGACGAGTTCGACGAAGCTGTCGACGACCTCGTTGCGCCAGACGAACGAGCTCCACAACGGGTACTCGACCGCGCGCGTCCGGCCGACGATCAGCCACTTCGCGACCGTCGCCATCCCGCCGGCGACGGCTCCGGCGGCCAGGATCACCGCGCCGGACAGCAGCAGCGCCGGCAACGGACCGAGCCAGATGTCCAGCGCCTGCAGCGCGAACAGGACTCCGAGGGCGATCAGCACCGTGCACATCATCGGCACGAACCGGCACAGCTCGACCAGGGCGCGCGCGACCTTCAGCTTGTACGGCGGGTTGTACGTGCGGCTCTGATCGCCCGAGACGGCCTGCCGGCGCAGCTTCACGGGCGGCGAGCCGAGCCACGACGTACCGGCCTTGGACTTCTTCGGCGCCGCGGACAGCACCGCGACGAGGCCGTTCTTCGGGACGCTGCGCCCGGGCGCCGTCATGCCCGAGTTGCCGAGGAACGCGCGTTTGCCGACCTTCGCGCCGGCTACGTGCAGCCAGCCGCCGCCGAGCTCGTACGACGCGATCATCGTGTCGTCGGCCAGGAATGCGCCCTCGCCGACCGTGGTCATCTTCGGCAGTAAGAGCACCGTCGACGCCTCGACGTCACGGCCGATCTTGGCGCCGAGGGCCCGCAGCCACCACGGCGTCAGCAGGCTCGCGTACAGCGGGAAGAGGAGCGTGCGCGCCGAGTCGAGCAGCCGCTCGGTCGCCCAGACCTGCCACCCGATCCGGCTCCGGACCGGGTAGTGGCCGGCCTTGATCCCGATGCCGAGCAGCCGTACGCCGATCAGCGTCAGGACCGCGATCGTCGCGAAACCGACCACTGTCATCAGCGGGACCGCGCCCAGCGCGTGCAGCGCCGCATCACCCAGGCTGTCGGTGCCGCGCAGGGCGTGACCGAGTACGGCGAATGCGGCCGCGGCGCCGGCCACCGGGATCAAGGACATGATCGCCGACTGGGCGCCGTACGCCGCCACCCACCACGGAGCGCGGTCGGGGCGATGGTCCGGCCACGGATGCCGCGCGCGGCCGATCCGGGAGGCGGGCGAGCCGGACCAGCGCTCGTTCTCCGGGACCTTGCCGGAGACGGCCGAGCCGGCCATGATCTCGGCGCTCCGGCCGATCTCGGCGCCGGGCAGCAGCGTGCTGCGCGAGCCGATGACCGCGTCGGCACCGACGGAGACCGGGCCGACGTGCAGCTGGTCGCCGTCGATCCAGTAGCCGGCCAGGTCGACCTCGGGCTCGATCGACGCGCCGCGGCCCATCGTGAGCATGCCGGTGACCGGCGGGAGCGTGTGCAGGTCGACGCCGCGGCCGATCTTCGCGCCGAGCGCGCGGGCGTAGTACGCGATCCACGGTGCCCCGGCGAGGTTGGCGGCGCCGGCGGCGTCGGCGAGGTTCTCGGCGGCCCACAGCCGGACGTGGACGTTGCCACCTCGTGGATAGGTCCCAGGTTTCAGATTGCGGAGCAGGATCCGGGCGCCGACGACCGCGATACCCATCCGGCCCGCCGGGCTGATGAGGATCAGCCAGCCGGCCAGGATCCACCACCAAGACACCGTCCGCGCCCAGGGCAGCGGCTCGATCAACTCGGCGAGCAGGTTGTTCAGCGTGAACAGGTACACCAGCCAGCGCACGCCGACCACGGTCTGCAGGATCAGGGTCAGCGCGGTCTGCAGGAGCTGCGTGCTCCTCGGCGTCGGCCGGATCTCGCGCAGCTCGACCGGCTCCTGCGCGGCGGGCCGGAAGTCGTCGAGCCGCTCCGCGAGGGCGCCGAGGCGCGGGTACTCGTAGATGTCGCCGACCGTCACCTCCGGGTACCGCTCGCGCAGCGCCGACACCAGCTGCGCCGCGGCGAGACTGCCACCGCCGTGCAGGAAGAAGTCGTTGTCCGGCCCGGTGACCTTGGCGCCGAGGACCTTCGTCCAGCGCTCGGCCAGCCAGCCCGCCGTACCGCCGAGCTCGGCGGCCGGGCCGTCGCTGTCCATCCCGGGAAGCGGCCACGGCAGCGCATTGCGGTCGACCTTGCCGGACGTCCTGGTCGGCAGCGTGTCGACGATCGCCAGCAGCGGTACGAGCGCCGCGGGCAACGCCTCCCGGAGCCGCTCGGTGGCCTTGGCGTTGTCGAAGACCTCGGGATCGTCCGGTACGACGTACCCGACGAGGAGCTGATTGCCTGCGGCGCTGTTGCGTACGGCGGCCGCGGCGCCGGCGACACCCGGTAGCGCCTGGAGTGCCGCGTCGACCTCGCCGAGCTCGATCCGCCGGCCGCCGAGCTTGACCTGCTCGTCGGCGCGTCCCTGGAACAGCAGGCCGAGCGGGTCGGAGCGCACCAGGTCGCCGCTGCGGTACGCGCGTTCCCAGCCCAGAGTGGGCATCGGCGCGAACTTCTCGGCGTCCTTGACCGGGTCGAGGTAGCGCGCGAGGCCGACGCCGCCGATGATCAGCTCACCGATCTCGCCGTCCCCGACTTCGTTGCCTGCGGCATCTACTACCGCGAGGTCCCAGCCGTCCAGCGGCAGGCCGATCCGGACCGGTCCTTCGCCGGTGAGCTGGGCAGCACACGCGACCACGGTGGCCTCGGTCGGGCCGTAGGTGTTCCAGACCTCGCGCCCCTCGATCGCGAGCCGTTCGGCCAGCTCGGGCGGGCACGCCTCGCCGCCGAAGATCAGCAGCCGGACCTGGTCGAGCGCGTCCGCCGGCCAGAGCGCGGCGAGCGTCGGCACGGTCGAGACGATGGTGATGCCCTGCGAGACCAGCCACGGGCCGAGGTCCATCCCGGTCCGGACCAGGGAACGCGGCGCCGGGACCAGGCAGGCGCCGTGCCGCCACGCCAGCCACATCTCCTCGCAGGACGCGTCGAACGCGACCGACAGGCCGGCGAGCACGCGGTCGTCCGGCCCGATCGGCTCGTCCTGCAGGAAGAGACGGGCCTCGGCATCCACGAACGCGGCTGCCGAGCGGTGCGTGACCGCGACACCCTTCGGTACGCCGGTCGAGCCCGAGGTGAAGATGATCCACGCGTCGTCGGTGGGCTCCGGGCCGGTGCCGCTGCGGGACTCCGTCGTACTCGCGGAATCCATACGGGCCGAGTACGGGTAGTCGAAGTAGCCGTTGGCGGTCTCGTTGTCCATCGGCTCCGGCTGCGGCCGGGTGAGCGTGAGCTCCAACTCGTCGCCGACCGTCGCCGCGACGTCGGCCTCGCCGAAGACGAGTTCGGCGCGCTCGTCCGGGTCGTCGGCGTCGACCGGTACGTACGCCGCACCCGCCTGCAGGGTGCCGAGGATCGCGACGTACAGGTCGTTGTGGCCCGACGAGATCCGGATGCCGACCCGGTCGCCCGGACCGATCCCGGCCGCGGTCAGCCGGGTCGCGAACTTGGTCGTCTGCTCCAGCAGCTCGCGGTAGCTGAGGCTGACGCTGCCGTCGTCGAGAGCCGGCTCGTCGGCGTAGGTGCCGGCCGTGTCTTCGAGAACGTCCACCAGTGTCCGCGCGGCCGTCGCCAGCTCCCCGCGTCGCAACGTCACGGGCGGATAATACGCTGCCCAGTTGCCGTTGCTGTAACACGAAGCAAACACGTGGGTGCGACCATCAACCGCTTGTTCACCCCCAGTTCGCCTGCCGGGCAAAGGTTTCGAAACAACGGGCCGGACGACCGAGCGCTCGGAGTACGTCGTCGGTGGGTTCGCCGGCACGCCCTTCGGCGATCCCGACGAAGATGCCGGTGAGCAACTCGGCGCCGGTCCGCGGGACGCCCCGAGCCACTTGCTGTTCGGTGTAGGTGACGGGGTCGACGGCGACGTACTCGACGGGCCGTCCGGCCTTGCTGATGTGTGCGGCGGCTTCGGAGAAGGAGATGGATTCGGGACCGGTCAGCTGGTAGGTGCGGCCGTGGTGACCGGACGTGGTGAGTGCGGCGGTGGCGACGTCGGCGATGTCGTCGGCGTCGACGAACGGGGTGCGGCCGTTGCCTGCCGGAAGTGCGATCGTGCCGGTATCGACCGCGGCGCGCCACACGCCCTCGCTGAAGTTCTGCGCGAACCAGTCGGGGTGCAGGATCGTCCATTCGGCCGCCGAGTTGCGCACGGTCTGCTCAGCGGTGTGCAGCGGGTGCGAAGGGTTCGCGGCGAGGCCGCCCGACAGCAGCACGAGCCGTCGTACGCCGGACGCCAGGGCGGCGTCGGCGAACCGCGCGAGCCGGCCGCCGGGGCGGACGGTGGGCTCCATCAGGTAGGCGGCCGTGATGCCGTCGAACTCCCAGGTGGACGGATCGTCGAGATCGAGTCGTACGTCGGCTCCGGCGCGCGCCGCCGTACGGACCTCGTGGCCGGCGGTGCGGAGGCGGTCGGCAATGCGGCGGCCGGTGGTGCCGGTGCCGCCGAGGATCAGGTAGTTGTGCATGGCATCCAGCCAACCCTCGCGGACCCGGACGATCCATGGTCGGATGTCGCCGATACCTTTGTGATCGTCTAACGTCTGCGGTGTGGACGTCTTGAGCGAGCTGCTGCAGCGGGCGCAGGCGACGGATGCGCTCGTCCGGCAGGTCATCGCCCGCGGGCCGTGGTCGATGACGTACGCCGACGCGCCGTCGCTGTCGGTGGTCGCGACCCTCGGCGGCAGCGCCTGCCTGCGGCTGGACGACGGCGTACCGCGGATGCTCGAGGCCGGTGACATCGCGCTGATCACGGGTGTCGGCAGCTACACGATCGCGGACGATCCGCAGACCCCGGCGTACTACGTGATCCGCGACGGGCGGAAGTACACCGTCGACGGCGACCCGGTGTCGCGGGAGTACCTGGCGCCGCGGACATACGGCGATGGACTCCCAGGCTCGACGACGATGGTTCGCGGGGCGTATGACCTGCGTGGTGGCGTCGGCGACCGGCTGCTTGCCCTACTGCCTTCGCTGGCAGTGGTGCTGGCCACGCCGAGCACCCGCCCGGCGCTGGACCTTCTGACGACAGAGATCGCGCGGGAGCAGCCGGGGCAGGATGCCGTACTCAGGAGACTGCTCGACTTCGTCCTGGTGCTGGCCCTCCGTGCGTGGTGTGCCCGGCCGGAGGCCCTTCCGTCCTGGTACCAAGCGCTGTCCGCGCCGGGCGTCGGCGACGCGCTTCGCTGCATCCACGAGGATCCAGCGCGCCGCTGGTCGGTCGCGGAGCTCGCGGCGAAGGTCGGTCTGTCCCGGGCGACGTTCGCCGCTCGCTTCACCAAGCTGGTGGGGCAGCCGCCACTCACCTACCTGACCATGTGGCGCATGACCTTGGCGGCTGACCTCCTCCGCACCACGACAGCTACCGTCGCCACGGTCGCCCGCCAGGTCGGCTACGAGGACCCGTTCGCCTTCAGCGTCGCCTTCAAACGCACGTACGGTCAGCCGCCAACCACCTGGCGGACGGCCTGAGCTACCAGCTCTGGCTGGTCCTTGTGGATGTAGTGGGCTCCTACCGTGGCTACCAGGCGCGTGCCGCCGAGGGTATGGGACAGGTCCTGGTGGACGCGCTGCCAGCGAGTGTCCAGTTCCTCCAGGGTGAAGGGCTTCCAGGGGTCCGGGTCTGCTAGCTCGAGCCAGGCGCCGGGGCGGCTGCTCACGACGACACTCGGTATGTCCAGACGGCGCTTGCTCGCCGTCACGACAGGAAGACTGGCGACATTGTCGTACGTCGTACAGTCGTCGCGGTCGCCGTCCTTGAGGAACAGGGTCTGCTCGTTCACGTCAAGGTCCAGTTGCAGGTCTGTCGGGTCGACGAGGACCAGGCCGGCGAGTCCTTGGGGCGCTCGCGCCGCGTAGATCAGGGCGATCAGTGCACCGATCGAGTGGCCAACGACGACGTACGGCGTCCGCACGCCGGCTGCGGTGATCAGCCGACCGAGCTCGTCGGCGGAGATTGCGAGGGATTGCGGACCCTTGGCAGGCAGCGGGTCGCTGTCGCCGATGCCGGCCCGGGAGTAGGTCCACGTGGAGAACTCAGGACCGAGGGCGGCGATGGTCGACTCCCATACCTCGCCGCCGTCGCCCAGGCCGGAGCAGAACACCACCGTGGACGGGCCGTCGCCTGCATGGTCCGTGCTGAGCCGGTAACCGCCGGCATCGATGGGACCGCTCCCGGCGTTCATTTCACCAGGTCCGCGGAGACCGCGAAGGTGTCGCAGGCCTTGTTCTCACCGATGTTGAAGCCGTTCTGGATCCAGAACCCCTGGCTGGTCGCCAGGCCGTGCGTCCGCTCGTCCTCCGGGGTGTCCGGCGATTCACCGAAGCTGTTGCTGGACTGCTCCTTGAACTCGTCCATGCGATTCGTCAACGGGTACGACTTCGCGACAGCCTTGCTGAACACGCCGCCGAAGCAGGACGCCTGCAGTTCGTTCCGCCGGGAGCTCTCCAGCTTCTTGTCCGGGTGGTCCTGCAGGTAGACGGCGCGGGCGTAGAACAGCCCGGTGACGCCCTGCACGTGGTGCCCGTACTCGTGCGCGATGGTCATCAGGTACGCCAGGTCCTCCTTCGGCCCGAACGCACGGTCCATCTGCTTGACGTCGACGTACATCACCTGGTTGCCGTAGCAGTAGAACGCCAGGACCCGTCCGGACAGCGGCTCGAAGTTGCCGCACGCGGTCTGCACCGGCTTGTCGAACACGACCAGGCCCGGGTCCGGCTTGTCCTGGCCCAGCTTGTGGAAGATCGGCCGCCACGCGTCGTTCAGGCACTTGAAGAGACGCTGGTAATAGACCTTCTGCGCGGCCAGTCCACCGGTACCGAGGTTGGCCGCCCTGCAGTTCTGCTCCGGCAGTGAGCCGCTGCGGTAGACCTCCGCGTTCAGCAGGAAGTCTTCCGCGGTCCCCTTCTCCGGGTTGGTGGACGGCGTCGGCACGATCGACGGGCCGGTCACCTTCGGCTCGTCCGGACCGGACGCGGTCGCGCTACCGCCGCCTGTCCACAGCACGACCGCCATGATGGCCGCCGCGATGCCGATCAGCACGAGCGTCGAGAAGCCGAGCAGGACCAGCCGGAACGAGCCGCCGCGCCGGGGCGGTGGCTGGAACCCGTTGAAGTGACCGGGGCCGCCGCCGTACGGCTGCCACTGCTGCTGGCCATGGTACGGCGCTTGGCCCTGCTGCTGGGGCCACGGTGCGGACTGCGGTGGTGGCAGGACGCCAGGCGGCGGGCCGACTGGCCTGCCCTGTTGCTGGCCACCGTAGCCGTACGGGCTGCTCACAGCTCAGGCCTCCTGTGGTCGGGTCACGCGGTCTGTCGGCTTCTGTCCGGTTCGCTGGGCGAACCGGCACGAGACTACCCTCGACCCATGTCACCCAAGCGCCGCCTCCTCCCGGCTGCCCTGCTGATCTCCCTGACCGCACCGGTCGCCGGCCTGTTCGTTGCCTTCAGCCCGGTAGCCGCGCAGGCCGCCGTACGTGCCGACGACCAGATCACGGCGTACACCGCGGATGCGACCCTGACCAAGGACGGTCAGCTGCAGGTCAAGGAGACCGTCGACCTGACCGCCGGGGGTACGACGTTCAGCCGGACGCTGGCCACCCGCGTCCGGTCCGACTCCGAGCGCGACCGCACGTACGACGTGAAGGACGTGTCCGCGACGGTGAACGGCAAGCCTGCCGAAGGCTTCCAGAACCAGGGCGTCGACGACGGCCGGAAGCTGACGCTGAACGTGTCCGGGCAGTCGAAGATTGTCTACAGCTACACCGTGGACAACGTGGTCGCCGACTCGGTCGACGGCCGCGAGGTGAGCTGGCCGGTCGTACAGGGCTTCGGCGTGTCGATCCCGGCGGCGAAGCTGAACGTCAGCGTCCCGTTCGCGACCTGGGTGACCTGCTTCGCCGGCCGGACCGGATCGAGCATGCCGTGTACGACGTCGCAGCTGGGTGAGTCGGCGGAGCTGGAGATCCAGCAGAACGGCGTACCGGCTGCGGGACGAGTGACGTTCCTGACCGGGCTGAGCGACCAGGCGACCGTGCAGCCGAACGCGAAGTACGCGACCCGCTGGTCGCTCGGGCGGGCCTTCACGGCCGACGCCACCACCGGCGGGCTGGCCGTGCTCGTGTTCGGCATCGGTCTGCTGGGTGCGGTCGGGCTGTGGTTCTTCCGCGGTCGCGACGCTGCCAAGGTCGGTCACGGCGCTCCGGAGCGTCCGGTGCTCGACGCCGCCGACGGTCCGCAGTTCGCCGCACCGGACGGCATCCGGCCCGGTCAGGTCGGCACCGTGGTGGACGAGTCGGCCGATGTCGTCGACATCACCGCGACCCTGCTGGACCTTGCCGTGCGCAACTACCTGACCATCGTCGAGCAGCCACGGGAGTCGCACTTCGGCAAGCTGGACTGGGAGCTGCAGCGGCTGCACCCGGGCGGGCCGGAGCTGTTGGCGTACGAGAAGGCCCTGCTCGACGCTGTGTTCGCGGACGGCGACTCGGTTCTCGTCTCGGGGCTGGGCCCGTCGCTGCGCCCGCGGCTCAACCTGGTCCGCGAGCAGCTGTACGCCGATGTCGTGACGCAGGGCTGGTTCAACAATCGCCCCGACGCGGTGCGGAACCGCTGGACCACCGCAGGCGTGGTGCTGCTCGGCGCAGGCGTCGTACTGACCATCGTGCTCGCCATCGTCAGCAAGTTCGCACTGGTCGGTCTTGCGGTCATGGCGGCCGGTCTGGTGCTCGCACTCGTCGGCCAGGTCGCACCGGCCCGCACCGCGCGCGGTGCCGCCGTACTGGGCCGTGTTGCCGGTCTGCAGCACTACCTGGCGAACGAGTCCTCGGCCGACCTGCCGCAGAGCCACCGGCTCGAGTTCGCGTCCCGCTGCCTGCCGTACGCCGCTGTGCTCGGGCTGACCGAGAAGTGGGCCCTGGAGATCGCCGCGACCGATGACGACGACGACCCGGACGCCGGCATCGGCTGGTACTCCGGCCCGGACAACTGGCACCTGTCCGACATCGGCGAGTCGCTCAGCAACTTCGTCACCTCCTTCGGCGGCACCCTGACCACCGCCCGCCGCCTCTTCACCTGACCGAACGCGCAGAAGCCGGCCCCTTTGACGAGGGGCCGGCTTCTGCGTTGTGAGCCGTCAGTTGATGCGTACGTCGGCTGCGGTGAAGGTGTTGCAGGAGTCGGGCTTCTTGTTGTTGTAGCCCGCGATCGACCACTGGTAGTTGCTGACCCGGTTGCCGTGGTCGTGGACCCGCGGCCGGGAGTAGTCGTCGCCCATGTGCGCGATCAGCGTCCTCCAGCTGGTCAGCAGCGGGCCGCGCATCGGGATGAACGCCGCGTTCGCACCGAGGTAGACCGAGCCGAGGCAGGTCGCCTGCAGCTCACGCCGGCGGCTCTCGGCCAGCTGCTGGTTCGGCGACATCGACTTCTGCCGCGTCATCGACGAGGCGAGGATCCCGCTCAGCTTCTGCACGTGGTGCCCGTACTCGTGGGCGAACGTGTTCAGCATCACCGCACGGGCGTACACCGGGTTCCTCGTGTACGCGACATTGTCGACGCTGAACGGCAGGTAGATCGTCTCGTCCGCCGGGCAGTACGCCGCCCGTACGCTGCGCTGCATGCCGCACGGCGAGGTGCGCTTCCCGACGTACACGACCGCCTTCGGGTTCCGGAACGGAAGGTTCGCCTTCTTCATCGCCAGCCACCACGTGTGGTTCATGCACGGCAGCAGGCGGTTGTAGTACTGCTGCGCGGCCGCGAGAGTGACCGGGGCGAACGGCGGCTCCACACAGTTCGACGCGGCGACCGGGCCGATCGTGTAGAGCCGGCTGGCCTTCACGACCTCGTCGACCGTCGGGCCGCGTGGGCCGGTCGGTGTCGGGGACGTGGACGGGCTCTGCGACGGCGACTGCGACGGGGACTCCGAAGCCGGCGCCGTCGGGGTCTGCTTCGCCTCCGCGTCGCCACCACCCACGTTGCGGACGATCAGCGTGACACCAGTGCCGACCACCAGGACGGCGAGCGCCACCAGCCCGATCAGCAGCGGGCGCGTCAGCTTCTTCTTCCGACGCCGGCGCCGGCTGCCCGGCGGCTGCGGAATCGGAATCGGCGGGTACTGCCACGTCGGCGCTTGCTGCACCGGCTGACCCATCGGCCCGATCTGCCCACCCTGCCCCGCCGAATGCCGCCCAGCCCCCTGCTGCCCCTGCCCCAACAAAGCCTGACTCCAAGGCGAGACCCCCTCCGCACCCTGCTGACCCTGCTGCTGGCCGTGCTGCTGGCCGTGCTGCTGGCCGTGCTGCTGGCTCTGGTGCTGGCTCTGGTGCTGGCTCTGGTGCTGGTCATGCTGCTGGCCTTGGCTGGTCTGGCCGTGGTGCTGGCTGTGCTGCTGGCCTTGGCCGGTCTGGCTGTCCTGCGGGTGCTGCTGGTTCTGTCCGCCCTGCGGACCCCAGAGGTACGAGCCTTCTGAATGCGGACCGGTCTGCTGCCGTGGCGCCTGCTGCGAGGGCGAGGCCTGCCAGGCACTCGACTCCGACTGACCGCTGGCCGACCACCCGGCCCGCGCATGCCCAGCCCCAGACGACTGCCCCGAGTCGCCCTCAGTCCCGTGACCAGCCCCCGTCTGCAAACTCCAAGACTGCCCAGCAGCCCAACCACCCCCACCCAACCCCGCCCCACCCCGACCGGCGCCAGACTGCGACGAACCACCCTGCCCACCACCGCCCTGTCCCGCGCCGGCCTGTCCCCCACCGGCCTGTCCCGCGCCGGCCTGTCCCGCGCCGGGCTGGCTCGAACCGAACGGTGCGGAGCCGGACTGCGCCGAACTCGACTGCGGTACGCCGGACTGTGCCGAGCCGGAGCGAGCCGCACCCTGTGCTGAGCCGGACTGCGGTGCACCCTGTGCTGAGCCGGACTGCGATGCGCCAGAGGCGGACGGGCTCGACTGGTTGGGTTGTGATGGGTCGGACTGCGCCGTGCTCGACTGCGAGCTGGCCTGACCCGTGTTGGCATCGGGCGGCTCCGACCAGGACGGGCGGGGCTTCCACAGGTCCGGCGTACCGGACTCTGAACCACCGGCTGCCCCGGACTGCGACTGATCCGCCTGTGATTGCGACCAGGACGGTCCGGACGAGCCCGACTGGGATGGGTCTGACGGAGTAGACGGGTACCAGTCCGGGTTGGACCCTTGCGCAGGACCGGACTCCCAGCCCTGCTGGTTCGCAGACGACAGCCCAGACCCGCCCTGCGCCGGCCCCGCCTGCCAACCACCGTCCTGCCCCGCACCGGCCTGCCACGGGCTCGGCTGCGCTGAGCCGGGCCCGCTCGCACCGGACTGCCACGGGCTCGGCTGCGTCGAGCCGGGCCCGCTCGCACCGGACTGCCAGGCGCCAGGTCGGTCCGAGCCTGGCTGGTTGGGGCCGGACTGGTTGGGGCCGGGCTGGTTCAGGCCTGGGTTGTGAGGGCCGGGCTGGTTGGGGCCCGGCTGCCAGCGGTTGGGGGAGTTGGGGCCTGGTTGGTTTGCTGTGGGCCTGTTCGG
Source organism: Kribbella sp. (assembly GCA_036503355.1). GTDB lineage: Bacteria > Actinomycetota > Actinomycetes > Propionibacteriales > Kribbellaceae > Kribbella. Next base: position 14,056 of record DASXXB010000393.1, on the reverse strand, counting down.
GTTGGGATCGGATGCGGGCTGGTCGGGGTGTTCTCGGCGGTTGGGGTCCCAGCCGCCGTCGAACCAGTTGTTCGCCGGGGTTTCGGGCTGGCCGGGGTTCTGGAACTCGCGCTTGGCGTCGGTGTCGCCCGACCACCAGCTCGCGACCTGTCCGTCGCCCGGACCCGGCCCTGCCTCCCCGGGACCAGACGACCGTGCACCACCCTCGTTATCCCGTGAACTGAACCACCCACCAGACCCCTGCCCGCCACCAGACCCGTGCCCGACACCGGACCCCTGCCGGTCACCGGGCGCCTGCCTGCCGCCGGACTGCTGGGTGCTTTCGGACTCGCCGGGCCGACCGGACCTGCTTGGAGCAGGACTGCCTTGACCCTGGTTGCCCTGGTCGTACCGCGCCGCGACAGACCCGCCGTGGGCTTCTCCGCTCTCACTGGAACCGCCCGGCTCCTGGCTACTCCGGCTGAACCAGCTCTCGCCGGGCCCGCCCTGACCAGAAGCGCTGCGACCAGACCCGCTCCTACTGGGGCTGCTCTGGCTGAACCAGCTCTCACCAGAACCACGCCGGCCGGCACCACCCTGGCCGGCACCGCCCTGAGCAGAACCGCCCTGCCCGGAACCGCCCTGCCCGGAACCGCCCTGAGCAGAACCGCCCTGAGCAGAACCGCCCTGAGTAGGACCGCCCTGAGCAGGACCGCCCTGAGCAGCGGCAGCCAGAGCGGCACTCTGAGCAGGACCGGCGTGCCTGGAACCGGCCTGGTCAGGACCGCCCTGAGCGGCTGCACCCCGAGCGGAACCAGCCTGGGTGGGGCTGGCGTGGCCGGGGCCGGCATGGGGTGGGCCGTCGTGGCGAGAACCGCCCTGGCCAGCAGCATCATCAGCCGGACCGGTCTGGTCGGGACCGGTCTGGGTGGGGTGGTTCTGGGGGGCGGGAACGGGCTCCTGTGGGCGGTCCGGCTGTTGGTCAGCCGGGTCGCTCCCCGGGGGCTGGTTCCAGTTGTCCGACATCGATGCTCCTCACGACCTTGCTGGGTGTAGCAGTTGGTGGGGTGCCGAAGGCCGCTCCCCCCGGACATACTCTGCGTGATCCGGACCCGCCAGGCTAGCCAAGGGGGTGTCCGACCCCTTCAAACCCACCCGAACCACCCACCCGAACCACCCGCGACGGCTCCCCGCGAGGGCCGTACCGATCCGGCAGCCCAGGCGCGTGAAGATTGCCGACACCTGCCGCCACCGGTTCTTCGCGACGGCGCCACTCGCGACGGCGCCACTCGCGACGGTGCCACTCGCGACGGTGTTGCTCGGGGTGGTGGGTGCTGGTGACGGGGAGGGGTCATTGGACCTTGGAGGCTGAGGCTGCCCAGGTGTTGCAGACGCGGGGGTCGCGGGCGTTGTAGCCGCGCAGCGCCCAGTACTGGTGGTTGTTCGCGTCGCCGTGGTCGTCCTTCAGGTCTGTCACGTGCCCGATCAGCCAGCGCCACTGGTACTGCGCCTGGCCGGTGACCGGGTAGGTGCTGCGGTTCGAGCCGATGAAGATGTCCGAGAAGCAGGACGCCTGGAGTTCCAGCCGCCGGCTGTCCTGCAGCTCCATCGCCTCGGTCGGACGCTCGTAGCGGATCCGCGCGTACGCCTGCAGGATGCCCATGTTGATCTGTACGTGGTGCCCGTACTCGTGGGCGAACTGGTGCAGCATCCACATCCGCGCCCAGATCTTCTGGTAGCTCTGCGAGTAGCGGTTGTAGTTGCCGAGGTCCTCGGTGAGGTTCATGTAGATCGTGTCGTTGGTGCCACACGTGAACGGCGTGTAGGAGTCCTGGTAGGTGCCGCACGGCGATGTCACCGAGCCGCTCCACGCGATCAGGCGCGGTGCCCGGAACCGTCCGCCGGCTTTGGTTACCAGTGGTGCCCAGGCCTTGTTCAGGCAGGCCAGCAGGTTCTTGTAGTTGGCCTTCGCCCCGGCCACGGTGCTCGGCCGCGCCTTCGACTCCTTGCAGCGCACCGACGCCATCTTCCCGGCCTTGTACAGGCTGTTCTTCAGCACCAGGTCGCTGTCGCTCGGTCCCTGCTCAGTGGTGGGCGTGCTGGTCGTGGTCGACCGGCTGGCCGTCGGGCGCGGCGGCTGGGTGGTCGTGGTGGTCCGGGTGGTGGTCGGCACGTTCCGGGTCGACGGGCCGACGGTCGGCTCGGTCGGCTTCGACGGCAGCGGCGATGGGCTGTACGACGACGTGATGCTCGGACTGCCCGTCGTCGTACCGTCGTTGTGCTTCAGGACGAACGAGACGGTCTTCAGCCCGACGACGCCGAGGATCAGCACCCCGAGCACCGTGAAGACGGCGATCAACGGGCCCCGGCCGTTCTTCTTGGGTGGTCGCGGTCCACCAGGCGGACTGCCCCAGCCGAACTGCGCCTGCCCCGCGACCGGCGGCCCAGGGAATGGTTGCCCAGGGACCGGCTGCCCCGGGAATGGTTGCCCAGGGAAACCAGGTCCTTGCGGCGGGCGTCCGGGCGGCGGCGTTCCGGCGTACCCGGGTCCCTGCTGCCACGGTTGAGGTGGCTGCTGAGGCGGGTACTGCTGACCGGGCGGTGGTCCCCACTGGTTGCCTGACACGCCCGCGACGGTACCGGAGTGCGGGCTCAACTTCCCCGGCCGTCCGGGAGCCCGTTGGTTGCCTGACACTCGCCAGACGCTAGGGTGCGCGGTGTCAACCTGACCCTCTCTCTACGGTGTGATTGGGCGATGCGTCTACGTCTCCTCGGGCTCTCCCTGTGTGCCCTCGGCCTGCTCGGCCTGTCCGCTGTCCCCGCGGGCGCGGCCGGAAGCAGCGCGACCGCCGACCCGGTGGTCACCAACTACGACAGTCAGGTCCGGGTCGAACGTGACGGCCTGCTCCGGGTCGCGGAGACCTGGAAGCTGAGCAACGTGAACGGGACCTTCACCCGGTTCATCGTCACCCGCGACCACCTGCCCGACGACGTCGACCACGTGCAGGAGATCGGCGACCTGCAGGTGAAGGCGGGCGGCCAGGACAAGAAGGCCGAGGTGAAGACGGACGGCGACGTCACCTCGATCGCCGTACCGGACGTCACCAGCGGTACGACGCAACTCGACTTCTCGTACACCGTGAAGGGCGCGGTGGCGAAGACCCTGGACGGCACCGAGCTGCAGTTCGCGCCGCTGACCGGGATCAGCCTCCCGATCCAGAACGTCAACACGGTCTTCAGCGTCCCGGAGGTCTCGCACGTCGCGTGCTTCGCCGGCCCGGTGAACAGCAACGTCCCGTGCACGATCGCGCAGATCGGCGAGACCGCGGGCCCGACGTTCAGCCAGACGGACCTGCCGCCCGGCAACACGGTCAAGATGGTGGTCGGGTTCCCGAAGGACCAGATCGCGGCGAACTCGATCGTCGAGTACCGGCACACCTTCAAGCGCGCCTTCTCCACCGACGCCGCGCAGCTGATCACGGCGCTGCTGGTGCTGCTGCTCGGCGCGATCGCGCTGTTCGCCCTGTACCGGCTGCGCGGCCGCGACCAGGTCGACCCGCGCCGCGTCGTACCGGCGTCGCTGTTCAGCCTCGGCACCGACGCGCGGATCGACTTCACGCCGCCGTCGGACCTGCGGCCCGGTGAGGTCGGCACGCTGATCGACGAGCGGATCGACCCCGTCGACGTGACCGCGACGATCATCGACCTGGCCGTCCGCGGTCACCTCACGATCATCGAGCTGGACCACAGCACGGAGTACGCACGGCCCGACTGGGAGCTGCGCCGGGTCTCGAACGCGCCCTCGGAGGAGCTGCAGCGCTACGAGAACGTGCTGATCCGCGCGATCTTCGGCGACGCCGACTCGGTGCTGGTCTCCGAGCTCGGCAAGCAGGTCCGCGCGAACCTTGCCCAGGTCCAGGACGCGCTGTACGACGGCGTGGTCAAGCGCGGCTGGTTCACCGAGCGTCCGGACCGGACGCGGTCGCTGTGGACGACGATCGGGATCGCGACCACCGTCGTCGGTTTCATCGCGACCGTCCTGCTGGCGCTGCTGTCGACCTGGGGCCTGCTCGGCCTGGCGATCACCCTGGTCGGTGTCGGCCTGCTCGTGGTCGGCCGCCACATGCCGGCCAAGGCTCCGGCCGCGGGCCGCGTGCTCGGCCAGGTCGCCGCGATCCGCGGTGAGCTGCTGGAGATGGACGTCAGCGAACTGCCGAACGACCAGCACGCCGAGCTCTGCTCGCGCGCCCTGCCGTACGCCGTCGTACTCGGCGGCTCGGAGCGCTGGATCGACGCACTGGTGGCCACCGACACCACGCCGGACGAGACGGACGAGGGCTTCCCCTGGTACCGCGGACCGAGCGGCTGGCACCTGCAGTACCTGCCGGACTCGCTGCGCAACCTCACCACGAACCTGACGGGCGCGCTGTTCGCCCGCTGAGGTCCCGAGAGCAGAGCCCGCCACGCCGCTCCGGTGTGGCGGGCTCTGTCGTCCCTACCAGTTGTGCTGCGGATCCGTTGGCGCAGGCAACGGCGTGCCCGCCGGGTGGATCACGTAGACCAGCCCACCCGAGTGCGGCACCCACGCGTTCTCGAACGCTTCCCGGTCGTACGTCGTACGCACCTGCTCGTTGCTGGCGATCAGATGCGACGCCGGATCGTTCACGACCACGTTGCCGTTCTGGTCGAACCCGACGATCACCATCAGGTGTCCGTTGGTCCCGTAGCCCGCACCGGGCAGGTCACTCTTCTTGAACGACAGCGAGGCCACCAGCGGGATCCCCGCCTTGATGAACTGCTCCGCCTCGGTCAGCGACCGCAGCCGGGTGACGAACGCGTCCACCCCACGCGATCCGGCGTACGCCGTGTTGAACGGCCAGTTGCCCGCGCCGTCGTACGCGTAGTCGAAGACGGACCGTGCCGAGTGGTCCACCTGCGGATCGGAGTAGGACGGATCCACCCACGCGGTCTCGGCCGCGGTCGGACCGGCGCCCCAGTAGTCGAGCACCATCGCGGTAGAGGTCGCCGAGCACCACGCCTCACCGCCGCCGTCCCACTGCGGGTACTGCCCGATGTGGGTCTCCTGCGAGTACGTCGGTACGTCGAGGACGGTGCCCTCCGCGCCACCGAGGGGGCTCACGGCAACCTTCTTGTCCGAGGGCAGCCGGGACGCCATCGCGCCGACGGACCGGACGACCGGGGACTGCGTCGTACCACTGAGGCGGTACAGCGTGACCTTGAGCTGCCAGCGGTCCAGCCACTTGCCGGTCGCAGCCTGGAAGGTGTCGACGGCAACGGATCCGTCCGCGTCGCCTTGGCTCGGCACCGATGTCCGGTGGATGTCGCCGGCCGCGGTGTCGTCGCCGCCGGACCAGCGGCCGAGGACGTACCACTTGGTGGTCGTGCCGAGGTTCGTCGTACCGGCCATCGAGACCTCGACCCAGGTGCCCGGCGGGGTCGTCGCGTTCCACGACGCGACCAGTTCGGTCAGTCCGAAGCCGGTGCTGACCGGCGGCGAGACCCAGCTGGTCCGGTCGTAGGTCTTCGCGGTGCCGTCGCCGAACGGATCGACGTACGACGTGGTGCCGGTCGAGGTGCCGAACGTGAGGGCGTCGCCGGACACGGTCGTACCGGACTGCTGGCCGGCCAGGAAGTCCGCGGTCGACGTCCAGGTCCGGTACGCGATGTCGCGCGCCGGGGCAACCTTGACGGCTTCGCTCGGCAAGCTGCCGGCGCTGAGCACGACCGCCCCCACAAGCAGGGCGGTGACAGAACGGGCGGAAGTCATAAGTCTGACGGTAGCCCTGGCGGCAGTTGCTGTCATTGGGTGGGCGCGGCGCGGTAGAAACTTACGAGCGTTTGTCCCACTCCTCGAAGAGCATCGCGAAGACCAGTTCGTCGGTCCATTCGCCCTTCAGGTACTCGTTCTTCACGAAGTGCGCCTCCTGGCGCAGGCCGAGGCGGTTCAGCAGCTTGGCGGAGGCGTCGTTGCGGGCGTCGAGCCGGGCGATGATCCGGTGCAGCCCGAGCTCCTCGAACCCGATGCGCAGCAGTTCGGCCGAGGCCTCCGCGGCGTACCCGTGACCGTGCGACTCCGGGTGGAAGACGTACCCGATCTCGCCGGTGCGCTGCTCGACGTTGTTCATGAACAGCGTGACCTCGCCCAGGTGCTGACCGGTGTCCCGCAGGATCACGGCGACGGTGAGCGCTTGACCGTCGGTGTCCATCGCGACATCGGCCAGCCGCCCGGCGAGGGCCTCCTTGACCTGCTCCGGCGTCCGTACGTCGTGCAGCAGAAAACGGGCGACGTCCGGGTCGGACTGCAGTTTCAGCAGGTCGTCGTAGTCGTTCTCGACGTAGCGTCGAAGGATCAGGCGGTCGGTCTCGATCGGCAGCACGTAGGTCACCGATCGAGACTATGCGACCGCCGCAACCGTTTTAGCCGTTGGCCAAGGCCTGCAGCCGGCTGTAGTCGCCGTTGAACCGGTCCTGGTCGAGTGGCGACGAGGTCCACTGCCAGAAGGTGTAGAACGGCCAGCCGCCAGGCAGCGTGCCCGGCGAGGTGGAGTACCTCGCCACCCAGAGCGGGTTGGTCGTGTTGAACGCGGTGCTGTTACCGGTGCAGCGGCTCCACCAGTCGTAGTTTGTGTAGATCACCGCGTCGCGTCCGGTGCGTGACTTGTAGGTGTTCACGAAGTCGCGGATCCAGCTGACCATCGCCGACGCGCTCAGCCCGTAGCAGGTGGCGCCGTACGGGTTGTACTCGATGTCGAGCGTCCCCGGCAGCGTCTTGCCGTCCCGGGACCAGCCGCCACCACTGCTGGCGAAGTAGTTCGCCTGCGTCGCGCCGCTGGAGTTGTTCGGCAGCGCGAAGTGGTAGGCCCCGCGAATCATGCCGATGTTGTACGAGCCGTTGTACTGCTGGGCGAAGTACGGGTTCTTGTACGACGTGCCTTCGGTCGCCTTCACGTACGCGAATCGCTTGCCCTGGCCCCACCAGTAGGACCAGTTGACGTTGCCCTGGTAGCTGGCAACGTCGATGCCTTCGACCACCGCGGTGGTGCTCATCGGCGACGCCGCGGCGGTGCTGGTGGTCGAGTTCTGGGTCCAGCCCATGTAGGCGTCACCGGCCTTGGTGATGCCGTGCTGGCGGGCTTGCGGGGTGGGGACGGGGGTGGAGCTTGCTTGGGCGGAGCCGACCGAGGCCAAGAGCAGGCCGAGGGTGACGGCGGCACCCGTGAAAAGGGCGGACTTCACGGTTTCCTCCAGAGCGATGAGGGGCGGACAGAGCGCTCAGGTTGCCTATTACCCAGCTTAGGAGAAAACCAACCCTTTACACCTTGCGTTTGGTGATCATTTACCGGACGTACTTCGGTGACGCGGTGAAGGTATTGCAGGCTCGCGGGCTGCGGGTGCTGAAGCCGGCGTTCGCCCAGCGCGGGATGATGGCCCGGCTGCCGTGGTCGCGGCGCGCGCCGTACTCGTCGCCCTGGTGCGAATGCAGATAGTCGAGCTGTGCCTTCAGCTGCCCGGTCATCTTGTAGCTGGACTTGTTCGCCCCCATGAACACGTTGCCGAAACAGGTCGCCTGGATCTCCAGCCGGCGGCTCATCTCCAGCGACTTGTCCCCGGAGTACTCGTACTCGAGGTTGACCTCCGCGTGCAGGATGCCGGTCAGGTTCTGCACGTGATGACCGAACTCGTGTGCGACCGTGTCGGTCATGTCCGCGCGCAACCAGGCCATCGCCTCGGTGCGGTTCGAGTACGACAGGAACTTCTGGTACTCCGCCAGGTCCTTGGCGGCGTCCATGTAGATGGTCCGGTTGGTCGGGCAGTAGAACGAACTCGGAGCGTCCCCGCCGCACGGCGTCGTCGCCGTACCGAGGAATCCGATCAGGTGCGGGGCGACGAACCGTCCGCCCGCCAGGGTCACCTGCGCCGGCCACGCCCTGGTCAGGCACGCCAGGACCGCGTTGTAGTACTTGCGGGCGTTGGTGACGCTGTTGGCGCGGGCACCCGACTCCCGGCAGTTGACCGACTTCTGTACGCCGGTCTTGTAGATCTTGTTCTTGGCGACCAGATCCAGGTCCGACGGCTCCGGGGCAGTGGTCCGGGTCGTGGCCGGCTCGGTCGTGGTGGTTGTGGTAGCCGGCTCCGTCGGCTCCGTGCTGACGGGGGCCGACGAGGCGGGGTCCGTCGGTCCTCCGCTCGGCTCTTCGGTCGGGCTGGCGGTCGCCGTGTAGGTCGGCTCGGGCTGCGTGTAGCTGTCGTCACCGTTGTGCTTGAGGATCGAGCTCACGAGCGGCAGCCCGACCAGCAGGCCGAGTGCCACCAGCGCCAGCGGTACGACGATGAACACGGCCTTGCTCTTCTTCTTGCGCGGCGGCGGGAAGCCGTTCGACCCGAACCCGAAACCAGGGCCCATCGGAGGCCCCATCGGAGGCGGCCCCATGGGTGCTCCGAGAGGAGGTCCCATCGGCGGGCCCTGGGGTGGTCTCTGCGGCGCTCCCCAGTACTGCTGACCGGCGGGTGGGCCGTACTGCGGCGCGCCGGGATACTGCTGCGGCGGCGGGTACTGCCCTGGTGGCGGCCCGTACGGCCCTTGGTTCGACAACTGACCTGTCCTCCCGGAGATGTGCTGTGGACATCTTGTCAAGGACGGGTGCCACTTCCCGTTACCCTTGACCGGTGACACTTCGCTTGTACGACACCGCAACGGCAGCTGTGAGGGATTTCGAGCCGGTCCACCCGGGCCAGGTCGGGATCTACCACTGTGGGCTGACGGTGCAGGGTGCCCCGCATGTCGGGCACATCTACAAGGAAGTGGTCTTCGACGTCCTGCGCCGCTGGCTGGAGCGCTCCGGTTTCGAGGTCACCGTGATCGCTAACGTGACCGACATCGAGGACAAGATCCTCGCCAAGTCGGCCGACCGCAGCGTCCCGTGGTGGGCACACGCCTACGAGTTCGAGCGTGAGCTGCACTGGGCGTACGACGTCCTCGGCTGCCGCCCGCCGACGTACGAGCCGCGCGCCACCGGCCACATCCCGGAGATGCTCGAGCTGATCGAGCAGCTGATCGAGCGCGGGTATGCGTACGTCGCGCCCGACGGGTCCGGCGACGTGTACTTCGACGTCGCCTCGTGGCCGTCGTACGGCGCCTTGTCGCACCAGAAGATCCAGGACATGGAAGCGGCCGAGGACGCCGATCCGCGCGGCAAGCGGGATCCGCGCGACTTCGCGCTCTGGAAGGGCTGGACCGAGGCCACGCCGCGGACCGCTTCCTGGCCGGCACCGTGGGGCCGCGGCCGCCCCGGGTGGCACATCGAGTGCTCCGCGATGGCCGGGAAGTATCTCGGCGAGGAGTTCGACATCCACGGCGGCGGGCTGGACCTGCGCTTCCCGCACCACGAGAACGAGCTGGCCCAGTCGACCGCGGTCGGGCAGAAGTTCGCCCGGTTCTGGATGCACAACGCGCTGGTCACCACGGCCGGCGAGAAGATGTCGAAGTCGATGGGCAACAGCGCCGTCGTGCGGAACGTGGTCGACCGGGTCCGCCCGATCGAGCTGCGCTACTACCTGGTGCAGTCGCACTACCGGTCGGTCGTGGAGTTCTCGTTCGAGGCGCTCGACGAAGCCGCGAAAAGCTTCGAGCGACTGGAAGGGTTCGTGCACCGGGCGACCGAGGTCACCGGTGGCGTGGAGCCGTCGGCGGAGCTGCCGTCGGACTTCGTCGCCGCGATGGACGACGACCTGGGTACGCCGGCCGCGGTCGCCGTGCTGCACAACACCGTGCGCGACGGCAACAAACTGGTCGCGGACGGGGACTCCGAGGCCCTGCGGGAGGCGCTCGCGTCGGTGCGCGGGATGCTCGGCGTGCTCGGGCTGGACCCGCTGGCCGAGCCGTGGGTGTCGCGCGCCGGTGGCAGCGACGAGCTGACCGAGGTCGTCGACGGGCTGGTGAAGGCGCTGCTCGAGCAGCGCCAGGCCGCCCGGGAGCGGAAGGACTACGCCGCAGCCGACGCCGTCCGCGACCAACTGAAGGCGCTCGGCGTCGTCATCGAAGACACCCCCCAGGGACCGCGATGGTCTCTCATGTCGACCGAAGGAAATTGACGTGCCAGGCAGCAGCCAGCGCAAGGGAGCCGTCCGGAAGAAGCCGCGGGGCAATCCGACGGCCGGTTCCGGTGGCCGGGTCCGCCGCGGACTCGAGGGCAAGGGCCCGACGCCGAAGGCGGTCGACCGGGTCAAGCACCCCGCGCACAAGCGTGCGAAGGCGGCCGAGCGCGCCAAGGAACGCGAACAGCGCGGCAGGCGCCCGGCGCGCAAGGACAACGACGCGAGCGTCGAGTGGGTCTACGGGCGGAACCCGGTGGTCGAGGCGCTCCGGGCCGGCGTACCGGCGGCGGCGCTGCACGTTGCCGAAGGCACCGAGCGGGACGCCCGGCTGCGCGAGGCGCTGCTGGTCGCGGTCGAGACCGGCGTCTCGGTGCTCGAGGTCCCGCGGACCGAGCTGGACCGGGTCACCGCGGGCGGTGCGCACCAGGGCGTCGCGCTGCAGATCCCGCCGTACGAGTATGCGCATCCGGACGACCTGCTGCAGCGGGCGTACGACGCGCAGGAGGTGCCGCTGATCGTCGCGCTGGACGGCGTCACGGACCCGCGCAATCTCGGCGCGATCACGCGGTCGGCGGCCGCGTTCGGCGCGCACGGTGTCGTCGTACCCGAGCGTCGTACGGCGTCCATGTCGGCGTCGGCGTGGAAGACGTCGGCCGGCGCCGCGGCCCGGATCCCGGTCGCCCGGGCCGGCAACCTGAACCGCGCCCTCAAGTCCTACAAGGACGCGGGCCTGCTGGTCATCGGCCTGGACATGAACGGCGCGGTCGAGCTCCCCGAGTTCGAGGCCGCGACCGAGCCGATCGTCCTGGTCATCGGCTCCGAGGGCAAAGGCCTGGCCCGCCTGGTCCGCGAGAACTGCGACCTGATCGTCTCCATCCCCATGACCAGCGCCACCGAGTCCCTCAACGCCGGCATCGCCGCCGGCGTAACCCTCTACGAAATCTCCCGCCGCCGCGGCTAGAGCACGAGTGTGGGGCCGGAGAGGTTTCTCCGGCCCCACAGTCAGATCTGGATCAGTAGACGCTCACGCCGTAGCGGGAGAGGGCTTCGGTGACGGGCTGGAAGTAGGTGGTGCCGCCGGAGGAGCAGTTGCCGGAGCCGCCGGAGGTGAGGCCGAGGGCCACGGAGCCGGCGAAGAGGGCGCCGCCGGAGTCGCCGCCTTCCGCGCAGACCGTGGTGCGGATCAGGCCGGTGACGGTGCCTTCGGCGTAGTTGACCGTGGCGTTCGTCGCGGTGACCGAACCACTGTGCACACCGGTCGTGCTACCACTGCGCTTGACCGCCTGGCCGACGTAGGCGTTGCCGGCGGACGTGATGTCCTGCGAGGAGCCGTTGTACAGGTCAACGGTTCCGGGGTGGTTCGTGTACGACGTGCTGTACTTCACGATCGCGTAGTCGTTGCCGGGGAAGCTCGAGCCGTACGTCGTCCCGAGCAGCGTGGTCTTGCTGGAGTTCGAGTACCAGCTGGAGGCGATGTTGCCGCAGTGGCCCGCGGTCAGGAAGTAGTACGTGCTGCCGCTGCGTACGTTGAAGCCGAGCGAGCAGCGGTACTGCCCGCCGTAGATGGCGTCGCCGCCGGCGATGTACTTCGTCAGCTTGCCGGACATCTTCTCGAGCTTGATCCGGTCACCGAACTGCTTGGTCACGCCGGTCAGCTTCGCCAGCTTCGCGCCGGTGACGGTGTCGTCGTACGACACGATGATCCGGCCGTCCGGGTCGGTCTGCCACGCCGTACCCGGGATCGTGGCGTCCTCGCTCAGCGTGGACGTGATCGCGGCCGCAGACAAAGTGGACAAAGTGGACGGGTTGACCGGTGCGGCCGAGGCCTGCGTCGCCAGAAGTCCGGCGGCAGCAAGCCCGGCCGCGGCCAGGATTGCGGTGGTACGGCGGAATGGGGACAGGTTCATCGGTTTCAGCCTCCTCACGATGAGGACGCCTTCGGGGCGGGGCGTCCTTGACTTCAACCGAGTCGAGTCCTACCCACCTATCCCGCTGAGTATTCAGGCAATCTCGGAGAGTAGGGGAAACCTGCGCTCAGTAGATGTAGACCCCGTACGCGTTCAGCGCCTGAACGATGGGCTGGAAGTAGGTCACGCCGCCCGAGCTGCAGTCGCCGGAGCCACCCGAGGTCAGACCGAAGGCCCACTGCCGGTAGAACAGCGGCCCGCCGGAGTCGCCCGGCTCCGCGCAGACGCTGGTCCGGATCAGGCCGACCACGCGGCCGTCGCCGTAGTTGACCGTGGCGTTCAGCCCGGTGACCCGGCCGCTGTGCAGGCCGCTGGTGGCGCCGGAGCGGTACACCAGCTGGTTCAGGCCCGGGTTCATCGCCTTGGTGATGTCCTGCGAGTGCCCGTTGTACAGGTAGACGCTGCCGCCCGGCGGCTTCGTCTTGATGTCGGTGCGGTACACGACCAGCGCGTAGTCGTGGTACGGGTACGTGGCGTTCCAGACTGCGCCGGTGTAGACCCTGTGCTGCGGGTCCTGGTACCAGCGGGTCGCGTCCTTACCGCAGTGGCCGGCGGTGAGGAAGTAGTACTTACCGCGCCGCTGGACGTTGAAGCCCACGGTGCACTTGTACTCGCCGCCGTACGTCGCCATGCCGCCGCTGATGTACTTCTGCAGCTTGCCGGGGAGCTTCTCGAGCTTGACGTTGGCGCCGAGCTGCTTGGTCAGACCCGTCAGCTTGGTCAGCTTCGTGCCGGTGACCGTGGGGTCGTAGGACACCACCACGGTGCCGTCCGGCTTGGTCATCCACGCCGTACCCGGGGTGTGGATCTGGTCGTTGAGGGCCTTGGTGATCGCCTTGGCGGACAGGCGGGGCGGCTTCACCGGGTCCGCCCCGGCCGGCGCGGCGGCGGTGAGAGCGAGGGCGGTGGCCGCCACCACGGCCGCGGTTCGTCGCAGAGTTTTCATGGTCATCAGCCTTCCGGGGCGTACGGCTCTGATGCGCGGTATGGCAGCAAGAGGACGGCCCAACTTTAAGGGGCCGGGTAGGTCAGTCCAGGCGCAGGGAGTGCAGGACGAACGACGCCAGCTCGCGATAGGCCTCGGCGTCGTTCAGACCGGTACGCCGGGCGATGTCACCGCGCTGGATGGCCTGCATGGTGTGCGCGATCATCTCGGCCGCGAACGCGATGTCGACCTGCCGGAAGGTCTTGTTGTTGATGCCGTCCTCGATTAGCTGCCGGACCCGTTCGGCGGCGATCCGGGTGTTCCGCTCGTACACCGACCGGGCCGGCGCGAACGTCGCCACGTCGTCCAGGAAGGTGCGGCTGGCCGGCCGCAGCGCGTCCGCGACCGCGCCGAGGTACGCCGCGATCCGCCGGTCGTGCCGGGTCTGCCGGACGACCGCCGACTCGACCTGCGCGGTGGCATTCTTGAAGTAGTGCTTGACCACCTCGACGGCGAGCTGTTCCTTGCTCGGCGCCAGCGCGTAGAGGGTCGTCTTGCTGCAGCGCAGCTCGGCGGCCAGGTCGTCCAGGGTGAACCGGCTGAATCCCTGTTCGAGGAAAAGGGACAGGAGCCGGTCCAGCAGCTCGGACTGCCGGCGGGTACGTCGCCCCGGAACGACTGTTGTCATATCGAGACAGCATAGAACGATACTGTGTTAGGTGCGTCAGTATCGTTCGGAGTATCATTTGGGGTAGCTGTTGAGAGGGGGTTCCTGATGGCTGTCGACCGACTCCTGCCGACTGACGAATCCGAGGACCTGCTGAGGTTGGTGCGGGACCTGTGCGAGCACGAGCTCGCCCCGCACGCCGCGCACGCGGAGGAGACCGAGACCTTCCCGCGGGACGCGTTCCGGACCCTCGGCAAGGCAGGCCTGCTCGGCCTGCCCTATCCGGAGCAGTACGGCGGCGCCGAGCAGCCGTACGAGGTGTACCTGCAGATGCTCGAGGAGATCGCGTCCGCCTGGATGTCGGTCGGCGTCGGCGTCTCGGTGCACACGATGACGTCGTAC